>JAKSCU010000571.1 GCA_022360435.1 Bacillota bacterium
ATCCACAAAAACCACCGCCGAGGCCTTTTCCACCGGCATCAGCTCCACCAAGGCCAGGTGGTTCTTCAGCAGAGGATGAAAGCGCACAAATTCGGTGATTATTTTTTCCCGTCGGCAGTAGGCGGTGAAACACCGGTAAAAATTGCGCCACACAGCGGCGCCGGTATCCCCGGCGGCCAGCGGCCCCCCGTACCCGTACGGGCTGGTGATGTCGCGCCATCCCCGCCCCATCGCCCCCGTCACGCCGGGGATGGCGCCGACATCCCTGAGCAGGTACGGGTAATACACGGCTGCCCGGCCTTCCCGATAGATAAAGAGCTTGGCGGCGCCCGTTTCCCCGAACAATCCCAAATATTCCGGCCGGCAATGGAGGTCGGGGACGGGAAACGTCAGCCGTTCCAGCTCTTTCAACCACTGCTCCCGGTCATTGTGGCCAAGAATTTGGTAGTCGCCCAATGTTTTTGACACCGCCATTTTGGTATATTTTTGTCTCAGCGGTTCCAACGCCATCCCGGGGCGGTACGGCAAGAAAAACGAAGGTCGGTTAATAATTAACGCCGCCGTGCCGGGAGCCGTTTGGGAGTAAAGTGTGTCAATCCGGTGTGCAAATTCACACTATATTATGATAAATAATGATTTATTGCCACTAATAACCAAAAGGAGAAGATACTTGTGAGCATTGCCAAGCCCATATTTATCATCGGGGCCGGCCGCAGCGGCTCCACCATTTTCCATAAGATGTTTGCTAATCATCCCAATGTGGCCTGGTTGTCGGGACTTTGCGATAAATACCCGCGGCAACCATCAATTAACAGGTCTTTTATGCGGGCCATTGACTACCCCATTGTGGGCAGGTATCTAAAAAGAATAATCACCCCCGGTGAAAGTTATGGCTTTTGGGAGCATCATTGCAAAGGATTCAGGCAACCTTGCAGAGACTTGCTGCCCCAAGATGTTACCAATAAAACAAAAGACAAAATCCCCGGGGTGCTTTCGGAGATGCTGACCGGAAAAAGAAACCGCCTGCTGTTTAAAATTACCGGATGGCCCAGAATAGGTTTTTTGCAGGAAATTTTCCCCGACGCCAAGTTTATCCATGTTGTCAGGGATGGCCGGGCCGTGGTTAACTCGGTGATTAACACGGATTGGTGGTGGGGCTGGCGCGGACCCCAAAACTGGCGCTGGGGGGAACTGACGCCGGCCCAGAGAGAAGAGTGGGAAGAGCATAATAAATCATTTATCGCCCTGGCCGGCATCCAATGGAAAATATTGATGGAAGCAGTGGAAAAAGCCAAATTATATGTTGATCAAAACAATTACTTTGAAGTCAAGTACGAAGTCTTTTGTTCCCAGCCTGGGCGCACATTCCGAGAAACCGTAGATTTTTGCGAATTGCGCCGGTCGTCGAAGTTCCTGGACTCAATCAACCGGCATGCGTTAAGGGACACCGAGCACAAATGGAAAAAAGAACTGACCCCGGAACAACAACAAATCGTCAATGCAGTCACCGGCGCTTATCTGCAAAAACATGGTTATATGGCCAAAACTCAAAGCACGGGGGCTTCAAGGTAAAAAGCGGCCAAAACTCGCGCGCCAGAGAACCAAATGAGCGCGCTTTTTTACGACGCCGGCAGGTGACACGTTGGAGCGGTTTTACATATACTATGGCAGCGGCAACCTTTAGCGGGCAAGGAGCAATAAATACACCTTAACCGGCATCACAGTTAAACATTGTTATTTGCCCAGCCGGCTACGCCGGCCTTTAAGCTCCGCCGCAGTATTTTCTCCTGAAAATAAAATTGCGCGGGGTTTTGTGGTTATGGAAGGAAAACACCAAACTGCTTGCCCAAGACTTTGGCACAGTAAAACCAGCCAGAAAAAAGGGGGTTTTTTATTGTCTATGAAAAAAAATTTGGTCCTGGTTTTGTCTATCTTACTGGTTCTGCTTTTACTTGCCGGGTGCCAGCGGGAAACATACACTGATATTTCCGCCTCTCCAAAAACCGAGCCTTACAAACACCCGGAAACTTTAATCAGTCCGGAAGAGCTGAATCCACTGCTAAAAAAGCCAAATGTAACCATTATAGACACCCGGCCGTTACGGGAATACCTGCAGGGTCATATACCCTCGGCCATTTGTTTTCCCACCGCCAATTTTCTCAGGCATCCCCAAATACCGGGGAAACTTATTGATCCCGTGCCCTTGGGCATCCATCTGCGCCGGGCCGGTGTAAACAATACCGACCACATCATAGTTTACAGTGATAATTACAGCCATGCCGGGTTATGGTTTTATTTAAATAATTTCACCCGCCAGGTGCAAATTTTAAATGGTGGATTGACAAAATGGCAGGCGGAAGGTTACCCGGTCAACACAGGACAGGAAAGAAAACCATACGTGGGCGACATTCATTTGACAGGTGACAAACTAGTCAAACCCCTGGAGGATATTTTCACCGCCCCGCCTTATGTCCGGGACATAGCCGTGAAAAAGGAAGGCATAATTATCGACGCCCGCCCGGCGGAAGAATATCTAGGCGAAGTCGGCCCACCCGGCATGCGGGGCCACATACTGGGAGCAATTAACGTAACCTGGGATCAGCTTGTTAATGAAGATTTTACTTTTAAGACCGCCCCGGAATTGCGGAAATTTTTCCAAGCCAAGGGGGTCGCGCCGGATCAACAAATAATCGTTTATTCAAATACACCGCTGGAATCTTCATTCGTGTATTTTGTTTTGGATAAATTGCTTGGTTACCCGGATGTGAAGTTTTTTGACGCCTGGTATTATTACCGGGTGGCTGAATTTCCTCATGCAAGGTAAGGATCAAAAAGCGCACTCATTCGGTTCCCGGAACGCCCGCTTTACATTTTTCCATGCCGGTAAGTTTTTTTGCTAACAATGGCGGCGCTTTTACCGGTTACCAGCCCTCTGGGGCCATTTTCTCGGCGGGGGTGAGAGTGTGATTAGAATTGCGGCATACACCGGGGGGATTAACGTGCCCAGCGCGCGTTTCCGGGTCAGGCAGTATATCCCGGTCCTGAGAAACCTGGGCCTGGAAATTTCCGAGTTCACATCCAAATGGGGCGCTTACCCCCCGCCCAACAGATTTGTGCGGCCGTTATGGGCGCTGGGCTCCCTTGGTTCACGCATCTGCGGCGTAATAAACTCGTACCGTTGCGACATCACCTGGTTACAGCGAGAAATGCTTTCCACACTGGTCACCCTGGAACCGTTTACAAAGCGCCCCCGGGTACTGGACGTGGATGACGCCATATGGCTGCATCGCCGTCGTGGCGACGGCTTTGCCCGGCGTTTGGCAGGGTTGTGTGACGGCGTTATTTGCGGCAACGCTTTTTTGGCCGGCTATTTTGGCCAATGGAACGCCAACGTACATATATTGCCCACCGCGGTTGATACAGAGCATTACAAGCCGGTATCAAACTCATCCACCAAACAACCGGTTATCGGCTGGTCCGGCACCAGCAGCGGGTTTAGCTATCTCCGGCAAATAGAACCGGCCCTGGCCAAAGTTCTAAAAGATCATCCCCGGGTTCAATTGCGGGTTGTTTCCGACCGGAGGCCGGAATTAAACAGCATTCCCGCCGGCCAGTTCCGGTTCATACCCTGGTCGCCCGGCAACGAAGTACAGGCCGTGCAAGACATGACCATCGGCATTATGCCGCTGCGTGACTCCTTGTGGGAACAGGGTAAATGCAGTTACAAAATGCTGCTTTACATGGCTTGCGGCATACCCGTGGTAGCCTCGCCCGTCGGTATGAACGCCGAACTATTATCCATAAATAATATTGGTTTTGGACCGGCCGGCGAGGATGAATGGGTGGACGCCTTGCACTGGCTTTTGCAAAATCCGGCCCAGGCAATGGACATGGGCAGCACCGGCAGGCATACCGTTCTGAAATATTATAGCCTGCAAGTTCTGGCGCCGAAGCTGGCCAACATGCTAGAAAGCCTGGCGGGAAGGAAGCGGTCTTTATGTGTGGAATAGCCGGTTTTATTGATACTCGCCGGCAAGCCTCCCCGGAGGCCATGCAAGCAACAGTAACGCGAATGTCCGGCGCTTTAATCCACCGCGGCCCCGACGACGCCGGAACATGGGTGGATCCCGGGCCGGGCGTCGCCCTGGGGCACCGCCGCTTATCCATAATCGACCTTTCCCCCCAAGGGCGCCAGCCGATGGTTTCGGCCAGCGGCCGCTACGTAATTACCTACAACGGAGAAATTTATAACTTTAAAACCCTGCGCCGGGAGCTGGAAAACACAATGTCCGGCAGCGGCACGGCCTGGCGCGGTGGTTCGGACACCGAGATAATGCTGGCGGCAATTGAAACTTTGGGGCTGGAAGGCGCCGTAAAGCGTTTCGTGGGGATGTTTGCTTTCGCCCTCTGGGATCGCCATGAGCAAACATTACACCTGGTTCGCGACAGGCTGGGTGAAAAACCGCTGTATTACGGCTGGATGGGCAAGTCGTTTTTGTTTGGCTCGGAACTAAAAGCTCTGCGCGCCCACCCGGATTTTGCGGGCAGGATTAATCGCGACGCCTTGGCGCTTTACTTGCGCCATAACTACATCTTGTCCCCCTATTCTATTTACCAAAGTGTTTATAAAATACCGCCGGGCACAATCTTAACCTGGCAAAGCCTGAAAACAGAAGCGCCCGCCGCGCCCAAGCCTTACTGGTCCCCCCGGTTGGCCGCTGAGTCCGGGGCGGCGCAACCGTTCCCATACGGCCGGGAAGAGGCGGTGGGGCGGTTGGATGAACTGCTGCGGGACGCAATTAACCAACAGATGATTGCCGACGTGCCTCTTGGCGCCTTTCTTTCCGGCGGCGTTGATTCTTCCGCCGTGGTGGCGCTCATGCAAGCGCAAAGCCGGCAGCCGGTAAAAACATTTACCATTGGTTTTACCGAAGCAAGTTACAACGAAGCCGAACAGGCCAAGGCCATCGCCCGACATCTCGGGACCGACCACACCGAACTGTACGTGACGCCGCAACAAGCCATGCAAGTCATCCCCCAATTACCCGCCCTTTATGATGAGCCGCTCTGCGACATGTCCCAAATCCCCACCTTTTTAGTGGCTCAACTGGCCAGAAAAAATGTCACCGTATGCCTCTCGGGCGACGGCGGGGATGAGTTGTTCGGCGGCTACGACCGCTATATAGTTGCCCCGAGGCTTTGGGACAGAATTGGTTTATTGCCGCAAGCAGGCCGCCTGGCTATAAGCAAAGCACTGCAATCAATTCCGGTCCCCCTGTGGAATGCCGGTTTCAGTTGGCTGGCGCCGCGCCTAACGCCGCTGGGCAAAGCCGGGCCGGTGGGAGACAAGTTGCACAAGTTGGCCGAAATACTGGTTTCCGCAAACCCGGATCAACTGTATTACAATTTTCTGTCCTGCTGGAAACGCCCCGAAGATCTGGTGCCGGGGGCCGGTGAAACAACCACCGTTTTAAAACACCCGCCTATGGGAAGCAGCCTGCAAAACTTTACCCAAAGAATGATGTTTTTGGATTTAATCACTTACCTGCCGGACGATATCCTGGTTAAAATGGACCGGGCCAGCATGAGCGTGAGTTTGGAAACGCGCATGCCCCTCTTGGACCACCGGGTAGTGGAATTCGCCTGGCGTGCCCCAATGGACATGAAAATCCATGACCGGCAAGGAAAGTGGCTGCTGCGCCAGGTATTATTTAAATATGTGCCGCCCAATTTGATTGAACGGCCTAAAAAAGGCTTTGGCGTGCCGATAGGCGCCTGGCTGCGCGGACCGTTGCGGGAATGGGCGGAAAGCCTGCTGGAACAGCGTTTGAACGAGGACGGGTTTTTCCAATCCGCGCTGGTCCGGGAAAAATGGCGCGAACACCTTGCCGGCACGCGCAACTGGCAGCATCATTTATGGGGCGTGCTGGTATTTCTAGCCTGGCGGGCACAATTATCAACGTTAAAAACATTCTAACCGCCAACAATACTTGTATATATTGTCTCGTACTTTTGGACAATCTTGTTTAAGGCAAAATGTTCCACAACCCTTTGCCTGGCCTTTTCCCCGTAAGCCCGGCGAACCGCCGCGCCGTTTTCCACCAGCACCGCCCAGGCCTCAGCCAGAGCCTCGGGATTCCCCGGCGCCACCACCAAGCCACAATCGCCAACAATATACGCCGCATCCCCCACATCAGTCACCACACAAGGCACTCCACAAGCCATCGCTTCACCCACCACGTTGGGAAAAGCTTCGGCCACAGAAGCGGTGGTAGCAATATCCAAAGCGGCCATAATGCGGGGAACGTTTTCCCGGCGGCCCAGCAAGTGAATATTATTGGCCAGGCCATTATTTTGCGCTTGCCGCCACAATACGGTATTGTCTCGGGTAACGTTATCGCCCGCCAGCAGGAAATGAACATCAGGATAACGCGAAACAAGAAGCGATGCGGCAGCCAAAAAAAACCCGTGGCCCTTGTGCGGGTGATAGCGGGCAACAAGGCCGATTAACAGCGCCTCGGGCCGGAGCCCGAGCTCGGCCCGAACTTCAAAACGCGCCTGTTTGTCCGGCACGAAACGCTCCAGGTCGAACCCGTTGGGTATAATGACCGTTTTATCTTTTTTGTAACCCAAGGCGCCATGCTTTTCTGCGCTGACCCGGGCATTATAAATAATTTTTCGGGGCAAATGGGATAATTTGGCGCATAGCTTGATGGTAAGAGCAGTAAGACGTTTTTCACAGGCCATATCATACACCGTATGGCGAATCCCCCATACAAGCGGTATCTTAAAATTAAAAGGCCATATCCAGGCCAACAAAGAGGCCAGGTTGGCGTGATACATCCACCCTTGCACAATAGCCGGCCGGGTTCGCCGGATCAGTTTATTTAACCGCCAAAGTCCGCGCGGATCAGGAGCGCCCACCCGCATCCCCAAAGCGTGCACCGGTATCCCGGCTGTCTGAATTTTTTCACCCACAGGTCCTATGTCCGTCATTGATACAACCGTGTTTTTAAATCTGTCTCCATCCATGGCCGAGACAAGCTTGTAGAGCATCATTTCCGCCCCGCCGGTGTTTAAATCGGTAATAACGTGACAAACTCGCATCAATTAACACCAAACCCCGCCGTAAGCTTGTTTTTCAAGAGACTCCATATCAGCATGGAGAAAAACTAAAGTAACCATTGTTTTCCAAATAAGATATTATTTTTTGCGCCGACTCAGCCGGTGTTTGATTATCCGTTTCAACAATTAATTCCGGGCCGGCGGGGACTTCGTAAGGCGCGCTAATGCCGGTGAAATTTTGGATAACTCCCCGGTGGGCCTTTTTATATAAAGACTTGGGATCCCGCCGCTCACACTCTTCCAAGGCGCATTTGACGTAAATTTCCACAAAGCGGCCCGGCTTAAACAAACCGCGCACCGATGCGCGATCTTCTTGGTAAGGAGAAATAAACGCCGCCAGCGCGACTATTCCGGCATCAAAAAACAATTTGGCCACCTCGCCGATGCGACGAATATTTTCACGCCGCTCCTCAGGGTTAAAGCCAAGGTCATTATTCAAGCCTTGACGAATATTGTCCCCATCCAACACATAGGAGCGTATTTGGCGTTTATAGAGCTCTTTTTCCACTTCCAGCGCCAATGTTGACTTACCCGCGCCGGATAATCCGGTAA
Organism: Bacillota bacterium; assembly: GCA_022360435.1. Classification (GTDB taxonomy): domain Bacteria; phylum Bacillota; class Desulfotomaculia; order Desulfotomaculales; family Desulfallaceae; genus BRH-c8a. The sequence continues at coordinate 7,678 of JAKSCU010000571.1, forward strand.
ACCAAAGCACAAAACTCTGATGCCCGTTTAAGTGTTGCCGATCGGTCAATGTAATTTTGTTATCACGAATGACAATATGGATTAATTTTTTATTCACATTATTTCACCCGTTTTAATTTTGGTCTGGTGAAAAAAACGCGCCCATTCGGTTCCCGCTACGCGCGCTTTTAACAAACGGACGGATTAGCCGCCACACACTTGGTTTTTTGTATCCGGTAAAAAAGTATTATAAATTGCCGCCATCTCTTTTAAAACATTTTCAATGGCGTAGGGAGCAATTATTTCTCTTCCCTTTCCGCCCATTTCCAAGGCCATTTCCCGCTGGGTAATCAATTTTAATATTGCTTCACTGGTCTGGGCCACGTTATTTATTGGAACCAGAAAGCCGTTTACATTATTTTGAATTAAATCCCGATGGCCTCGTATATCGGTGGCTACCACCGGTTTTCCCGCGGCCATTGCCTCCATTACGCTCCTCGGCAGCCCCTCCCGTAAAGATGTTAAGGCAAAAATATCCGAGATATGCAACAATTCGGGGATGTCTCTCCGGTAGCCTAAAAACATTACCTTTTTGCCGACGCCAAGTTTGTGGGCCAATTTTTTAAGTCTTAATTCCTGCTTTCCGGCGCCGACCAGCAACAGGCACACGTTCTTTTGCCGCTTCAATATTTGCTGCAGCGCCTTAACCAGTTGTATTTGATTTTTGTTTTTATTGAATTCCGCTATGGTTATAATCAGCGTGTCTTCATCCTTGCAGCCCAACTGTTCTCTTAATTTTTCCCGCCGACTCCCTTTTTCGCTGATCCGGTATTCGTCTAACGATAAACCTACCCCGTGGGCGCGATAAACAGTATTGTTTCGCCGCAATAAAGAGCTTTGGGCCAATTGCAAGTCTTCCCGGTTCATAGCCACCATGCCGTCGGTCCAGCACGCCGCCAACCTTTCCAGGGGATAATAAATAAGCCAGTTTATCAATGGAGCGCCTTGATAGAAATGGAAGCCGTGGACGGTGTATAAAACAGGTCCGGTTTTGGTCAACCGCGCGGCCAGCCGGCCTAAAAAAGCGCCCACCGGTGTATGTACATGCACCAGGGCGAAATTTTGGGCCCGCATGAGCCTGAGCAACTGCTTAAGAGCAGTCACTACAGATAACGAATAAGGCGAGCGGGAAAAATCGACCTGATGACAGATCACATCGTGCTCTTTAAATTCATCCCGCCTGGCTCCCAAGTTCGTGGCCACGTGCACTGTGTAGCCGTTGTCCTTAAAGTAATTTATAAAGGGCATGTGGATATTTAAAATATGATTTTCCACAGTGGCTATAAATAATATTTTGGCACCGGAATGTTTCATTTTTTATTCCCCTGCCAACCATCATAATTAATGCCAATACCGCAACCAGTAATAAACAATCTTTACGTACTCTCTGCCGATCCTCCGCCGGTCTTCTTTGCTTATGCTTTGATTGTCCGCATCAAAGTTCGGCTTTTTTGCCGGGCAATAGAGCAGCTTTACGCCGGAGCGATTGAACACCCTCTCAAATACCAGCTTTGACCGCCTCATGTGGTATGGCGAGGAAACTACAATGGCGGTATTAAAATGGTGTTCCAAAACGATATCCCTGCTATATCGGGCATTATCATAGGTACTTTCCGATTTGCTTTCGACAATAATATCCTTATTGTCAACACCGGCTTCAACGGCAATCTGCGCCATTTGCCAGGCAAATGGCCCGCAGCCCGTCATGATTATTCTAGGCGCCAGGCCCTGCCTGTAAAGTTCCGCCGCGTAAAGCTCCCTTTCATGATTCCCGCCGAGAACCACTATAACATCAGCGGGTTCGGGAGCGTCATGGACAACTAAGAATTTGCCCAGCACCGACCAGGGAAATTTCATCAAAAACACCACCGCCACCAGGACAATAACCGACAGGCAGGCAAAAAACCATTTTTTTTTATTTTTCACGACCTCCCGCATATGTTTTTGTATCAGGTGTTTTCCGGCCATAATTAACAGCCGTTGGTTGGCCGCAAGGATTTAGTGTTACCGGCAGGGGATGCGCATGAGCACAACGCACAGAGGATTAGCCGGTCCGGGCATACCATTTTACCGTCAGTTTTAGCGCTTCTTCCAGGTCTATGGGTAAAATGCGGCCAAGCAAAGCAAAAGATTTATCGATCCCGGCCATAGAGTGTTTTACATCCCCCGGCCGAGGAGCCGCGTAGGTTATTTTCGGGTGACAGCCCACAATCTTCATTAACGCGCCAAGTAAATGATTAATGGTAATCCTATTGCCGCAGGCGATATTGAGAACTTCGCCGGCCACGCCAACAGCCTGGCTGGAGCGAATATTGGCCTGGACCACCACGTCTATGAAAGTAAAATCCCTGGATTGTTCCCCGTCACCGAACACCACCGGAGATTTCCCCGCCAGCAGGGCGCTTATAAACCGGGGAATCACCGCGGCATATGCCGATTGGGGGTCCTGGCGGGGTCCAAAAACATTGAAATATCTCAGGCCCACAGTCTCCAAGCCATACAGCTCATGGTATATTTTGGCATAATGTTCCCCGGCCAACTTGGTGACCGCATAGGGGGACATGGGGCAGGGGGGCATTGTTTCGAGCTTTGGAAGCGCGTCACTGTTGCCATAAACTGAAGAAGAAGAAGCATACACCACTCTTCTGACCCCGGCGTCCCGGGCAGCCATTAAGACATTCAGCGTGCCGGTAACATTAATTTCGTTGGTGGTCAGCGGATCAACCACCGATCTGGGCACCGAAGGCAGCGCCCCCTGGTGCAAAACCACTTCCACGCCCGCGGCGGCCCGCCGCACATCGTCCAAACTGCGCAGATCAGCCCTAATAACCTCAACTTCTTTTAAAACCGGCCGCAAATTGTCTAGGCTCCCGGTGGAGAAATCATCCAGCACCTTGACCTTGTGCCCCATCCCCACCAGGGCAACGGCCAAGTTGGAACCAATAAAACCGGCCCCTCCCGTAACCAGAAAAACACCCATTACTAAAACCACCAGCTTTTTTTATGTTTTATAGTTCGCCACTATTTTTTAATTTGTTTGCATCTTTGTATCCCAGTAGAAATGGTATTCTTTTTCTCTTTCATCCAGCCTGGCGCAATTCAAAGCCGCGCCAAGAACCCTGGCTTTGGCGTTGTTCAATAGTTCCATGGTTTTGGCCACAGAATTATGGGAGGCGGTTTTGGCTCTAACCACCAAAAGCACGCTGTCCACTCTTTTGGATAAAACGGCGGCGTCGGCCACCATTGTCAAGGGCGGTGCGTCCAGCAGGATTACATCGGCTCGGTCTTTAAGATCGGCCATCAGGTGGCTCATCTTCTGGCCACCCAACAATTCAGCGGGATTGGTGGGCAGCGGGCCGGTTGTTAACAGGTCCACCCCGACCATGGAAATGTTTGTTATCACCTCATCCGGTTTTTTAAATCCGGATAAAACGCTGGTCAGGCCAAGTTGGTTATCCACGTTGAAAATCAAGTGCTGTTGAGGCTTGCGCAGGTCACAGTCAACAATAATCACCCTTCGACTTGTTTGCGCAAAAAGGATGCCCAGGTTGGCCGTTACAAAAGACGCGCCTTCGCCAACCGTCCCGCCCACCAAAAGCACTGATCCGATGTCTTCCCCCACCCCCATAAACTGCAAGTTTGCCCGTAAAGTGCGAAACGACTCGGCTACATAGGTGCGGGGCTGGCTATAGGTAATCAACTGGTTGCTATTCACCTGACGGTTTACCTCCTCCACTGCTGGTTGTCGTTGCCGTGGGTATCAATCCCAGCACCGGGAGCTTAAACTGCTCCTCGATCTCCTCCGGGTGCCTGATGGTGTCGTCAAGGTACTCCCGCATAAAAATAATGGTCACCGTCATGATCATGCCGATAATGCCGGCCAAAATGACATTTAGCATGACATTGGGGCTGATGGGAACAGCAGAGGGCACGGCGGGGTCGAGCACTTGAATGTTTTTAACGCTTAATTCTTTATAAACTTTGCCCGAAAGGGCCTGGGCCACCCCGTTGGCAATTATGGCCGCCGCCGCCGCATTGGCGTCCCGGGCCGAAATTCTCAGCACCTCGGTATCACCGGTCAGCTCCACGTGGATTTTGCTACTCAGTTGTGCCGGGGTCAACGGCAAATTATGATTTTCTATTACTTCTTCAGCGATGGCCCGGCTTTTGGCTAACTCGCCGTAAGTTTTGGCCAGTCTCACGTTTAATGAAATAGTGCTCAGGTTAATTTGATTAGGCGCCAATTCATCTATAAGGACAATAAGCGTTGTGGATGAACTGTAAATCGGCGTCAACACAAACAAGTTGATTATCGCGCTGGTCAACATTGCCACCACCGGGATTAACACCAATACTAGTTTCAGTTCTCCCAATATCCTACCGAAATCCTTAAGCTTCATTGCTTACCTCCCTGGTTCACTTTACGCGAAAGACGCACAAAGAACCCACCCCGGAGCCCTCGTTAATTCCGGCGCCGGCCCAGCCTTTACGCGCCGCTCCGCCAAACCTTGCGCCGCGAACTTTTCCGGGCGTATCCGTTAAAATTAAGGCCAAGCGCTGGTATGCTTTTTATTCACCCATCCCGTCCGCCCGGAGCTTAACTTAATTTTTAACCACTCACCTGTTTCGGATTCCCCGTAAATGTCTATAACTGCGCCGGACTTCACGACGCCAATCACCCGGCCGTCAAGACCTCCCTTGTCCCTTA
>JAKSCU010000429.1 GCA_022360435.1 Bacillota bacterium
TCCGGCCCGGCATAGCGCCCACATATGTGCGCCGGTGACCCCGGATTTCGGCTTCGTCGCGCACGCCGCCCAGTGAAATGCGTACGAATTTACGTTCCAAAGACCGGGCGATGGAGCGGCCCAGCGAAGTTTTGCCGACACCGGGCGGTCCCACGAAGCACAGGATGGGACCTTTCATTTTCTTGGCCAGTTTGCGGATGGCCAGGTATTCCAGTATGCGTTCTTTGACCATATCCAGGCCGTAGTGATCTTCGTCCAGTATTCCCTGGGCTTTGTTGATATCCAGCCGGTCGCGGGTGCTCTTGGACCAGGGCAGGGCCAACAGCCAGTCCAGGTAATTGCGCACCACCGTGGCCTCGGCGGCCATGGGGGGCATTTTCTCCAGGCGCTCCAGCTCTTTAAGGGCCTTTTCCGCCACTTCTTTGGGCAGTTTGGCCTTTTCAATTTTTTCCCGCAGCTCTTCACCTTCGGCCATGCGGTCGTCCTTGTCGCCCAACTCCCGCTGGATGGCCTTGATTTGCTCCCTCAGGTAGTATTCTTTCTGGGTTTTTTCCATCTGCTTGCGCACCCGGACGTTGATCTTGCGCTCCAATTCCACGATTTCCAGTTCCCTGGCCATTATGGAGCACAGTTTCTCCAGGCGCCGCGCAATATCCACGGCTTCAAGGATGGCTTGCTTATCCTCTATGCGCAGGGTCAGGTGGGAAGCCACAATGTCGGCCAGCCGACCCGGTTCATCGATGTTCACCACGGCTACCACGGTTTCCGGCGGTATTTTTTTGCTCAGCTTGACATATTGTTCAAATTGGGTCACCAGGTTGCGCATTAATGCCTCAACCTGGGAATTTTTACCTAGTGGTTCATCGTATTGATCAATGGATACCGTAAAATACGGGTCATAGGCCACGTATTCATTAATCTCAGCCCTGGCAATGCCTTCAACCAGCACCCGGATAGTGCCGCCGGGTAGTTTTAACAGTTGTTTGACCTCGGCCACCGTTCCGATGGTGTATATGTCGTCTTTGCCGGGATCGTCGGTTTGGGCGTCCTTCTGGGTGGCCAGAAAGATTAATCTGTCCTTGAGCATGGCTTCTTCTATTGCTTGAACTGATTTTTCCCTGCCTACGTCCAGGTGGATGACCATATATGGGAAAACCAGTATCCCTCTTAAAGGTAAGAGGGGTAAAACCCGTTCATGTGTCGGATTCATAGAGCACCTCCCTTGGCGAGTTTTATCAGCTTATTGTTTTATGTGCATTGACGATTTTATAATTCATTGTAACACACCTTGGGGGGCGCTGCTATAGAAATAAGTGCCATGAGACCGGGAAACCCGGCGTAGGCCGGGTTTCACCGGGAATAAAGGAGAAAAGCTCCTATTTTCAGCCTGGGGCAACTGGAAGCGGTTCTTCCTGCCTCCGGCGCTTAAACTTCTCCGGTAACCGGGGCGCCGGCCGCCGGTATGAAACTGCCGGCGGCGGGTTCCCGCTGGCCGGCCAGGGCCAATTTTTTCTCTTGGGCGGTCAATAGCGACCCTTTAATGGCTTCATCCAGGGTTTCCGTGGGCACCACGCTAATCTCCCGCATGTCGCGAAATATTTCCTGGTAGTTTTCGGCGGGGATGAACACTTTCCTGACGCCGGCATGTGCCGCGGCTTCCACCTTGGGCACTATGCCGCCCACCGGCATGACCAGGCCCCGGATGGATACCTCGCCGGTCAGGGCAACGGTGTTGTCCACCGGGGCGCCGGTAATGGCCGAAAAAGCTGCGGTGGCGATGGCGGTTCCGGCCGAGGGGCCGTCAACCGGAGCACCGCCGGGAAAATTGATGTGTAGGTCGTAATCCCGGTAATCGACGCCCATGGCCTGCCGCAGTACCGTAAGCACGTTCTCCACCGAACCCCGGGCCATACTTTTGCGTCTCATGGTCCGGCCCCGGCCGCCCAGCTCTTCCTCGTCCACCACGCCGGTAATCACCAGCCGGCCCTGTCCCCGGGGGGCGGGGATGGCGCCGGCTTCTATTTCCAGCAATGCGCCGGTGTTGGGGCCGTACACCGCCAGCCCGTTAACCAACCCCACTTGGGGCCGGGGCGGGATTTTTTTCTCGGGACGGGGTACGTATTGGCCGCTGTTCACCACCCATTCCACGTCGGTTTTTCTTATTTCCTTACCACCATCGGTAATTACGATACCCGCCGCCAGTTGGATTATATTAACCGCCTCCCGGCCGTTGCGGGCGTACTTTTGCACTGTTTCCAGCGCCTCTTTTTCCAGGGGGAATTCTATTTTTTCGGCGGCTCTGGCGGCGATAACGCCTATTTCCTCCGGGGTAATCTGGCGGAAGAAAATTTCCATACAGCGGGACCGGATGGCCGGGGGGATATCTTCGGGGGTGCGGGTGGTGGCGCCCACCATGCGGAAGTCGGCGGGCAACCCGTTTTGGAAAATGTCGTGAATGTGCCCCGGTATATTGTTATCTTCGGAACTGTAATAGGCGCTTTCCAGCAGCACCTTGCGGTCTTCCATCACCTTCAGCAATTTGTTTAACTGGATGGGATGCAGTTCGCCTATTTCATCGATAAAAAGCATGCCGCCGTGGGCCTTGGTCACCGCTCCTGATTTGGGCTGCGGGATGCCCGCCATTCCCATGGGGCCGGCGCCCTGGTAGATGGGGTCGTGCACCGAGCCGATAAGCGGGTCGGCGATACCCCGTTCGTCAAAACGGGCGGTGGTGGCGTCCACCTCTACGAACCTGGCATCTTCCTTGAAGGGGGAGGCCGGGTTTTTCCTCGCTTCCTCCAGGATTAGCCGGGCGGCGGCTGTTTTGCCCACCCCGGGCGGCCCGTAAATAATCACGTGCTGCGGATTGGGGCCGCACAGGGCCGCTCGCAGCGATTTCAAGCCTTCGGACTGGCCTATGATGTCCTCGAACTTGGCCGGCCTGGTTTTTTCCGCCAGCGGTTCGGTAAGCGAAATCTGGCGCAGGCGCTGTAATTTCTCCAGTTCCTTGCGCGATTCCCGCTCCACCGCCGTCTTGTTGCCCTGCTGGGCCTTTAACAGGTTCTAGAAATACAGACCGATGATAACGGCAAAGAATACCTGTATAAATGTTATAAAACTGGCCATGCCGGAAAACTCCACATCAA
>JAKSCU010000433.1 GCA_022360435.1 Bacillota bacterium
CGTCCGGCACATTTTGTCCGTTGGTCACGTGGCTAATGGGAACGCCAGTGTTGCAGACCAGGTTAAGCATGGTGCCGTAAGTGTCGGTTTCGTCCATTTTAGTCAGCACTATCCTGTTGTAGCCCACGGTTCTAAAATCGTTGGCAATCCGGATCAGATCGCGGTTCTTGGTGGGCGAGCTCAACACCAGGTGTATATTTTGAGGTTCGGGCACAGCCCCGATAAATGTATGCAATTCCAGCACCTGGCTGCGGTTCATGGAAGGCCTGCCCTCGGTGTCGATGAATATGACGTCCTTGTCTTGGTGCCCATCCACGGCCCGGGCCAGCTCGGCCGGGGTCATCACCACGTCCACCGAGGCTCCGATAATGTTGCCAAAATAATTGAGCTTCTCCATGGCGCCGAAACGGTGATTGTAAACCGCAATCATGGCAATTTGTTTTTTCTCCACCACTTTGCTCCGGGTGGCCAGCTTGACCAGGGTCATGGTTTTGCCCACGCCGGTGGGGCCGATAAATGTTTGAATGCGGGAGGCGTTCTTTTTTTCATAAGCCGGTTTGAGCAGGCCGATCATTTGTTCTTTTAAATGCACCTTGAATATGTCTTCGGAGGGCAGCCCCGCCCGTTCGATGGACGGCGCAAATTCCTTGAAAATAATCTCGGTGACGGTATCGTTCACCTCTATTTGGCGGAAAACTTTTTTCCATTTTCCAACCACGCCGTTTTCCAAGCCGGTCTCCCCCTTATCCAACTCTTGTTGCAGTATGGTTTTGAACCAGTTCTTTTCCTCCAAACCGTGTATCCGCACTATCGGGTCCGGCAGTTTGGCGGGCCTGATGCGCCCCGGAATAATCCGTTCGGGAACGGCTTCCGGGGAACTGCCCGGCCCTTCCGCGGGCCGGGTGCGGACCGTGGCCTCCGCCGGCAGGGAAAGGGGCGTCCCGGCCGGTATGTTCCGGGGTTCCGGGAATTCCAGCGGCACATCGTCCACCGCCGCGGTTACTTCCACCCGGCGTCTGCCCAAAAGGTGCCTGATACTTCTTACCGGTTCCTTGGCGGTACTGATGATAATGGCGTCGTCGCCCAGCTCCCGCCGGATTTGCTGCATTGCTTGCTGCATGTCTTTGGCTACAATTCTTTTAATCTTCATCTATGGACACCGTCCCCACCGCTTCTATATCAATTTCCGGTATTATTTCATTCATGGACAGAACCGCCGTTAAAGGCATCTGCCGGGTGACAAACCGTTTCAGCGGCAACCGCAGGCGCGGAGAACACAGCAGCACCGGCGAGTATCCACTGGCCATGGCTTTTTCCACGGCGCCGGCGATGCCGTCCAGTACCCGCCGGGCCAGCCGCGGTTCCAACACCGGATAGGCGCCCAGTTGGGTGACCTGGATGGCGTCGGTCAGCAACTGCTCCAGCTTGGGATGCAAGGTGATTACCTGCAGCTTGTTGTCATGGTTCAGCAGGCGGCGGCAGATGCTGCGGGAAAGGGTTTGCCGCACATGGTCGATTAGGAAGTCCGGGTCTTTGTTCATGCGCGCCCCGTCTCCCAGCGCCTCCAGTATGGTGATGATGTCCCGCAGCGGCACCGATTCCCGGAGCAAACTCTGCAGCACCTTTTGCACTTCCCCCACGGTCATCAAATCCGGCACAAGCTCGTCCACCACCGCTGAATTGCTTTCCCGCACCACATCCAGTAATTCTTTGACATCCTGGCGCCCCAGCAGTTCATGGGCGTATTTTTTGATAAACTCGGTCAGGTGGGTAACCAGTACCGTGGAACAATCCACCACGGTAAAACCGTCCAGTTCGGCCTGCTCCTTATTGCCCGGGGCAATCCACCAGGCCGGCAGCCCGAAGGTGGGTTCGGTGGTTTCGCTGCCGGCTATGCTCATATCCCGGTTGGTGGGGTTTAAAGCCAGGTATTGCCCGGGCGCCAGTTCGCTGCCCTCGATTTCCTCGCCCCGGATCTTGAAAACGTACCGGTTGGGGGGCAACTGCAAATTGTCCCGGATGCGGATGGGCCGCACAAAAATCCCGGTCTCGGTGGCGCACTGGCGGCGCACCGTGGTGAGCCGTTGCAGCAAATCCCCGCCGTTTCGCTCGTCGGTCAGCGGAATCAGATTGTATCCAATCTCGATTTGAAGCGGATCGGTTTCCAGCAATTGCAATACATTTTCGGGTTCCTTGGGCTCCTGGACCTTCTTTCTGGCCACTTCCTCCCGGGCCTGCATTTCGCTTTTTTTCTGCTCGTTGAGCATGGTATAACCGGTAAACGCCACCGCCCCGGCCAGGATAAAAAATATCGGGGTGGGCATGGCCGGAATTATGCCGATGACAAACAATATGCCGGCCACGACAAACAGTATCTTGGGGAAGCTCAAAAACTGGCCGGCCAGGTCGGTGCCGAAACTGGCGTCGGAGGTGGCCCGGGTAACCATTATGCCGGCGGCCGTGGAGATGAGCACCGCCGGGATTTGGGAAACCAGCCCGTCGCCGATGGTCAAAATGGTGTACACCTGGAGCGACTGCGAGACGTCCATGCCCTTTTGAAATATGCCGATGGTGATGCCGCCGATGATGTTGATAATAATAATTACAATTCCCGCTATGGCGTCGCCCCGCACGAACTTGCTGGCGCCGTCCATGGCGCCGAAAAAGTCGGCCTCCCGCTGCAGCTTGCGCCGCCGTTCCCGGGCCTCGGCTTCACTGATCAGGCCGCTGTTGAACTCGGCGTCGATGCTCATCTGCTTGCCGGGCATGGCGTCCAGGGTGAAGCGGGCGGCCACCTCGGCCACCCTGCCGGCGCCGCTGGTAATCACGACAAACTGAATTATGGTTATAATAATAAACACAATGGCGCCCACGACATAGTTGCCGCCCACCACAAATTGGCCGAAAGCGTGGATTATTTTGCCGGCCTCGGCTTCGCCGAGGATCAGGCGGGTGGAGGAAATGTTCAGCGCCAGCCGGTAAAGCGTCGTAACCAGCAGCAGGGCCGGAAATACCGAGAACTGCAGCGGCTCGGTGGTGAACATGGTAATCATGATCACCGACAAAGCAATGGTGATGCTGATGGTCAGGAATATGTCCAGCGCCGTCGGGGGCAGTGGAATGATAATCATCAGCACGATACCAAGGATGGCCGAGGCTATGAGTATGTCGGTATTTTTTTTCAGTTGCCGGCCCACACTTGCCCTGGAAAAGGTGGCCAAGTGGATTCCTCCTTAAAATTATACCGCTTTGCCCTTTAACCGGTAAACCAGGGCGATAATCTCGGCGATGGCCTGGTAAAGCTCCACCGGTATTTCCCGGCCCACTTCCACGCTCTTGTACAGCGTGCGGGCCACCGGCGGGTTTTCCACCACGGGCACGCCGTTTTGACGGGCCAACCTGCGCATTACCTGCACCAGATCGCCGGCGCCCTTGGCGGTGACCGTCGGAGCCGTTGTTTCCTTCTCGTCGTACCTGATGGCCACCCCCAGGTGGACGGGGTTGGTGACCACCACCGTGGCCCGGGGCACTTCCCGGCGGATGGCGTTCATGACCATTTCCCGCTGCCGCCGGCGCAGCCAGGATTTGAGCAGCGGGTCGCCTTCGGTTTGCTTTAATTCATCTTTAACTTCCTGCTTGGACATGCGCATGTTCTTGATGAACTCGTAGCGCTGAAAAAACAGGTCGAACACGGAAACCAGCAAAAATGCGCCTCCCCCGGCGAAAGCCGCCACCAGCATGGCCCCGGAAATGAGGTCGGCCAACTGGGCCGGTGTCTTGAAGTAAATCATCAGCAATTCCGGCAGCCTGGACTTGATTACCAGGTATACCGACGCGGCCACCACGATTACCTTGATCAGGTTTTTGGCCAGCTCAAACAGGCTGCGCAGGCTGAAAAGGCGCTTGAATCCTTCCACCGGATTCATCCGGCTGAGCTTTGGCTCCATGGCCTTGGGGGCGAACATTATTCCCACCTGCGCCATGTTGGCCGCCAGCGCCACAATGACTATGATAATGAACAGGGGCATTATGATTAAGCTGCTCCGGGCCAGGAAATCCAGTAAGTGGTAGGGCAGGTTTTCCCCGGGCAGGATGACGACAATACCGGCGCTGAAATACTCCAGCAGCAAGCGCTGCATGGAAAGCACGATGGAGTCCTTCATCATGGCAATGGCCACCAGCGCCGCCAGCAATATCAACGCCGCGCTGAGGTCCCGGCTCTTGGCCACCTGACCTTTTTGGCGCGCGTCGGTTAACTTTCGTGGTGACGGTGGTTCGGTTTTTTGCTGGGCCGAGTTATTGTCCGCCATCAGGTCAATCCCTTCAATAGGATCATGATATTGCTTTCAATCATGTCGCACAGCGAATAAATAATACGAACCAGTACGGGCGCCATTACGCCGAGTGTCACCAGGCCGGCAATAATTTTTATCGGAAACCCCAGCATGAAAACGTTAATCTGGGGCGCCGTCCGGGCCAGCAATCCCAGCGCCACGTCGATAATCAGCACCACGGCGATAACCGGAGCGGCTATTTGCACCCCCAAGCCAATCATCTGGGCGAAAGTTTTGACCAGTACCCAGGCCGAATCGCCGGTTGCCTGGGCGGCGTTGAGCGGCACCAGGCTAAAACTTTTTACCAGGGCCGATATAATCAGGTGGTGGCCGTTGAAACTGAGCATTACAACCAGGCCCAGCAAGTACATGAAACGGGACACAATGGTAATCATGCCGCCCGACACCGGGTCGAACATGTTGCTCATGAAAAAACCGATATGAATATCTATCAGGCTGCCGGCGTACACCAGCGCGGCTATGAACAGGCTGGCGGTGTATCCGATAACCAGCCCCACCATGGTTTCCCGGGCCAGGGCGAGAAGATAATACCAGCCTTCCACCTGCTGCGGGCCGGTGTCCGACGCCACCAGCGGGAAGACAATCACCGCCACCAGGAATGACAGCCCAACCTTTACCGTGGCCGGAATGCCTTGCAGGGAAAACAGCGGACCGGAAATAAAGAAGGCCGTAATTCTTGCCAGGATTAGGAAAAAAAATGGCAATTGAGCAGTATCCGGCAATGTCCGCGCACTCCTTACCTTAAAAGGTCGGGAATCCGGCTATATACCCGGTTGGTGAAACTCATCATGAGCCTGACTGTCCAGGGCGCCATAACGGCCAGCGTCAAAAACACGGCTATGATTTTGGGCACAAAGGTCAGGGACTGCTCCTGCACCTGGGTGGCGGCCTGCAGTATGCTTATCACCAGGCCCACCAGTAGGGCCGCCATCAGCGGGGGCAGGGCGATAATACAGACCATCAGGATGGCTTCCCGCACCAGCGCAATAATAAAAGTCTCGGTCAACTGCCATACCCCCCTAAAAGCTTTCCACCAATGTTTTAACCACCAGATGCCAGCCGTCCACCATGACAAACAGCAATATTTTAAAAGGCAGCGAAATCATAATTGGCGGCAACATGAACATGCCCATGGACATCAGGGTGCTGGCCACCACCATGTCGATAACCAAAAAAGGCACGTAAATCATAAAACCGATTTGAAAGGCGGTTTTAAGCTCGCTGATAATGAAAGCCGGCATAACCACCCGGGCGGGAAGATCCTGGGGGTTATTGGGCTGCTCAATTTCCGCCAGGTTGACAAACAGAGCCAGGTCCTTTTCCCTTGTTTGCTTCAGCATGAATGTGCGCAAGGGCTCGTAGCCCCTTTCCCAGGCCTGCTGCTGGGAGATTTCATCGTTCAGATAAGGTTGTATGGCTTGCTGGTTAACCTGCTGAAAAACAGGCGCCATGATGAATACCGTCAGGAAAAGCGCCAGGCCGATCAGCACCTGATTGGGCGGCGTCTGCTGGGTGCCCACCGCGGTGCGCAGCAGGGACAGCACCACGATAATGCGGGTAAAGCTGGTCATCATCAGGACGATGGCCGGCACCAATGACAGCAGGGTCAGCATGAGCAAAATTTTAATGCTGTTTACCACTTGACCCGGCTCGTCGGTGGGCTGAATATTAAAGTCAATCCCGGGCAACGGCTGGGCGTAGGCCTGACCCGCGCAAAACTGGAACAGACCGGTAAACAGCAGCCCCAAAACCGCCGGTAAAATAAATCGTATTTTGGTTTGATTAATATTAACCGCAGCCAACACCGATTCCCGCCTTGTCAATTTGACTGTTTTATTTGTCACGTTTTTCCGCCCGGGTCCACAGGTTGTCATATGCTTTAGCCAGGCCGGGCCAACCCTGGGCCGGTGTCTCAATTGTGTCCGGCGGCCGGTCCATTTCCCGGACCAACAATATGCAACTCTCCTGGTGGGCGAAGAGCATATACCTGTCGCCCACCTGGACCAGGGACAGGCCGCTTTTGGGGCCCAGGGAAACCTGCTCCAGAACGCGCATTCTTTTGCCCGCCCCGTGCATGGCCAGGCCCCTGGCCCGGCCCAAGCCGAACCGGACGGTCAGGTAGGCAAGCACGCAAATCAGCGGCAGCAGAATTAGTAAGCGGACCAGCGCCGCCAGCATCTCCTTATCCATCATTATTGCCGCTGGCTTTGCTTGGGGGCCGAGCCTGGTGCGAGTCGCAGATCCGGTCTATCCGGATGCCCAGGTTGTGGCCGATGATGATTACCTCGCCCCGGGCGAAATCCTGGCTGTTGACCTTCAAATTTACGGTGTCTCCGGCAGGCTTTTCCAGTTCGATAACCGAATCTTCCTTGATGGAAAGTATTTCCCTGACCGTAAGGGTGGCTTCACCCAGCTCCGCCCAGATTTCCACCGTGACATCACCCACAAATTCTATGGGCAACCTTGCCGGGGGTAGTCCGTCCCGGGTTTGCAGGGCCGGGAAATTTACTTTTTTAACTGTTGTTTTGCGTTCGTTTAAATTGCCGAGGAACTCGTCCAGTTCCCGTTGAGAAAGCATGGCAAGGACTCCTTTTAATGGACAATATACTCGGTGAAATAAATCTTTTTAACCAGGTCTTCGCCCAGCCGTTTATTCACAGCTTCAATAAGTTCGCCTTTAAGCTTGTCCGCAGCTTCCGGAGGGCGCACCTCTTCCACTTTTTTGCTGCGCAGGGTGAGCAGCATGGTTTCGGTGATAATGTGTTTCTTTTTCTCAATATGCTTTTCCACTTCTTTATCATAGGGATATTCAATGGTAATGGTCAGCTTCAGAAAATGGCTGCCGTCGCCGTCAACCAGGTTCACAATCATGCCTCCCATTTCCATGGAGGAAAGGGCCACATTTTTTTTATTTTCTTCGGCCTGGGCCTCTTTATTGTCGGGGTCCAGGAATTTGAAGTACCCTATAACCATGGCGGAACCGGCAAGAAACACCGCCAGCATCATCACAAACATCACAGCCAGATTGCCCGAAGCCCCTCCGGCTTTTTTTTCCGCCGCCTCGGCTTTTTTCGCCCCCGCTTCTTTTTTCTTTGGTTGTCTAAATGCCATTTCTCCCTCACCCTACCTGTATTAGTCGTCGGTGGTCGGTCGTCGGTCTGCGGCGCCAGCCACCTGCGGATAAATGCTTTGGGAAACATATATGTATTTTCCGCGCGCCGTTAAAGCGCGCGGGTTGTTAATTTGTTACCGCTTGAGGTTCATCAATTCCTCCAGCATGGTGTCGGATACGGTGATAATCCTGGAGTTGGCCTGATAACCCCGCTGGGTGACGATCATGTTGGTGAACTCGTCGGTCAGCTCAACATTGGACATTTCCAGAAAGCCCGACTCAATGGTGCCGTAACCCCCTTCACCGGGATGGCCGCCTTCGGCGGTGCCGCTGCTGATATTTTGCCTGAACAGGTTCTGGTTAACCCTTTCC
>JAKSCU010000294.1 GCA_022360435.1 Bacillota bacterium
AATATAGATGGGGACAAAGCTGTAGTTGCAGCATATGCAAAAAGAGCCTTCGTAAATTCTCTTCTATTCATTTTTAGAACGTCAAAGTGTGGGATTACGAACAGCGGAGCTGGAAGTAATTCCACACAACTGCCTTGTTCGACTCATTTCTTTTTTGGGTTTAAAGTTTCAAGCTCATCTTCTAGCCAAACTAGATGATTCGTAGTTTCTAGTGCACAAATTGAGAACTGAGCATCGAAAGCATCAATTTGATCTTCCCAAGGCACATCGTACTCGTCAGGACTTCCATCTCGATTCATATAAACCATTTGTTTGATTCGGTTCACGATCTGGTCGGGAAATTCATCTGAAATCGAAATATTGTGTGCGTAATAGTTTCGGATCCTTTGAATCAGGATAACATTGTTCTTTAGGTTTTCCTTTCCTTCGAAGATGCCGAGAGCGTCAAGTAACTGCATTTTGTTCTTAAACGTTCCTAATTCGTTCTCATCGATTATTTTCTCTGGATGTGGGAAGATCTTCACCAATATTTCGTTGATGTAGTATTCGATGTAGAGATGGGCGATGAATACGGTCTCACGAAAGCTCTTAGCTTCGTTGAATTCGTCGCACATGCGTTCGCCAATTCGACTTGGTTGGTATGATTTGTGTTTCTTCATTTTTTCGCCGAACGTCAAGAGGAGGGATTTCGAGAAGCGGAGCTACTCGAAATTCCTTCGCTCGCCTTGTTAGACTCTATTGATTTTAAATGTGATAAGACTCGTGATGCAGCTTCATTGTAAGCGTTAGCGGCGTTTTCACTGATCAATTCTGAATCACTGTGTGCAACACGATTTCTCAATGATGCGAGATTCAATAATGACTGCATCACTTCTTTGTCTATAACTTTGTTTACCGTTAGATTTTTGATCAATGCTCCTACACTTTTTGATGTAAGATTATCAGAAGAAGCTAATCTCCTTATTTCTTTTTCAACTTTTTTCCAGATCACCAAGATCTTCTCAGATGGTTCTAGTTCAAGTCGCTTGAAACATACTTGATCTTTTGGATCTACCCCGTATTCCCTCTCTGATTCGCAAACAATAGGAGGTTCATCTGGCTCTGGAATATCTCTTTCAGTATCTGCCAATATTTTTGAAGCTTCCTTTTCGAATTCGAGCTCCAAATCTTTATATTTAAATTTTTTGAGAGTCGGAACTAAATCAGACAATGGTTTCCTCAATAAGGCTACCACTACAATTATCGTGGTTGGCCATATAATTTTACCAACAATATCTGCGAGGGTTTCCATTTTATATGTCTAACGCTAAAGTGTGGGACTGCTGACTGCGGAGCTGGCAGTAGTTCCACACAACTGCCTTGTTGTCGGAACTACTTTTCTCGTGGATTTGTCGAAAATCTGAGGGCTGAGATTCATAAATTTTAGGAGCGTTGGAGTGGTATTTTTTTGCGTTTAGTTGGCTACTTACTTTTTCAGTCTGCTGGTTCTACTTTTTTTCTTTATCAGCGTGAGAGTGGGTTTCAGTTGAATGGTATCTAACTTTGAATCTTGGACCTTTTAGAAAAACGTTGAGCTACAAAATCACAACTTTCTGTAGACAACGTCAAAGGGAGGAAAGAGGCGTTAG
>JAKSCU010000322.1 GCA_022360435.1 Bacillota bacterium
AATCGATTACGACTAATTCACGCTGGAGTACAAGGCTCGTATGGATAAAAAGAGTACAGTGCTAATCGTCGATGATGACGGTATGACCTTGGATGTATTGGAAGGATATTTGTGAGGTATTCGTGGCGGCTATAGAAAGTAACAATGAAAAGCGCGTAAGTTGGTCTATGCACAACAAGCAAAAAGAGGCAATTGAGATACCGTGGGGTGCTAAGGGCGCTGATAGGCTTCCAATAGAGTTTCGGAAAAGGTCTAATGAGTTTAAACAAACCGGTGATTATGAAATAGAAGCCTACTTCCAGGGTTTTAGAATTGTGTGGGAAAAAGCCTAGCAAATCAAAGTACTCGGATACGTTGCCGTGCGCCGGTGTTTGAGGCGTTAGGTAAAACTAGCCAAGGGGGCAATATGGAAACCTATGTAAACACCTCCGAACTGGAAGAAGGAGTCTCTTTTATTAAAGCTTCTCCTCGTGATGTCGGTACTATTGATCTTATCGTTCGACGGCCCAGTATCGGTGAAAGAGAAGAGTTGCAGCAGGGTGAGTTAGACCTGAAATCGGGTTTAATCGGCGACAACTGGCTTGCTCGAGGCTATAGAAAAACCGCTGATGGAAATGCGCACCCTGACATGCAATTAACTATTATGAATTCTAGAGCAATCGCTTTAATTGCAAAGAAGAAAAGTCGGTGGCAGCTCGCCGGCGACCAACTTTTTGTCGATTTCAATCTCAGTGATGAAAATATCCCTCCCGGTTCTCTGTTATTGGTAGGAGATGCAATGATTGAAGTAACAGCCGAACCCCATCTTGGTTGTAAAAAGTTCAGTGATAGATTTGGTCGTGATGCTGTTCTTTTTGTGAACTCAGAAATAGGTAGATCTTTAAATCTTCGGGGGATTAATGCCAAAGTTGTTGAACCTGGAAAAGTAAAAATTGGCGCTAAAATTAACCGACTAAGTACATAACCATGCCAGTCATTTGAATTTTATTGATAAGCCTTAATTAAATACTTAAACTTAACAGTAAATTAA
>JAKSCU010000434.1 GCA_022360435.1 Bacillota bacterium
CCGACCCTCTGCTGCATTCCTCCGCTTAATTCAGCGGGATATTTGTCCTCCCAACCTTCCAGACCGACACTGGCCAGGGTTTTTCTAGCAATATCATAACGTTCCGTGTCTGAAACACCTTTAATCTCCAAACCATATACCACATTGTCGAGGATTGTCCTATGGGTGAAAAGTCCGAAATGTTGGAACACCATAGCAACTTTGGTCTGTCTGAACGACCTGAGGTCTTTACTGTTATAATCTGTTATATTTTCTCCATCTATATATATTTTTCCCCGAGTTGGCTGGTTTAACAGGTTTAAGCAGCGGATCAGGGTGGATTTCCCACTTCCTGACAGGCCCATGATAACAAAAATTTCGCCTTCATTCACTTCAAAAGATACATTGTTGACTCCGACCGTATGACCCGTCTCTTCCAGTATTTTTTCTTTTGGCACCCCTCTTTCAAGCATGGGAAGTACGGTCCGGGTATTTTTACCGAATACTTTGATCAGGTTTTCAACTTTAATTTTGACATTCATTTTGTTACACTCCCTACTGAGGATACTTAAATCTGTCGGCCAGCGACTGAGAAAGGCGGTCGATGATGATGGCAAGGAAGACGATACAGATTCCCGCTTCAAAACCCCTGGCAATATCGATCCGGTTAATAGATTTCAACACTTCCAAACCGAGCCCTTTGGCGCCGATCATAGATGCGATTACTACCATAGCCAAAGCCATCATGGTGGTTTGGTTGATCCCGGTCATAATTGTCGGCAATGCTTGGGGAAGCTGGATCTTTGTCAATGTCTGCCAGTTTGATGATCCGAAAGAATGGGCTGCTTCGACCATTTCCTTGGAAACATTGCGGATACCTAAGTCGGTCAGCCTGATCAGCGGCGGCACCGCATAAATAGTGCTGGCAAAAACCGCCGGAACTTTCCCCATGCCGAAGAGAATAATGGCTGGTATCAGATAAACAAAGCTGGGCAGGGTTTGCATAGCATCGAGAACCGGACGAAGCAAAACGTTGGTTCGATCAGAATAAGCCATAAGTATTCCCACCGGAACCCCTATCAGAAGTGAGATGACCACCGAGGCGAGGACAATTGCCAAGGTACTCATCATCGGTATCCATAGTCCAAATGTGCCGACAAGAAATATTAAGAAGACATATATTATGCCTGATCTTGCGTTTTTTACCTTCCAACTAACTACAAAAACAATAATCAGTACCAGCCACCAAGGAAGAGAAACAAACAGGTTTTCGACTCTTAAAAGGAACCATAGGATTACTTCCGTAATAGCGTCAAATACTTCGCCGAAGGTACTCTTTAGCCATTTAACCAGCATATCCACGTATATACCAAAGTTTAACCTTAATTCTTCGGGAAATGAATTCATATAAATACCCCATTTTATTGTTAAAAATTGTATACATAATTAAAATTTAGTATTTTTAAGTGGAGTAGTTGTTTTTCAACAACAACTACTTTATTCTCTTTTTGGAAAGTATGCTCCGGCCATATTAATGGCCGGATTCAAGGATAAGGTATCAAAAAGCGCGCAGTGAACCGAATGAGCGCGCTTTTTGATTAATTAAGTTTTCTGTATTGCTTATAAAACTTCTTTCACTTTCTCAGCTATTTCAGTTGGGACCCATTTGACCCAGATGACTTCATGTTCTTTGAGGAAATACTTGGCCGCATCCTCAGGCGTGGCTTCATTGTCCTGCATATAAGCCAGAGCTTCACTGGTCAGCTTACTGCTGGTCTTGTAATTCTTAAGGAATTCAACGACTTCGGGCTCGTTTTCCATTGTTTCCTTATTCACACAAACAGTGACAGGCACAGCGGGAAACTCGCATTTGTAGCCGTCATCCCAAAGTTCATCACTATATGGTTCATCCGTTAATAGAGTCATGTCCAGTTTACCCATTATCCAAGTAGGTTCCCAATAATAGCCTACCCAAGGCTCCCCCGCTTCATATGCTTCCACCATGGAGGCGGCCAGGGCGGGGTCCGAGCCGGGGCTAAAGTAGGAGTAATATTTATCCAAGCCGTAGGTTATGATCTTTTCAGACAGTATCTTGTCAACTTCCCAGCCGGGGATGGCGCCATAGATTCTTCCTTTAGAGGGTTCTTCGGGATCTTTAAATAATTCCCAGTACTTGGGTAGGTCGTTAATTGATTTAAGATCAGGGGCTTTTGCTTCAATCCCTCTGTCGGGGTCGCCTTTAATCAGATAAGTTGGCACGTATAATCCCTGAGCGTTGTCGTCGAAATTCACGGACAGCTCAAAAATACTCTTATTGTCTAAAGCTTCACGGTATTCATCGCCGAGGTTGGTTGTCCAGGCCTCGGTATAGATGTCAATATCCCCTTCTATCAAACCTGTAAGTGTTATAGGAGTCGAGCCGGACATAATATCTGTCTTGTAGCCGTAGCCATTCTCAAGGATTAGTTTGACTACTTCGTTATGAAACTCAAAACTGTCCCAGCCCGCATCTGCCAGCACTAGAGTTGGTTTCTCTGGCCCGGGATCCGTATCACCCGGCTGTTGTGCGCATCCTACGGTGATGATGAGCAAGAGAAAAACCAGCATGATTGAGATAATATTACTTTTGGATTTAAGCATACATTTTTTCCCCTTCCATTTATTGCTTAAATTTATACAATAATTATATAAAATTATCATGTCCTAGATAAAACACGAAATATCCTTATAATTCTTAATATTATGCTCTACAGGAGGATTAAGCGAAACAGCAGTAATAATAAATATATAACCTGAATATTTCACAACTTATTGTACAAATATAAGTTGTCAGTTGGATATTTATAAAAATCTATTATGATTGAAGTATATTTTAACCAAAGACATACGGATTAGGGGGGTGATTGAAAAGTAGCCAAACAAATCGGGTCTTGCTGGCGTAGTCTAACAAGACATCAAAATCCTGGGCGCAAGAGAACCGTCCCTTTGCTACCCCCTTAAATTTGTCGGCTAATCTTGCCACCGTTTTAACTTTGTGTTAGAATACATGCTGGTGCGAAATACACACACGGCCCGATTTCGGCGGGCGGTCCCCGCGAAGGGGTCCTGCCGGAAAATGAAAGGCCGTGGAGGAAAAAACCGTGGAGGAGGTGTTACCAATAGCTATTATTTCAATGAAGCAACTGCTGGAAGCAGGCGTCCATTTCGGGCACCAGACCCGCAGGTGGAACCCCAAAATGTCCCCCTACATTTTTACGGACCGCAACGGCATTTATATCATTGACTTGCAGAAAACCGTGAAGAAAGTGGAAGAAGCTTATAATTACGTGCGGTCGCTTGTCCTGGAGGGAGGCTCCGTCCTGTTCGTCGGCACCAAAAAACAGGCCCAGGAATCAGTCCGGGAAGAAGCCGAGCGCTGCGGTATGTTTTACGTGAACCAGCGCTGGCTGGGCGGCATGCTGACCAATTTTCAAACCATTCGCAAGCGCATTGACCGATTGCACGAATTGGAGCGGATGGAGCAAAACGGGATGGCGGAAAAGCTGCCCAAAAAAGAATTCGCCGAGCTGATGCACGAAAAGGAACGACTAAGCAAATTTTTAAGCGGCATCAAGGATATGCGGCGCCTTCCCGAAGCCATGTTTGTCATTGACCCGCGCAAAGAGCGCATTGCCGTCGCCGAAGGGCGCAAGCTGGGTATCCCCATAGTAGCCATCGTGGATACCAACTGTGACCCCGATGAAGTGGACTTTATTATTCCCGGCAACGACGACGCCATCAGAGCGGTCAGGCTTTTGACCAGCAAGATGGCCGACGCCGTGCTGGAAGGCAAGCAGGGAGAACAGGTGGCAGCGGCGGAGTAATCAAACGGTGGGGGCTAAAACCTTAGGGTAACCCCTACCTTTTTTCTATGCCCGAAAAGCCGCATTGTTTTAGATGCGGTTGAAACGGCAATAATATTTAATTATTAGAATAAAAACATATGGCAGGGGGTTGATGACGGTGTCCGAAGTATCCGCTTTAAAGGTTAAAGAGCTGCGTGAAAGGTCCGGGGCCGGCATGATGGATTGTAAAAAGGCCCTGGTGGAAACCGGCGGGGACCTGGACAAAGCGGTTGATTATTTGCGCGAGAAGGGGCTGGCGGCGGCGGCCAAAAAATCAGGCCGGGTTACCGCCGAGGGCTTGGTGGAGTCTTATATTCATGCCGGCGGCCGAATCGGCGTACTGGTGGAAGTGAACTGCGAGACAGACTTTGTGGCCAAAACAGATGACTTTAAGAATCTGGTGCGCGATATTGCCATGCAGATTGCCGCCGCCAAACCGGAATATGTTGGTCGTGAGGCGGTACCCGGCGAAGTAATCGCCAAGGAAAAGGAAATTTTGTCCGCCCAGGCCGCCAATGAGGGCAAACCGGAAAAAATTATTGAAAAAATGGTGGAAGGCAGGATTGAAAAGTATTACAAGGAAGTATGCCTTATGGAGCAGCCCTTTATCAAAGACACGGATCTTACTGTGAAACAAATGGTTACCGAAAAGATCTCTAAAATTGGCGAGAACATCTCGGTGCGCAGGTTTGTGCGCTACGAACTGGGCGAGGGATTGGAGAAGAGAAATGACGATTTTGCCGCCGAGGTGGCGGCCCAAATGAACAAGTAAATTGATTTTACCGGCCGGCCAAAAGGAATAAACAAGTTGCTGTAGAACTACTAAGTATATATAACCGGAGGTTTAATTCTCCATATGGATCAGGCCAACTATAAAAGGGTGATACTAAAGCTCAGCGGCGAAGCATTGGCGGGTACCAAGGGTCACGGCATTGACCCCGAGGTTGCTTACTCCATTGCCGTGCAAATTAGAGAAGTGGTTGAGATCGGGGTGCAAGTGGCCATAGTGGTGGGCGGAGGTAATATATGGCGCGGCGTGGCGGGCAGCACCAAGGGCATGGACCGGGCCACCGCCGATTACATGGGCATGCTGGCCACGGTGATTAATTCTCTAGCCTTGCAGGACGCTCTGGCCAAACACGAGGTTGACACCAGGGTGCAGACCGCTATTGAGATGCGCGAGGTGGCGGAACCGTATATTCGCCGGCGGGCCATCAGGCATCTGGAAAAGGGCCGGGTGGTGATATTCGCCGCCGGGACCGGGAACCCGTACTTTTCCACGGATACCACGGCGGCATTGCGTGCCGCCGAAATTGAAGCCGAAATAATACTGATGGCTAAAATGGTGGACGGAGTTTACGATTCAGACCCGCTTAAAAATAATGACGCCAAAAAATTCGGTGCTTTAAGCTATATAGATGTCCTGAATATGGGTCTGGGGGTCATGGATTCCACGGCTACTTCCCTTTGCATGGATAATTGCATTCCCCTCCTGGTTTTTAACCTCAACGAGCAGGGAAATATCAGGCGGGCAGTGATGGGAGAAAAAGTAGGTACGTATGTCGGAGGTGATTTCGTTGTGAAATCCTCTTCTGTCTGTAACCGAAAAGAACATGAAAGAGACAATTGAAGTGGTGAACAAGGAATTTGCTTCGCTGCGCGCCGGCAGGGCGACGCCGTCCCTGCTGGAGAAAATTACGGCCAACTATTACGGCACCCCCACACCGCTCAATCAAATGGCCAATATTTCAGCTCCGGAAGCACGTTTGCTGGTAATACAACCATGGGACAAGACAGCGCTTCCGGAGATGGAAAAAGCCATACTCAAATCCGACCTGGGCATTACACCGATTAGCGACGGCAACGTAATCAGGCTGAGCATTCCGCAACTCACCCAGGAAAGAAGGGCGGAACTGGCCAAGGTATTGAAAAAGAAGTCCGAGGAAGGCCGGGTGGCGGTACGCAACCTGCGCCGTGAGGCCAACGAAGCGTTTAAAAATCAGCAGAAAAACAGTGAAATATCTGAAGACGAGCAGCGCCGGCTTCAGGATGAGGTCCAAAAGTTGACCGACAAGTATATAAAAGAGATTGACGCGCTGCTGGCAGCCAAGGAAAAAGAAATTATGACGGTCTGACATGCGGTGGGCATATTTATTGGCCAGGGAACTTGATCGGGTTTTGGAAACATGCCGGGCCGCCGGTTGGGATACCCAAGTGGAGTATACCTCGCCGCCAAAGGGCGAACCAGGCGGAAAACACCGGGTAATCAGGTGCCGGGAACTGGCCGGCGGCAGATTGCTGCTTACGGCGGCCAGAGAAGTCCCGGGCAATTAAACATGCTAAAAAGCAATGTTGATCTCCTGCGGACAAATAATATTTTGTCTTAAAGAGGTGACTTTCCTGAGAGGAGGTGTGAACCGTGGCGTACAAAATTACCGATGAGTGCCTGGCGTGCGGGACTTGCCTGGAATCCTGTCCCACCGAGGCCATTGTAGAGGGCGATGTCTATACAATTGACAGCGACAAATGTGAAGATTGCGGAACCTGTGTCGAGGATTGCCCCACCGGAGCCATTATCGAAGAATAATTCATTTTCACCCCCTCGCTGCCGGAGGGGGTTGTTTTACATCCCCAGTGTCCATACCTGTCATATACATGGCAAAAATGACCTGTTAAAATAAAAAAGCGCGGGTGGAGTAACATACTAAAACGCGCTTCATTAATATAATGAATGGTAATGTTTGACGCGCGCGGGGAAAGGAGACTGCCGTGTGTTTAAACGGCTGTTGGGCAACCGCCGTAAAAAAGCCCGAGTGTCTAAAGACACCGATAACGAACATACATTGATGGAACAACTGGATAAATCAAAATTACCAACCCATGTGGCTATAATAATGGACGGCAACGGGCGATGGGCGCTTCAAAGGGGCATGTCCCGGTCGTTTGGTCACCGGGCCGGCGTAAACGCATTGCGGGAAGTGGTCAAGCTATGCGTGGAACTGCGGATTGGGCATCTTACCGTTTACGCTTTTTCCACTGAAAATTGGAA
>JAKSCU010000291.1 GCA_022360435.1 Bacillota bacterium
ACAAAGCCCGAATGTCAGTATGGGAAATGTTGCCCAACAGGAAAGTGCTTCACCCCGTTTCGCTATGTGGCTCCGGTAGCCGTGTTGCTGATGTTGGTGTTGGGGATTACAGGGTAATTTCAGCGGGAAGGTTAGGGAATATGAGCGGTTAGCGCGATGAGTTCCACGACGTTTCAACGTATTTGGTTGCCGGGCTTCTTGTTTCAGTCGGTTATTATCGGTGGCGGCTATGCCACGGGTCGTGAACTGGTTGAATTTTTCTTAACCGCAGGCCCTTTAGGCGGTTTACTAGGAATGTTGGTAGCTACTATAGGGTTTAGTGCAATTGCAGCGTTGTCTTTTGAATTTGCACGCATAACTGAGAGCGATAACTACCGCCACTTTTTTAAACAGTTATTGGGGCGGTATTGGTTTCTGTTTGAATTGGCATATTTTTGTTTGGGGCTATTAGTTCTAGCTGTTATCGGTGCCGCTGCAGGGGAGCTGGTGAAGAGGCATATGGGTATCCATAATACTTTGGGTACCTTAACGCTGATGTTGCTCGTAGGTATATTGGTGTTCAGGGGTACATTGCTGATTGAAAAAGTACTCGCGGGTTGGTCATTTTTACTATACGCCACTTACGCAATTTTTGTGATTATCTACTTGTGGCATTACGGTGCTGATCTCACGCATAATCTATATCAGGGCACTATAGGTGACGACTGGTTAATGAGTAGTATTAAATATGTAGGGTATAGTGCTGCTGTTATTCCGGTAATTCTCTTCTGCGTTAAACATATGCATTGTCGCCGCGATGCGCTTACAGCAGGTCTATTAGCTGGACCGATTGCTATGTTTCCGGCCCTGTTGTTTTTTCTTGCGATGGTGGCCACTTATCCCGCACTTTTGGGGGCACCGGTACCCGCTGATTTTATGATACAAAGGCTTGACTTCCCCTGGCTTAATATCATTTTTTATGTGGTGGTTTTTGGTACCTTTGTAGAAACGTGTACTGCATTTGTTCATGCAGTGAATGAACGCATCTATGAAGTCTATCGTGAAAAAAATAGAACAATGCCTCTTTGGTTAAGACCTGTAGTTGCCGGAGTTGCTTTATTCATTGCCGTATTTTTGGCCAGTGGAATTGGTCTGATTGATCTGATCGCACAAGGTTATGGCTCGTTAACTTGGCTGTTTATACTTGTTTTTATTGCACCTCTATTTACTCTTGGGTTGTGGATAGTGATGCGGAAAACGGCTGATTGAACCTCTGCCAGTTACGCCGTTGAAAATACTAGCCGAGGAATTACGATGTGTTTTTTGAATGGGTTGGTGGTAGCAGGAACCTTGGCCGACTTAGCATCTTAACAAGCACATGCGGGAGAGACTAAAAAGGTATGGGGAGTATAAACAAAGTGACTGATATGGTCGATACATACGGTGATCCGCTAAAGGCGAAACCGCCAATATTGTCGGTGGGGTTTGTATTATTACCCGAGTTTACTCTGTCTACATTTTCTACCTTCGCCGATGTCTTAAGGTTGGCTGCTGACTCGATTGATCATAGTCGTCAACGACTCTGCCATTGGACTATTCTCGGACCGGATTTAGCACCCATAAAATCGAGTTGCGGGGCAAGGATAATTCCTGATAAAGTCTTTAATGATCCTGCGCAGTACGATTATCTCGTTGTCTGTGGTGGCCTGCTTAAAGGCCACGATGCTATCCCCGCGGAAGTTTTTGGCTACCTTAGCCAAGCTGAACAAGCCGGTGCTCACTTAATCGGCCTTTGTACGGGAAGTTTTGTGTTGGCAGCTATGGGAATGTTACAGCATCACACGGCTTGTATTCATTGGGTACA
>JAKSCU010000178.1 GCA_022360435.1 Bacillota bacterium
AATCCACTCCTTCCGCCGCCTGTTTTTCCACGGCTGCAAACATATCTTCTTCGGTCATGGATTTGAGCACCGGCGGCGACATCGACGGCATGCGGCGGCAGACCCTGGCACAGGCAGATGTGCCGGTGGGCAGTGTGCCGGTTTACCAGTGCGCCATTGATGCCATTGAAAAAAGGGGCAGCGTTGTGGCCATGACCGAAGAAGATATGTTTGCAGCCGTGGAAAAACAGGCGGCGGAAGGAGTGGATTTTATGGCCATCCACTGCGCCTTGAATTTCGACGTCATCAAGCGCCTCAAGGCCACCGGTCGGGTTACCGACGTGGTTAGCCGGGGCGGCGCTTTCCTGACGGGCTGGATGCTGCACAATAACAAAGAAAATCCTTTATACGAGCAATACGACCGCCTGCTGGAAATTTTAAAAGCCTATGACGTGACACTCAGCCTGGGTGACGCCATACGTCCCGGTTCCATCGCCGACTCGCTGGACGGGGCGCAGTTGCAAGGCTTGATCATTGCCGGGGAATTGGTGGCCAGGGCCAGGGTGGCCGGGGTGCAGGTTATGGTGGAGGGTCCCGGTCATGTTCCCATGCACCATGTGCAAACCACCATGCTGCTGCAGAAACGTTTATGCCACGAAGCCCCCTACTTTATTTTGGGCACCCTGGCCACCGACGTGGCGCCGGGGTACGACCACATAACTTCGGCCATCGGCGGCGCCATAGCCGGAGCCGCCGGAGCCGATTTCATCTGCTATGTTACGCCCGCCGAGCACCTCGGGTTGCCCACGGAACAGGACGTCAAGGAAGGAGTTATAGCCGCCCGGATCGCCGCGCACGCGGCGGACCTGGCCCGGGGCAACCAACAAGCCTGGGCCAAGGATACGCAAATGGCCCGGGCCAGGGTGGCCCTTGACCTGGAAAAGCAAGTCCAGCTTGCCATAGACCCCCCAAAAGTGCGCGCAGCACACAGCAACAACCAGGAGGCGCACAGCTGTGCCATGTGCGGTCCGGATTGCGCGGCCAGGGTGGCGGCCAAGTATTTTGGCGTTGTTGATTAAAGGGGGCTGGGGAATTTTCGCTTATTAATCACGCTGTGGCTTTAAACAGGCTGCCCATGCCCGTCAAGATGGCGGTAACTGATAAAGATATGGTCCGCACCACCGTTTTTTTCCCGCCGGCCGGCGTTCTGATCGGCGGCCTGGCGGCGGGCAAATTTGGGCTGCGCCGCGCGGGGCGCCGGTAAATTGATAAAATATAATGCCGCCCTTTAATAAAAAATTATCCATTTATCACCTAGCATTAATAATATAGTTATTTAGCGAATATGATAGAAGCTTCTCGGGCTTGTTCCATTGCCCTGGTTTTAATATCATCAATTTGACCCGGCGTTTGGTGAACGCTTTCAATGATAACCGAGTCTGCCACTTGAACTCCCATAAAGTTTAATATGGTTCTTATGTATCGATCTCCTAATTCGCAGTCTTTGGTGACACCTCTTGAAAACACTCCACTGCGGGCTTGTATATGGATGGCCTTTTTGTCCTTTAACAATCCCACCGGACCTTCTTCCGCATATTTAAATGACTTGTCGACTATGCAAACGGCATCGACATATGCTTTTAGCAGAGCTGGAATGCCAAGATTCCAGAGAGGAGAGACAAATATATATTTATCTGCTTGTATAAACTGCTCCGCGAGCTTATTAATTATTGTTAATTTTAACATTTCCCCCAGGGCAAAATCTTCAAAACCGCTTCCCTGGCGTAGTTTCTCCCACCCACTTAAAACATCACGGTCGATAAAAGGTATATTCATTTCATATAAATCCAACTCAATTACCTCATCCCCCGGTTTTTCCTTGAGATAATAATTTAAAAAAATTCTTCCAACAACAGCACTGAAGGATTTCTCTTCCGGATTGGGATTTGCCTTAATATACAATACTTTTGACATTAATCTTCCCCCCCTCTCCATACTTATTTGAGGTTGTTATAATACTAGTCAGAAGCTATCTTTTTAACAAGTAGGCACTTTTTTGTGCTATAGTATCTAACAAGATACCTTTTGCATGGGGGTGAAAAATGATGGATAAAGACAATCATCATGAGGAATGTTTTATGAAGGACAAATGTACAAGCCATGATATATGCCCCATGGTTTTAGTGCAAAAAATAGTTTCGGGCAAATGGAAAATATTAATCCTGTGGTATTTAAGTTACAACACTCTTAGATTTAATAGCATCAAAAAAAGATTGCCCTATGTTACTCAAAAAATGCTCACACAGCAATTAAGAAGCTTAGAAGAGGATAATCTTATATTCAGGAAAGTATATCCTGTTGTTCCCCCCAAAGTGGAATACAGCTTAACAGAAGTTGGGAAAAAAATAATTCCCATATTGGAGATGATGCATGGTTTTGGGGCTGAATACTTAGAGCAAGGACATGACAAGAAAAACAATGTGCGGTAATGAATAAACCCAATACCCTTGCGTTTTTTGATACTTTATTCCTTTGCCCTTGCCACATATGGTATAAACAAAACACCACCGGCGCCCTCACCGGTGGTGTTTATACAAACGGTATTAAAATTAAAAATTAAACCCTTCAATGGTGCCGCCGCCAAAAAGATAATCATTCTGATAAAATACAACGGCCTGGCCCGGTGTAATGGCCCGCTGGGGCGAGGCAAATTCCACGGTCACCCGGCCTGCGCCCCGGGGCGATATAATGGCGGGCGCGGGTACCGCATTGTACCTGATTTGGGCCTGCGCCTCCACCGGGCCGGCCAGCTTGTCCGTAAGCACCAGGTTGATGTCACCGGCCACCAGTTTATCCCTGTGCAGCGCCTCCACCGGACCAACCACCACGGCGTTGCGCTCCGGGTCTATGTCCACCACGTAAACCCTTTTCCCGGTGGCCAAGCCCAGGCCGCGGCGCTGCCCCACGGTGTAATAAGCGATTCCCTCATGACCGCCGATTTCCCGGCCGTCCAGGTCCAATATGGGGCCGGGCTTGATCTGTTCGGAGATGTTTTGCCGCAAAAAGCCGCGATAGTCGTCATCCGGCACAAAACAAATTTCCTGGCTTTCGGGTTTTTCAGCCACCTGCAAGCCCCTTTGGGCCGCCATGCGCCGCACTTGGTCCTTGGTGAAGTCCCCCAAAGGCATCAATGTGCGGGCCAACTGGCTTTGGGTCATAGAGTAAAGAAAGTAAGTCTGGTCCTTACCCCGGTCTTTGGCTTTTAACAGCGTGCGGCGGCCGGTGCGCTCATTGTGCCCGATCCTGGCGTAATGACCGGTGGCAAGATAATCGGCGCCCAAAGCCAGCGCTTTTCGCAGCAAAGCCTCAAACTTAATTACCCTGTTGCAGACCACGCAGGGGTTGGGGGTGCGCCCCGCCACGTACTGGCGGCAAAAGTCCCGCACCACCGTTTCCCTAAACAAGGCGTGGAAATTAAGCACATAGTAGGGTATGCCCAGCCTGTCGGCCACAGACCTGGCGTCGTCCACCGCAGCCAGCGAACAGCATCCCACGTAGTCGCCATTTTTCACGGTTGCCGCCGGGTCCCAGATCTGCATTGTCACGCCCACAACGTTATAACCCTGTTCAAGCAGAAGGGCGGCGGTGACAGAACTGTCCACACCGCCGCTCATGGCCACAACAACCATTTTTTTATCGCTCACATACAATCATCCTATTGCTTCAGTTTTTCCCGGTAATCCTTAATTGCCGCATGCAGCGCATCAGCGGCCAAGTTGGAACAGTGCATTTTTTTGGGGGGAAGGCCGCCCAGCGCCTCAGCCACCGCCTTGTTGCTCAGTTGCAAGGCTTCTTCGATTGTTTTGCCCTTGGCCAGTTCGGTTACCACGCTGCTGGTAGCGATGGCCGCACCACACCCGAAGGTTTTAAACTTGATGTCGGATATTTTTTGGTCGTTCACCTTGATATAAATTTTCATAATGTCGCCGCAAGTGGGATTACCCACCTGCCCCACGCCGTCCGCATCGGCAATTTCACCCACGTTGCGCGGATTTTCAAAATGTTCCATTACCTTTTCGGTGTACATTACCCGCATCCTCCCCTATTTTTATTAACTTGCAGGCTCATACTATATCTGTCTGTGGCAGGTGGTGCTGACCTTGCAAGCCGCACATTCGCTTTCCATGGCGAACTCGGTTTCCTGGTCCAGTGGAGACATGGCTCGCAATCTTTCCACAATCGACGGCATCACTTCCATGAAATAATCAATGTCGGCGGCGGTATTATCGCGCCCTAGGGTGATGCGAATAGAACCGTGGGCCAATTCGTGGGTAATACCCATGGCCAGCAGCACATGGGAAGGTTCCAGGGAACCGGAGGTGCACGCCGACCCGCTGGAGGCCGCTATTCCTTTCATATCCATGCTTAGCAGCATTGACTCGCCTTCAATAAACTCAAAACAGAAACTGGTATGGTTGGGCAGACGCCAATCGGGATGACCGGTTAACAGCACATGGGGAATCCTGTCCATAACCGCCCGGATTAGTTTGTCCCGCAGTCCGGCCAGGTAAAATGATTCCTGCTCCATTTCCCGGGCGGCAATTTCACAGGCTTTTCCCAGCCCTATGATACCGGGCACATTTTCCGTACCGGCCCGGCGCAGTTTTTCCTGGGCCCCGCCACGGAAAAGGGTTTGTTTCCAGCGGGTGCCTTTACGGATGTACAGGGCCCCGACACCCTTGGGACCGTATATTTTATGACCGCTGATGGTGAGCAGGTCCACGCCCAGTTCGTTTACGTCTACGGGAATCTGGCCCATGCTTTGCACCGCGTCGGTGTGGAAAACGGCGTCACTGCTTTTGGTCACCGCCGCCAGTTCCTTGATGGGCTGGATGGTACCCACCTCGTTGTTGGCGTGCATTATGGAAACCAGTATTGTTTTGTCGGTCATGGCATTGGCCAGGTCTTCGACGCTTACCAGGCCGTATTTGTCCACCGGCAGTATGGTGATGGTAAATCCCTGCTTGCCCAATGCCTTTACGGTGTTCAGCACGGCGTGGTGTTCCACGGCGGAGGTGATGATATGGTTACCGCGGTTCTTGTTGGTCATGGCTATCCCGTGAATGGCCATGTTATTGGATTCGGTGCCACCGCTGTTAAACACAATTTCACCGGGCAGCGCTCCGATGGAACCGGCTGTTTTTTCCCGGGCTTTTTCCAGCTCTTTTCTGGCCATCCGGCCAAAGTAGTGCATGCTGGTGGGATTGCCGAAATTACCCGTTAGATATGGCTGCATTTCTTCCGCCACTTCCGGATGTATCGGCGTGGTGGCGCTGTGGTCGAAATATATTCTGCGCAATTTTATGCTCCTCCTTTGGTCAGGTTTTGGGAAACAGTTTTCTCCGCCAAATTGGCGGCGTCTTTCAACATGTCGTCCAAGCTGATGGAATCCATAACTTCCGCCAGTGTGTCCCTGACTCTGGCCCAGACCGTCCTGGTGATGCAAATGTCGGCGTTATCGCATTCAGCCGGTTCAACTTCACTGACACATTCCACCGGAGCGATTGGTCCCTCCATGGCCCTGATAATATCGCCAACCGTAATTTTGCCCGGCTCCCTGGCAAGTATGTAGCCCCCCTGGGCGCCGCGCACGCTTTTTACCAGCCCCGCTTTGCGTAATATGGGGATCAATTGTTCCAGATAATTTTCCGATATGTTTTGCCGTTCGGCCACGGTTTTAAGTGGGATGGGTTCTTTACCGTAATGCTGGGCCAAATCGAACATTGCCTTTAATCCGTAGTGCCCTCGCGTTGAGAGGCGCAATATATCCCATCCTTCCTTAAATCACACTAATTAGGTCGGAATTAATTCAAAAATATCTTAGCATTCCGATAGGTTTTTGTCAATTAAAATATACCCTTTCTATTTATCCACTGCTCCCACATTTGCTTTTCCCTTTCTTGTCCCGACGGCTGGTAGAAAGTGCTGTTTTTCAGATTGTCGGGCATGTATTGCTGCTCAACCCAGTGTTTTTCAAAGTTGTGCGGGTACTTGTAACCCGCGCCGTGGCCCAGGGTTTTGGCCCCGCTGTAGCTGGTGTCTCTTAAATGCTGGGGCACGGCCGTCACCTTCTCCCTGCTTACCGCCTGCATGGCGGCTTCAATGCCCATGTAAGCGGCATTGCTTTTGGGAGCCAGGGCCATATACACCACGGCTTGGGCCAGAATAATCCTGGCTTCCGGCATACCAATCATTTGCACGGCTTGGGCGGCGGAGGCGGCCAGTTCCAATGCCCGGGGATCGGCCAGCCCAATGTCCTCGGCGGCCAGGATCATTATCCGGCGGGCCACGAAAAACGGGTCGTCTCCGGCATGCAAAAGCCTGGCTAGCCAGTACAGTGCCGCCTGGGGATCCGACCCGCGCATGCTCTTGATAAAAGCGGAGATAACATCATAGTGCTCGTCCGCCCGGTCAAACTGGATCACCCGGTTCTGGCATACGTTTTTTATCGTATCCAAGGTGAGGGCGCGCTTACCTTCACCGTCCGGCGCGATGGTCAGCACCGCCAATTCCAGCACGTTAAGAGCCGTCCTGGCGTCGCCGTTGGCAAAGCCGGCGATAGCTTGCAAAGCCCCTTGTTCGAGAACAACCCGGTGACTGCCCAGCCCGCGCTCAACGTCTTCCAGAGCCCGGCGCAGCACCCTGTCCACCGCTGCGTTGGAAAGGGGCTCCAAACGGTATAAAAGCGACCTGGACAACAGCGGCCTGTTAACCGCGAACATGGGGTTCTCGGTTGTTGAACCGACCAATACCACGGTGCCGTCCTCGACGAAAGGCAGCAGGGCGTCCTGCTGCGCCTTGTTGAAACGGTGGATCTCATCTATGAACAAAACGGTGCGCCGACTGTATAAAGCCAGCCTGTCTTTGGCCTGTTCCACCACTTTGCGGATGTCCGCCACGCCGGCCATCACGGCGTTTATTTTTTCAAAATGGGCGCTGGTCATATTGGCAATAATGTGGGCCAGGGTTGTCTTACCGGTCCCGGGCGGTCCGAAAAAAATAACCGACTGCAGGCCGTCACCGCTTATCAGTTGTTTTAACGGCCGGCCCGGCCCCACCAGGCCGAACTGCTCCTCGAACTCGTCCAGTGTCCGGGGGCGCATGCGCACTGCCAGCGGGGCCGCACGGTGCAGTTTTTTTCCGGCCGCTTGGTGGAACATATCTTCCATAATAGAGTTCACCTGCCCTTACGATAATACATACTTTTGGCAACAAAATAATAAAAAAAGCGCGCTCATTCAGCTCCCTCTGCGAGCGCTTTTTAATACTCTTATCCTTGAATCCGGCCATAAATATGGCCGGGTATACTTTCCTAAGAGTAGTACAAAAAGCCGGGAACTGGTTGTGTTCCCGGCTTACTTTCGGTATCGGTGAATTGAATCAGTCGATCAGGCAATATGTTTGTCAAGCAGGGCCTGCAGTTCTTTCTTGGTCCGGAAACCTACTATCCTTTCCACTTCTTTGCCGCCCTTAAAAACAATTAATGTGGGAATGCTGACAACGCTGAAACTGGATGGTATTGTCTTATTATCGTCCACATTCAATTTGGCCACCGCCAACTTGCCCTCGTAATCCTTGGCCACCTCTTCCACCACGGGGGCAATCATCTTGCAGGGTCCACACCATTCCGCCCAAAAATCAACTAATACCGGAGTGGCAGCACCGTCGATGAATTGTTGAAAATTAGATTCTCCCAGGATGTTAATGTTTTCACCGGCCACGTCACTCTCTCCTTTCAACTTAATATATGATAAGTGCTTACTATGACCGTCTGAGAAAAAACATTTACACTATAGCATATCCACATTTACTATAATATCTGCACAGATGGTAAATGTCAATTCAACTATCGGAAAAAACACCCAACCCAAGTAATCTGTCTACCACATAGCCGGCCATGTATAAACCCGACACCGGCGGAACGTAGGATATGCTGCCCGTTGCCTGTTGAGCGACGGTATCATTTCCGTCGTTTTTTAAAGCCGGTTTGGCCGTTGAGTAAACCACCGGTATACTTTCCTCTATACCGGCGGCCCGAAGTTTTTTGCGTACCACCCTGGCCAGAGGACAAACAGAGGTTTTCCAAATATTATCAATCTTAAAGGATGTGGGGTCCAGCTTGTTGCCGGCCCCCATGGCCGATATGACAGGCAACCGATTCCGCACACAATATATTATCAGCGCCACCTTGTTGTCCACATCATCTATGGCGTCAACAACGTAATCCGGCTTCCAGCAGGCAAGCATGTCCGGCGCGGTGTGCGGTAGAAATTTTTGCTGCTTTGTTTCCACCACAATAGACGGGTTGATCTCCCGCAACCGGTCGGCCATTACCCCGGTTTTGGGACGCCCCACCGTCCCGGCCAAGGCGTGCAATTGACGGTTGATATTTGACGGGGACACCACGTCGTGGTCCACAAGCAATAGCGTACCGACGCCGGCCCGGGCCAAGGCCTCGGCGGTAAATGAACCCACGCCGCCCAGCCCGAACACGGCTACCCTGCCGGCGGACAGTTTGGCCAGGCCGGTTTTGCCGATTAAAAGTTCGGTTCTTGCAAATATGGAAGACATGCCATAACCGCCTTCTTTTGATTGAGACCTCTCCTCAACAGAAAAATTTCCAGTGTACATCCGCTTCGCGGCTGTGTACTGGAAACCTGACAAACGGCGCTTTTGCGTTAACCCCGTGGTGCCGTGAACCCTTAAAGTTTCTTAAACCTGTTCTCAACAGGTGGGTGCCCGCCTGAAAGCTGCCTGTTTCCTTCGCTGGAAGGTTTACATTTCACATTCAGAGCCGGAATCCCTTTTTAATGGTGTTGGCTTAAAACTTCAAGACGGTTCACGCACACCTCAGGGCAAGTTCACCTTTAGTTATTATGTTAACACAACGCCAGGCACCAAAGCAAGCAAATCAGCTTATTCGTTAAAATTTTCTGCAAATAGCGGTTAAGCATAATAACTCTTTTAATTTATGCTGTTTTTTGTAATTTTGAGCTTTTTTATTTTGCTTCTCAACGTGTTTGGATGCAAATTCAGCAGTGTAGCCGCACCTTTTGGGCCTTCAATGCGGCCGCCGGTTTTCTTTAACGCTTTTTGTATGTGCCCTATAATCATTTCATCCAGAGGAATAATTTCATTATCATCGGTAATTTCCTGCGCGCCTCCTGTTTTTGTCGCATGTCCGGAAGATTGCAAATGTTGAAATGATAACGGGTTTTGCCGATTCATTATGAGGCTTCTTTCAATAATATTCGAAAGCTCCCGTACATTTCCGGGCCAGTCATAATCCATGAGCTGATCCATGGCGTGATTTGCAAGCTTTGGCGCGGGATAACAATTTAAATCCCTCGCCTTTTTTTCTACAAAGTACCGCACTAAGGCTGGAATATCTTGCTTTCTTTCTCTAAGCGGCTTTATATAAATGGGAAAAACATTCAGCCGGTAATATAAATCCTCACGGAATTTACCGGAACGAATCAAATCCTCCAAATTTCTGTGGGTGGCTGCGATTATACGTACATCTACATGAACGGTACGGGTTCCGCCTACCCGTTCGATCTCTTTGAATTGAATGACTCTTAATAATCTAACCTGAGCATCCAAGGACAATTCTCCAACTTCATCAAGAAAAAGCGTTCCCCCGCCGGCGCGTTCAAATTTACCTCTTTTTTGGGAAACAGC
>JAKSCU010000511.1 GCA_022360435.1 Bacillota bacterium
GCTGTTTCCAGTCGGATTGAACCGCGCCAATGGCATGGCTGGGCTTCGTTGACACCGCAAAAGCACTATGCATTGATTACTATATAGTAATTTAAACAATGACAGGTGGGAATGGCCTTGGCTGACCAAGGCGGTAAACCGCCGGGACGCATGTTTAAGGGAGGTTGGGCGATGCGGCTCACGGAAGAAGAACAGGCGATGCTCGCTGGAGAAATGGGAGAGCCGAAGCGCTGGGCGATCGACCATATGCTGAAGGTTGGCGGTATGTTCGACGCCGAGGACCTGGTGCCAGTTTCCCAGGCGCACATGATGGCGGACCCGGAATCACTGGGCGATGCAGGCGTTCAATTTCTTCAAGGGCTTGCTGCGCATCCGCAGGCAGACTGCCGCGTCGCGATCCCGATGATCACCGATCCCCGTGGCGTCGACCTCAACTATTACCGCCCGCTTGGCCAGACCGAGGAGATGGCCGACATCGACCGCCGGACCATCGCGGCCTGCGAGCGCATGGGCATCCTGATGACCAACACCTGCGTTAACTATCAGACGATCATGCCGCCGGTGTTGGGCGATCACGTCGCCTATGGCGACACAGGCGTCGTCATCTACTCGAACAGCGTGTGCGGCGCCCGCTCCAACTTCGAGGGCGGGCCGTCCGCGCTGGCCGCGGGCCTGACCGGGCGCACGCCGCGCTATGGCCTGCATCTCGATGAAAACCGGAGGGCGACGAAACGCTTCGTCCTGAAATCGCAGCCCCGCGAACTAACGGATTGGGGGGTGCTTGGCGCCGTCATTGGCCGGAAGGCGGGATCCTATTGGGAAGTGCCGGTGATCGAGGGGCTGGAGGCGGTGCCGACCTCCGATGAGATGAAGCACCTTGGTGCCGCGATGGCGAGCTACGGCTCGACGCCCCTTTTTCATCTCGTCGGCGTGACACCGGAAGCGCCCACAATCGAGGCCGTTGAAGGCCAGTCACTGACCGCGGCCGAGATCACCGACGATGATCTGAATGCGCTGCGTTCCGATTTCGGTGGCAAAGGCGACAAGGTGGATGTGGTGGTCTTCGCCGCCCCGCAGCTTTCTCTCCTCGAGCTGGAGGCTCTCGCCGAGCTGCTCGAGGGGCGGCGCCTGCACGAGGGCGTCGCGCTCCTGGTCGCGACCTCGCCGGAAATCAAGCACGCGGCCGAC
>JAKSCU010000436.1 GCA_022360435.1 Bacillota bacterium
AAAGATCAGAAATTTGCTTTAATAAACTTTAGCATTCTTCCCTACGAGAAAAATTATGCCTGTATTTAAAGTAGATAGCTAATTTTTATTCATTGAGCAAAGGTTTAGTTCAGAAAATTACAAATTGACGAGAAAATTACTGGAAAATTCAAGAGGCCTGAAACTTGTTCCAGACCTCTTTGAGAAACTACATCTTTTTTAACAGACCAGTTTGCTGATTGAATTGCTCGATCAATTTATCGATCTCTCCTACCTGATTCTCAATCGAGCTCCAATACTCAGCATCATACCATTGTGCATCCAGTTCCCGAGGATCCATATGCTGTTGTTCCACCCAGGTATAGTACTTCAGATTGTGAATTCGTTTTTTCTGATAATAGGTTAGTTCTGACAGATGATCAATAGTCAAAGCCATCAAATAACGATGATAATCTTTAATCGCGGTTTCCCGAGAATATTCACCTAATTCCCTAGTTAACTCGCTGAGACGAGACCGATACATCTCCATAGAATCAGTACAAATGGTCATAATCACATCCTGTTTAGTTAACTCAAAGTATTTAGCGAACTTGATCGCTGTGACGATATTTGCAATGCCAGATATACCCATCAAAGGTAGTTTATCTAAAAATTCTTCTGTTACTCCTTGTTCTCGTAAGAAATCAAGCCCTGCAGGTTCGTTAAAGAGGCGAATCAGGTTCATGGGAATATCATCATCTACAGCTACCACTACATCCGTATTTTTTACATTATGAATCCATGGTATATGTTTATCGCCAATCCCTTCGATCCTGTGTTCTCCAAAGCCATTGTTCAAAAGAGTTGGGCAGTGGAGTGCTTCGCTGGCAACTATTTTCATCATTGGAAATAATTTCTTCAAATAATCCCCAGAAGCCAGTGTACCAGCAGAACCAGTTGTCAAGGTAACCCCAGCTAAATGATCATCTTTGCCAGCTATCTGATTAAAAACCTCTGCCATAGCATGCCCAGTTCCTTCATAATGCCAGAGATAGTTACC
>JAKSCU010000441.1 GCA_022360435.1 Bacillota bacterium
CTTTTATGGCAACAATAGCGGCGTAAAAATATGGCTATTTTTCTGCCGGTGTACATCCAGGCCGCGATTTGAAAGGAGAACCATTGTTGAAGACGGTTCTAATTGCAGCAATGATGCCGGTGCTATTGTTTTGCTGCGCACTCAAGCCGCTGGAAGCCTCAGTTGAAAATAACTACAACACCCCTAAAAGCACCGTCATTTTTTGGACTGACGGCCCCAAACTAAAAGCCGTCAACCTGACATTCTTCCCCAACCACTCGGGCCCGGTGGGTATTGTTTCGGTGCCTTTATATGTGTGCCTCAACGACGGAAAAGACAAAGAAACCCTGACTGTCGCCAAATATTATCAACTCCACGGCAGAGAGCCACTGATCCGGCATTTGGAAAAGCTATTTGGCTCACCGGTTGAAACTTATATATCCATCGACCAAAAAACGCTGGTCGACGCCAGCGAAGTTGTCGGTCATTTCAACATGGCCGGCGTGACCACCGACCTGGCCGGGGTGTTTGAAGGGCGCTACACCGACGGCCCGGTAAATCTGCAGGTGGAGATAAGGCAATTGGCAGGCGCCTTAACGGCAACGGCCATGCTGGTTAAGCTGCCCCGAGTGCTCTGGATTTTCGCCACCCAGGTGGATACCGACATCGGTCCCGCACAGTTTCTGAACTTCTACCGGCTGCTAAAAAAAAGCGGCCCCGAAGTGCTGCAAAAAAAAGCCGTGCCGGGGTACGATATTAGAATTGAGAATTGCAAATACCGCCTGGTTAAACCTGAAATGTGGGGCAAAACCGTAAAGGATGTAACAATTGGACGCTAACCGCAATTAAAAGGAAGCTATGGGTAATAACGGGTGGAAACCAGCTTCAAACCTAGGGAAATCTCATTAAACTACTAATACACTTTTTAGGTATATAGTATAATAAAAAAGCGCACTTGTTCAGTTCCCTCTGTGTGCGCTTTTTAATACTCTTATCCTTGAATCCGGCCATTAATATGGCAGGTATACTTTCCTAGGAGTATAAAAAATAAGATGAAAATAATCGCATGGTGGTTCTTACTCGGTGCTGTAACGTGGGCCGTTTCCGTGGGAGTAAAAATTGTGCTCTCCGGCTTGGTAGACATCGAGGTAAAAGAGCGCCTTTCCGCCAAGCACAACGCCGCGCTTCAGGGATTACTATCCGCTGTTACCGAACTGGGAGCGGCGGCGTTCGTATTTCTCTTTGTGCTTCCGGAAGGAAAGCTTGCATACGTAATTGCATTTGGTGCAGGAGCGGGTATTATTGAAGCAGCAATACTTTTAATCGTCGCACTCCTTACAAAAAAAGAAACCGAAAGCGCAAAAAAACTTCCGTGGTATCAACAGTGGACATTTTTTATTGAGCGTTTCGGCGCATTTTTGGGGCACGTCGGATCGCGCGGGCTGATATGGCTGGGCGTGCATGGACCGGTTTATTCTATAATACTTGCGGTTATTGGCTTTGCAAGTGTTGACGGCGTTGCTGTCTATGGCACATATCAAAAATGGGACTGGCTGCAACCTAAAATATGGAAACGATTTTACGGGTTTGTTATGTTGGTGGGTGTTGCGGAAATAGCGGTGTTTTTCAGTCTCTACCTGCTTTTTTAAAATATTTGATCTAAAATTGCCAACCTCCAAACGACCACGAGTCTTATATCTTAACCCCAAATGACATTGATAAACCTTCTGATTACATCCGCCCCACCCACCAGGGCGCCTATGCTGCTGCCCACATTGGCCAGCACAACCACCAACAGGATATGAATTACTTTATTGCGCCAAAAGCCCTTTAGCGTTAGTATATCTTCAGAAATGTTCTCAAAATCTCGAACATTGGGCTTGCTGACCAACGCCTGGGTAAGACCGGCGAACCAACCTGCCGCCAAAAGCGGGCTCAGCGAACTGATGGGTGAAGCTGCAAATGCCGTCAGCACGGCAAGGGGATGACCCAAGGCAATTATTGTGCCCAAGGCGGATAAAGAACCGTTCCAAAGAATCCAGCTTACCATCTGGTCAATACCCGCCGCCCGGTCCAGCGAAAAAGTCGATAGAATTATACCCAGAATCAATATCGGCAAACTCCAGGCTATTATTTTAAAAATTTTGGAAGCAGGCGTCACCACGGACAATTGCTCCAGGTCGTGGTCATTGTACAATTCTTCTTTAATCCCGGGGACATGGCCGGCTCCCAATACCGCCACCACCTTGTTTCCCGGAGCTGTTTTTATTTTCTGAGCCAGGTATTTATCTCTTTCATCTATCAAAACCGCCTTGAATTGGGGAGAGTGCTCGGATAATTCATTCAAGGCCGAGGTCAGCATATCGCCGCCCTTCATTTTCTCCAACTCTTCCTCGCTGATATCTTCTTTGGCCAGCATGCTTATCAAAATTTGGAAGAAAAGCTTTATCCTTCCCCACAGGCCCATGCCCCGCCATAAACGCAGCATGGTGGTCTGAATATCCCGGTCGGCCAGGCATAGGGCGGCGCCTACATCATTGGCCGACGCAATGCCCTGAATCATTTCCTGACCAGGTTGAACGCCAAACTGCCTGGCCAGTCTTTTCTGGTAAGATGACAGTGCCAGGTTAACCAACAGCAGCAGGGACTTGCCCTCTTTTATAATTTTAACAACGTTCGTGTTTTTCCACCTGTCGGTATCGGTAACAGCCTGGTATCGGGACTGACACAACTCCACACAAACCGTGTCGGGTTTTTCCTCTTGAATTAACTCTCTGACTTCGTCAACACTTTTTTTGGAGATATGAGCCGTACCGATAAGTATTATTTCTCTGCCGCCCATT
This sequence comes from Bacillota bacterium, assembly GCA_022360435.1. Classification (GTDB taxonomy): domain Bacteria; phylum Bacillota; class Desulfotomaculia; order Desulfotomaculales; family Desulfallaceae; genus BRH-c8a. The sequence continues at coordinate 2,823 of JAKSCU010000441.1, forward strand.
TCTAACCGGTGCACATTTTGACCGGACATTATACCACTTCCCAATCTTGTTCTCAGTGCTATTTTCAGTGCAACAACAATAATAATACCATATTTATTGTAAATATCCCAGCAGCCTGCGCCTTTGGTTTCAGTAAACAATTCGGGAAATATTCGTGCCGCAATAAAAAAAGCGCACTAATTCAGTTCCCTCTGTGTGCGCTTTTTGATACTTTACTTCTTAATTCCTGCCATAGATATGGCCGGGCATATTTTCCCAAACCAAGCGGCTCCCGGTAACAGGATATATGTTACAATACAGGTAAAAAGGAGATTGATGATATGAAAATTGAATTACCGTTAATGCCGCCCAAGGATGTTAAAGAAGCATGGGAAGGCCAGTTTTCAGTTTTTTCCTGGTACAATTTTGTTATTAACGCGCCGTCTGCAGTTTTTATTGTAACCACCCGTAAGGAAAACGGACGCGCCAACGCTCAGCTCAATGCCTGGGGAATGATGATTGGCTCGGGAAAAGAGCCCAAGTTTTTACTCCAGGTTATGCTCAATTCCGACACTCACAGGCTGATTAAAAAAAATAAGGAATTTGTTATTAACTACCCTTCTTTGCACCTGCGGGAAAAGTTCCTGAAAACCATTACCCACTTTGAAAATGAAATTGACGAACTTATAGCGTCCGGCTTAACTCATGAGGAGCCTAAAGTTGTTCAGGTCCCAAGGGTAAAAGAGTGTTTTGCCAGCCTTGAATGCAAACTGGATTGGGTTCAGGCTGTGGAAAGCGAAGAAAAAGTGACCGCTTTGATTCAAGGGAGCATAGTCAATGCCGCCATAGATGAAGCTGTTTTGGCCGATGATATGAAAGAGTCCTACATAAAAAGAAATTTTGCCTGCCTCTTGCCAGAAGTAATTAACCCGGTAACCGCGATTAGCCTGGGGTATAGTGGGTTGGTTTCATTAGATATCGAGAGTTGTGTGGAATGCTAGCATATTTTTTATCATTATGGCACTAATAATAACCATGTGCCTAAAAAAGGAGGGTTTCAGATGAGCACCCAAAGCTTATGGATTCAACCGGCGGTGCCGCCCGGCGGCCACCGGTTGCCGCCGCTGCCATACCCCTACAACGCCCTGGAACCGGTTATCAGCGCCACAACTTTGACTATCCACCACGATCGCCACCATAAATCGTACGTGGACGGCTTGAACAAGGCGGAAATGGAATTGGTGGAGGCGCGGCGCAAAAAAGATTTCAGCCTGATCAAACACTGGGAACGGGAGCTGGCCTTTAACGGCTCGGGACACATTTTGCACAGCATCTACTGGACGGTGATGGCCTCTCCCGGAACCGGCGGGCAGCCCGGTCCCCATACGCACAACCAAATCAACAGCTATTTTGGCAGCGTCCCGGTTTTCATGGAGCAGTTCAGCGAGGCCGCAATAAAGGTGGAAGCGTCGGGCTGGGCGGTGCTGGTGTGGCACCCGGCCTGGGGCCGGCTGGAGATTCTAATGGCCGAAAAGCACCAGGATTTGACCCAGTGGGGAGGGATCCCCGTTTTGGTTGTGGACACTTGGGAGCACGCCTATTACCTGGACTACCAAAACCGGCGGGCCGACTACGTCAGGGCCTGGTGGAATTTAATCAACTGGGCGGAAGTGGAAAGAAGGCTCGTCCTGGCCACGCAGGGTAAATTGCCGCTAATGACGGGGACATGATTTTCACCGGCTGGTATAGCATTTTAATTCATTAAAAAAAGCGCACTCATTCGGTTCCCTCTAAGTGCGCTTTTTGATACTCTTATCCTTGAATCCGGCCATTAATATGGCCGGAAGTATACTTTCCTAAGAGTATAAAAAAAGCGCACTCAAACAGTTCCCTTTAAGTGCGCTTTTTGATACTCTTTTTTTTATTTTATGACGATGTTCACCAACTTGCCGGGCACCGGAATCACTTTGACCACCTGCTTGCCGGCAATCAACTCCCGCACCCGTTCTTGTCGCAGGACCATGTCTTTCATAGCGTCGGGTTTGATATTGGCGGGCACCAGCATGCGTTCCCGCACCTTGCCGTTTATCTGCACCACGATGGTGATTTCATCCTCCACGATGGCCCCGGGGTCGTACGCCGGCCACGGCATACTGTGCACGCTGCCCCGGTGGCCGGTAATTTCCCACAGTTCCTCCGTCATGTGGGGAGCAAAGGGCGCCAACAGCACCAGCAGTGTTTCCAACGCCTCCCGCATTATACCGGGGTCCCGGTCGGTCTCGGGCACTTCCCGGAACTGGTACATGGCGTTAACCAGTTCCATAATGGCGCTGACCGCGGTGTTGAAGTTGAACCGGGTGTCTATATCTTCAGTGACCCGCTTGATGGTAATGTGGGTCATGCGGCGCATTTCACCATTGACGCCTGTCATCTTGCCCGACCCGGGCAGGGTTGTTCCTGAAAGAGTATCGCCAACAGGTTGCACCAGTCGCCACACGCGGTTCAAAAACCGGTAACAGCCCTCCACGCCCTGATCGCTCCACTCCAGGTCGCGTTCCGGGGGCGAAGCGAACAGGATGAACAGCCGGGCGGTGTCTGCGCCGTAGGCGGACACGATATCCTCGGGGCTGACCACGTTACCCTTGGATTTGCTCATCTTGGCCCCGTCCTTAAGCACCATGCCCTGGGTCAACAGGTTGGTGAAGGGCTCCTCGTTGTCCACCAGTCCCATGTCATAGAATACCTTGGTGAAAAACCGGCTATACAGCAGGTGCATGACGGCGTGCTCCACTCCGCCGATGTATTGGTCCACCGGCAGCCAGTAGCGCACGTTGCGCGGGTCCCAGGCGTTGTCTTCGTCCCGGGGGCTGGTATAGCGGTAATAATACCAGGAGGAACACATAAATGTGTCCATGGTGTCGGTTTCCCGCCTGGCCGCGCCGCCGCAGGCCGGACAAGTGGTATGAAGGAAATCCAAATGGTCGGCCAGGGGCGAAAGGCCCGTGGGCTTAAAGGCCACGTCCATGGGCAGCATCACCGGCAAGTCTTGGTCGGGAACCGGCACGGTATCGCAATTTTCACAGTACACAACCGGGATGGGTGCTCCCCAGTAACGCTGCCGCGAGATTAGCCAGTCCCGCAGCCGGTAATTGGTTAAGCCGCGGCCCAGGCCTTTTTCCTCGAGGTACCGGATTACGGCCTGAATCCCTTCTTCCTTGCCGCTACCGTCAAAGGGGTGGGAATTGACCATCAGGCCCTCGCCGGCGTACGCCTCGGTCATTGTATCCGGGTCCAATTTCAACCCCCGGGGCTGGATGACCACCCGGATGGGCAGGTTGTACTTGCGGGAGAATTCAAAGTCCCGCTGGTCGTGGGCGGGCACGCCCATCACCGCGCCGGTGCCGTAATCCATAAGCACATAGTTGGCCACCCAAATGGGCACCTTCTCCCCGTTCACCGGATTAACGCAATGGGCGCCGGTGAATAGGCCGGTTTTCTCGGCTTCGGTGGAGGTGCGGTCCAGTTCGCTCTGGTTTTGCACCCGGGCGGCCAATTCCCGGACCTCACTGGCCTGGGGTTTGCCCTCAATAAGCTTTTCCACCAGGGGATGCTCCGGGGCCAGCACCATGTAGGTGACGCCAAATACAGTGTCGGGCCGGGTGGTGAAAACCGTCATGGTTTGGTCCAGCCCTTCAATGGTAAAAGTGATTTCCGCGCCCTCGCTGCGGCCGATCCAGTTCTCCTGCA
>JAKSCU010000518.1 GCA_022360435.1 Bacillota bacterium
AGGAAGAGCTTGACGACGTTAATCGAAATCTCGGAAGCTTGGAGAACCTGCTTAAGCTTAAAAAACAGCTGACCGAAGAGAAGGCGGACTATTTGCGGGAGCTGCAGGAGCGAAAAAAGGCGATTCAGGAGGAGCTGGCAACATCTTCGAACGAGACCGAAGAGCTTAACAGCTATCTCCAGGAGCTCTCAGTCAGCGGAAAGATATCCGCCTCGGCCCAGGTATATGCGGGCACCAAGGTTTACATAAAGGACGCTTATTTAGAGGTCCGAAACGAGTTCAAGGCCGTTACCTTTGTCAGCGATGCGAACACGGTAAAGGTAACCAAGTATGAAGAGTCCGAGGAGGACATTAGCATACAGCGAAGTTAGCTATGTCGATTCAACCGATTGACCTGCAAACCCTTCTGTTACGACTCAACCAGGTGGGACAGGAGCAGTCGAGCCAGCGAGATGCGGTCATTCAGGGACAGGCGGTTACCGGTAGCGAAATAGCGCAAAAGAGCGAGGAGCAAGAGCGTCGTCTCGATGAAACGTCAACAGTCGACGAGGGACCCGAGGCTCTCCGAGATCAGGAGGGAGGGGCGCGCGGTAAGGCCTCCGAGGAGGAGAGACGGGAACAACAGCAGGAGCCTCCTGAGGAGGAGCTCTTTCGAGATCCTGATCTTGGTCAAAACATCGACATTTCCGGTTGACCCATAGTGGCATTGGCAATCTCTCTCGCCGTCAATATTATCGTCGTCTCCGCTCTATTTCTCTTCTTGACCCGGCGACTCGTCCGGCGACTCTCCCAAGAGGAGAGCCTAGAGCAGCTCCAGAGGGAGGCGGGTGCCATCGTCACGGAGATGAACCAGGCGGCGGAGCGTAATATCTCTCTTTTGGAGGACAGGATCGACCAGCTCAAAAAGATCGAGGAGAGAGTCGACCGAAAGATTACTCTGTTTAACCGAGAGAGTGAAAAAGAGACCCAAAGTGCGACTACCTATCGCGAGATAGTTCGAGAGGCACAACAACGCATCAGAGACGACGCCACCGCCTCGAAGAAGTCGGCCGACAACCAGAACCAGGCACCTCCTCCCTTAAGGGAACGCATACTCGATCTTCATCGAAAGGGAATATCGGCAAACATTATCGCCACCCGCGTCGGATCCACCGTAGGTGAGGTGGAGTTGGTCATCGGGTTGAGCG
>JAKSCU010000443.1 GCA_022360435.1 Bacillota bacterium
CAATAGCGCTTTTGCCGGCGCAAAAATTAATCTATTACACCTCACCTCCCATAACAGCAAAACAGCCGGAAGTAGGATTCAATATGGGGCAATCCAAGGAAAAGCGTGTTCTTGAAGTTTTTGAGTCGATTTCCGAAAAATATGATTTTATGAATTCAATAATCAGCTTCCGCCGGCACAAGGCCTGGCGCAAGAACACCATGGAGCGCATGAGTGTGCAGCCGGGTCAGTCCGCCCTTGACGTCTGTTGCGGCACCGGGGACTGGACCATCGCGCTGGCCGGCGCGGTGGGACCCGGCGGCCGGGTATACGGGCTGGACTTCAGCCCGAACATGCTGAAGGTAGCCGGGACCAAGGTGGAGGCCCGGGGCCTGGGCCAGGTGGAGCTTGTGCGCGGCAACGCCATGGAACTGCCCTTTGCCGACAACACCTTTGACCACGTGACCATCGGCTTCGGCCTGCGCAATGTGCCGGACCACATGCAGGTGCTAAGGGAAATGCGCCGGGTGGCCAAACCGGGGGGAACGGTGGTGTGCCTGGAAACTTCCCAACCCACCATCCCGGTGTACAGGCAGTTTTACCACGCCTACTTTCGTTACATTATGCCGGTGCTGGGCAAAATACTGGCCCGCAGCTACAAGGAATACTCCTGGCTACAGGAGTCAAGCAGCCAATTCCCGGGTCGCCGGGAATTGGCGGAAATGTTCCGCGCCGCCGGGCTGGTCAACGTGGAAGTGCGTTCCTACACCGGGGGCGTGGCGGCCATGCATCTGGGATACAAACTTTAAAAGCTTATAAGGTTTTTTGCATATTTTCATTAACTATGCTAAAATTTCTTTTGACTATAACCTACGGGGAGGCGCTGAATATGAGCTTTTTCCAGGAAATAAAAGAAAGCGTGCACTGGGACTTCCGCTTGGAGGACGAATTCAAAGGCCAAAGGCGTCAAGGTTACGCATTTGTGGTAGACGTGTCCGACCGCGTCCCCCGGCTGGCCATATACATGATGAAGGAACGCCTGAGCAAAACCCAAACCATGCAGCAAAAACACCAACCCCCGCAAGAAATGCTGTTAAAGGCGGTTGAGGAACAAGGCGGCAATATGAAAACAGATTGCCTTTACAACATCAACGGTGAAATAAAACACTGGCTGGAGGAAAATTTTTTCCGGACCGGCGGAGGCGCACTTCCTAATTAAGCAATTCCATATATATTGATTTATTAATAAGCCTGTATTATAATGCAAATAGTTATTTTGTTATATAGTTTAAAGAAAAGCCAACCAAAGTTACGCCGGTGATTGTTCCAGCCGGCAATCAATCCGGCCAGGGGGGATGAGAGTGAAGTTAACCGAAGCCGAAAAGAAAGAAGCGGTGGAAGCAGCCGGGGAAATTCTGTCCGGGTTTGATGCCGACAGGGGCGGACTGATTCCCGTTCTGCAGCAAATACAGGGCAAACTGGGCTACGTGCCTCCGGAGGCCATGCAGAAAGTGGCCGCTCACTTTGGTATACCGGCAGTGGATGTGTATAGCGTGCTTACATTTTACAATCAGTTTCGTCTCACCCCCCCGGGCAAAAACCAGGTCAAGATATGCATGGGCACGGCTTGTCACATGCGAGGGGCCAACGTGATCCAGGAATCCTGGGAAAGATGTTTGAACATCAAAGTGGGTGAAACCACCGACGACCGGGAATTCGGCCTGGAGCGGGTGGCCTGCGTCGGGTGCTGTACCATGGCTCCGGTAGTGATGATTAACGAAGAAATGCACCCCAAAATGACCCCCACCAGGGTGGACGGTTTATTGTTCTCCCACAACCTGAATCATAAGGGCCAAACAGAGGGCGGTGGTGAAAATGGACGGCCATAATGCGCCGGCCACCGCGGCCTACGCAGTATTAAAAGAAAAGGCCGGACAAAACTGGCGGCAACTGTTCCAAAAACCGCTGGTTTTTATCGGTTCCGCCACCTGCGGTCGGGCCGCGGGGTCGCAAAATCTGGTGGAAGAAGTTAAAAACGAGCTTGACCGCCTGCAGTTGGACGCCAATGTGGTGGAAGTGGGCTGCATGGGGCACTGCTACGCCGAGCCCATCATGGTGATTTATCATGACGGGTTCCCCCCCATCGTCTACGGTTACGTCAACGAAGGTGTGGGAGCAAGGATTGTCCGGGATTTTCTCACCGAAGGAGACCCGGGCATTGAATTTGCTCTGGCGGCGCTGGAGCCCAATGAAATTTTCCCCACTTTTGCCGATTTCCCCCGGGGATTGCATGAAAACAAAGTGGTACTGGATCAGTGCGGTTTTATCGACCCCCAAAACATCGGGCATTATATCGCCGGCGGCGGCTACAGCGCGCTGGTCAAAGCCATTGAAACCGAGCCCCATGAAATTATAGAGATTATTAAAGAGTCCAACCTGCGCGGCCGGGGCGGCGCAGGTTTCCCCACCGGCGCAAAATGGGAGATGTGCAAAAAAGCGCCCGGCCAACCCAAGTACGTAATCTGCAACGCCGACGAGGGCGACCCCGGCGCTTTCATGGACCGCAATATACTGGAATCCAACCCGCACCTGCTGCTGGAAGGCATGGCCATCGCCGCCCGGGCCACAGGTTCCCCCAAAGGGTATATCTATATCCGGGCCGAATACCCGCTGGCGGTGGAGCGGGTGTCCCAAGCGGTGCGGCAGGCCCGGGAAGCCGGCTTGCTGGGCGACAATATCCTGGATGCCGGTTTCAATTTTGATATTAAAATTTTCCAGGGTTCGGGCGCCTTTGTGTGCGGCGAGGAAATGGCTCTAATCGCCTCCATGGAGGGTCGGCCCGGACTCCCCAGGCACAAACCCCCCTTCCCCGCTGAAGCCGGCCTGTGGGGTAAACCCACGGTGATTAACAACGTCAAATCGCTGTCTTACGTGCCGCATATCGTCAATAACGGCGCCGGTTGGTTCAAAAACACCGGCACCCCAAAGAACACCGGCACCGCCATATTTGCCCTGGCGGGCAAGATTGTCAACACCGGTCTGGTGGAAGTGCCCATGAGCACCACTTTGAACGAGCTAATCTTTGAGGTAGGCAGCGGTGTCCCCAACGCCAAGAAATTCAAGGCGGTGCAAATCGGCGGACCGTCGGGCGGCTGCCTGCCCGAATCAGCCCTGGATACCCCCATCGACTTCGATTCCCTGGCCGCAGCCGGAGCCATGATGGGCTCAGGGGGCATGGTGGTACTGGACGAGGACGACTGCATGGTTGAAATCGCCCGTTATTTCCTCGATTTCACCCAGCAGGAATCATGTGGCAAATGCACTTTTTGCCGGCTGGGCACCAAGCACATGCTGGACGTCCTGGAGCGAATTACCCGGGGCAAAGGAAAACCCGAGGATCTTGATATGCTGGTGGAACTGGCCGCCCGGGTCAAAGAAGGCTCTCTGTGCAACCTGGGCAAAACCGCCCCCAACCCGGTGCTCAGCACCATCAGGCACTTTCGGGAAGAGTACGAAGCCCACATTAACGAAGGAATATGCCCGGCCAAAATGTGCAAAGATTTAATCGCCTACTACATCCTGCCGGATAAATGCGAGCGATCCTGTGACGCCTGCATAGGCAGCTGCCCGGTGGATGCCATATTCTCCAACGAGGACCGCATCAAGGTCGTCGACCAGGAAAAATGCGTCAAGTGCGACAACTGTGTAGTGGCTTGTCCGCCCCAGTACGCGGCGGTGGTAAAACTTACCCCGCCCGAAGAAGTGGCCGCAAGGGAGCGGGGAGAGGTGGCCCAATAATGAGCAATCAAGTATCCATCACCATTGACGACAAAAAAATAACCGCCCCCGAAGGACAAATGCTCCTTTGGGCGGCACTGGACAACGATATATACATTCCCCACCTCTGCGGCGACAGGGAAGAACAGGATAGTTCCCCGGCTTCCTGCCGGCTGTGTTTCGTGGAAGTGGAAGGACGACCGGCGCCGGTGCCCGCCTGCACCCTGCCGGTAACCGGGGGACTGGTGGTCAACACCCGCAGCCCCCGGGTGGACGGCCTGGTGGCCGCGGGATTTGCGCTGCTCATGTCCAACCACCGGCTGGAATGCCGGAAGTGCCCGGCCAACGGCAACTGCGAGCTGCAGCGTATCGCCAAGGCCCGCCGGCTGAAGCTCAAGTCCCAAAACCTGCCGGTGCTGGACAGGAACCTGCCGGTGGACGACAGCGCCCCCGGCATCATTTACGACCCCAACAAGTGCGTGCTATGCGGCCGATGTATCCGGGCCTGCCGCAAAAGCGGCAACGCGGTGTTGGGCTTTACCCTACGGGGCTTTGAGCGGGTGGTTGCCACCTTCGATCACCGGCCCCTGGGCGAAAGCTACTGCCTTGGCTGCGGCGATTGCGCCGAAGCCTGCCCGGTGGGCGCGTTATCCAAGCAGGAGTAAATATACCGCCCTAATCCCACCACAATGGGAGCATGCATACATTGGGGGCATTCCTCCATTAGTCTCTCCAAGGTTCTCCAGGATGCACTGAAGAAGAAAATTGGGCGAA
>JAKSCU010000444.1 GCA_022360435.1 Bacillota bacterium
ATCGCCGCTGGGTCCGTGTTTTGGTCGTAGTTGTTCACAAACTCCAGCCGCGCACGGTCCGCCACGATGTCGCGCTCCATCGCGTATGCACCCATCCCGCGCAGCGCTCCCGCGATATCAAGCTGTCGTCCCCCTTGGCTGATCGCGCCTCCGGCGTACCCATCCCGGTCAAAGGTCAACGCCACCGTACCCACTCCCTGGATCGGCGCCACGTTTACCGTCGTCTCCCCAAACACTCCCACCTCAAACGCGCTCGCCGCCAGATTCCCCGCCGTCTGCGCCACCGTCGTGAGGCCTCGCACATACCCCACGCTCGCTCCGGACTGGTTCACCCCATCCACGACATCCGCCCCCCTCAGGTGCTCCATGTCAAACTGATGCAGCATCGCTCCCTGGACCGTCCCGGCAATCACGCCGGTCGCAAAGTTCCGTCCCGCGGACTCCGCAAAGCCCCCCAGCTGCGCCCCCATCGCCTCCCGGCTAAAGCCCCATCCACCCTCTTCACTATACTGAATCGCGTTGATCGGGCGCGTCTCCCCCGTGGTTCTCTCATCGGGAAACGGCCGTCGGTGTCGATCACTCAGCAGGAGGAACCTGGAGTCGCGATCAACACCGCCGTCCGTTCCCCGGCGTAGTTCTGCAGGTGTGTCCCGCCCTCTGATGGTTTGGTGGGGGAGACCGGGCTGCGGACTGCAAGTCCTCGGACCGGCCCATCCGGAAAGGTTCGCATCTCCCTTCCGTCGGTCTGCGGCATTCATCTCGCACCGCCCGCTTTTCGGCTCACTGCCGATCGCCGACGGTCGGCGCCCGGCCCTGTGGGCTTTCCGTCCTCCGCCCTCGCGCGCGTAATGCGACGTAGCAACTACGGGAGTACTGCGGAACCGTCCCGCTATGGTCCTTCTCTTCTTCCTATCCCTCAGATGAGTTTTGGAACCCCCACGCCCACGACGCTCCGCGTTGTCGTCAGCCTCCAGGTGCTGACTCAGCTGGGTATTCTTCGATCAACCGTTGGATCAACA
>JAKSCU010000200.1 GCA_022360435.1 Bacillota bacterium
ATCGCGGAAATTAATTCCCAATTCGGTTAACGGGGCATGGGGCTCCAAATATAACCGATACCATTCCTTAAACAAGAGATTAATGCTCCAAATATCGGCAATCAAAAGATCAATGCTGATATGCAAAATACTTTTTTCCGAGCTTAGTTTGGAATGGTGTATTTCAAACCAGGGCCAAGTATCAACCGGTATCACCTGGCTTCTGAGCTTTTTCCTGACAGCCTCACATTCATTGGCTTGAATAGTTGAACTGCAATGCTCCAAATCATGATAGACTATTTCATAAACAGGATTGTCGGCTAATATTCTTTGTTGCCCCCCTTGAGTAATTACAGCCCTCAACATGGGATGTCGCTCAATCAGTTTTTGCCAAGATTGGTTCAGACGATTATTGTCCAGGTCGGCATTGGTTACAGTCACTTCCATATAAAGATGGGCGGCCACCCCTCCCAATTCAAAACCTTCATTACGTCCCATCCAGTAAGCGGTTTGTAGGTCGGTAAGAGGAAAATTCTCGTGGTCCCCTTCTATTTGAGGGATAAGCATGGGCAAAGTAAGGTCGGCCTTAGTTTCTTTTGATTTTTCCCCTGAAATTTCATCGACAATTATTTCCGCCAGTTCTGCTGCGGAAGAATTAAAAAGAGTGGCGATTTCAACTGAGCACGAAAAAAAATCTTCAATAGCCTGCTTCAAAAGTACTACAGAAATAGAATCCATGCCTAAAGAAATTAAGCTTTGGGGTTTTTGCACCTTGGCCGTTTCGACTTTCATGAGTGCGGCAATTTGTTTGATTAATTCTTTTTCAACTCTTTGTCCGGCTGCCGCTGAACCTTCCTTAAATAAATCTTGTTCGGTTAGCGCTTTATTATTTGGTTTAACTTGCTCAGCTTCACTATAAACTTTCATGCATTTTCTCCCCCTTTCACACTAATTGATCTTTACATAGTTTCTAGCGATAGTACGCAGCTGTATATTGGATGTGCCTTCATAAATTTTCCCTATTTTGGCGTCGCGGTATAGTTTTTCAAGAGGGTTTCCTTTCATGTAACCGTTACCGCCGAAAATCTCCAGGCTTTTTGACACTACTCCTTCCGCTACCTGAGAAGCATATAATTTAGCCATACTTGAATAAAGCATAAGCTCATTAAATTCACTTTGAGCCATTTTCATGCGGGCGGTGTTATAGATCAGTAAACGAGCCGCTTCAATTTCCGTGGCCATCTGCGCTATTGGAAAATGGATGCCCTGAAATTTGCTTATATATTCACCAAACTGCTTGCGGGACTGAGAGTATTTCACAGCAGCATTAAACGCTCCTTGAGCTAATCCCAGCATTTGAGCA
>JAKSCU010000259.1 GCA_022360435.1 Bacillota bacterium
AACTCCCGCTTTCTCGACGGTCTTGATACAAAAGTGGAGGACGGCGATACTATACAAATTCTACCGGCAATAGCAGGAGGCTAAATAAAATGATTAATCCAAGAACTAAGAGCGACCCATTGTTTGAACACTTTGTCACAGCATCGGGGCCAGAAAACGGATTAGCTGACGGAAGAAGCAATGCGGGGCTTTTTGCTGAAAACCAAAGTCTTTCGGAATTTGAAAATCGTGCCCTGAGAAGTATTAAGAAAAGCTTTTCCTGTGAAGATAGTAAAACTCTATATCAGGAAATTTTAATGGCTAGCGATAAGGAGCTAGACAGCGCCGAAGAAGACTTGGCCGCCACTGTTTTTAGTGACCGACAACGGGTTTTTGATTTCAGTCAAGACTTTCTCAGCAAAATTGATGCAAGTGCCGGTATCAAAAAATGTTTTAGTCAAGCAATCGAGGAAGTGCGCACCGAGGTGTTTATCTACCCGTGTTTCCCGCCTGTAGATTTTGTCTTTGCCACCCTGAGCGCGGAGCATGAAAGGTCTAAGGACGATCTCTTGCCTCTGGCGGCCGCGAGTCTATATTACTACATCGGTGTCGCTCTCTATGACGATGTCATTGATCACGATTTGGGCACGACATGGTCGGGGCATAGCACAGAACATGTTGGCCTTACCGCAATAGGTGTATTTGCCGGTCTCCCTGCAAAAATATTTCAGCATTACTATGCAAAACCCAATGATGAGTTGATGTATGCCAAATTATCTCATATCGTGCTGGAATTAATTTATTATCAAGCAGTTGGACAATATCAGGACCTTGAAATCGATCTTACGCACAATGAATTGCCACAGATAAGTGAGCAAACCTCGGCGCTAAAAGTGGGCACGACCGGGGGTTTGACAGGACGATTAGTAAGCGAGTTCTTAAAGTTCCCGGATGCTGTGGCACGACATTTCATTGACTATTGCACGAACATGTATACTGCAATGCAGATATCAAGCGACATATTCGACATTTGGAGCAAACCGGTTAGCCCGGATTTCACCAATGCAACGGTAACATTACCGATTGCCTATACCTTTCTATCTTTGCCGGAGGAAGAGAGAATTGTATTCAAGCGCAAGCTTGAGTTAAAGAATGCAAGCATGGAACATCATAACGATCTTCGCCAAACAATAGAAAAGACTAATGCATTCCTGTATAGCCTGGCTAAAGCGGAAACATATCGCCAAAAGGCGTTTATGTCCTTACTCTATCTTGAGGAAGCAGGGCTGCCAATTTCATACTTGCGGTATTTTACTAAAGTCACTGCCATTTGCAAGGATTAAGCGTATTAACAGTAGTTACTATGATTCCGACGCGGTGGAGTTTGGCTGGTTTATCAGAAGTTGATAAAAAATAAAGAGTGATATTTGGTAAAGGCACGCTAGAGATACCGTAGCAAGCAGAGCTCTATCCCAGAATCAATATATGCACCATGCCGGACACACCATCCGGTATGGTGCATATAAAACGAAGGAGATTGGCAGATGGAAACGAAAGAACGACAGAGTTTTGAAATCCTCCTTGCTGAAGCTGCGGAAGAATATCTCGATCCCGCAGATAGAAGAATGTGGATACTAAAAGACAGTGAATCCCAAAGGCTGGCCGACCAATTCCAGGTCAGTATGCACGATGTGTATATTGAAGCTCTCAATCAAGGAATATGGCCATATCGCTATGTCCGTAACCAAAGCGGCTTCTCAATTTCAGACCAACTCCGCCTAGCTAAATCGCGAGTTGGAGTAATAGGCTCGGGTGGATAGGGCGGCACATTGATTCTTCTCCTATCTAGGATAGGAATCGGAAGCCTTGTCATTATTGACCATGATGTATTTGATGAGACAAATTTGAACCGGCAGGCCATTTGTAGCGTAAACTCCGTCGGAACATCAAAATCCAAAGAGGCAGGTAGAATAGTTAAGAGCATTAACCCTGCCGTTAACGTAAAATCGCACCATCTCAAAATCAGTACCATTAATGGTGCTGATTTACTGGTTGGGTGTGATGTGCTGGTCGATGCTCTGGACAATATTCATGATCGCCTGGCGCTTTTGGAAATTGCTCGAGATATGGGCGTTCCGTATGTACACGGCGCTATTGCCGGCTTTGACGGTCAGGTAATGACCGTCTTCCCTGAAGATACGAGTTTTAAAGAAATTTATGGCGCAAACCACTCCCCGGGAGTGGAGCCCAAGAGACCTGAGGCTGTCCTGGGTGTTTTGGCGGTCACCCCGTCTATGATCTCTACATTTCAAGCTATGGAGGTGATTAAAGTCATTCTTAAGCGCGGTCGTATACTTAGAAATCGCATTCTCCAGGTAAATTTAGAGGAGTCGCAGTTTAATGAATTTTTATTGGAATAGTTTGCCTTGATAAGATGGCGCCCGCGTAAATAATGCCTAATTTTTTAGCATTAGGAATTCGTTTACCGTGATCGGGGAAGCATTTTCTCCATGCTCATTTTATTTATTGCACCAACGTTTTATGTCCCCGGATTAGACGAGCAAGTACCAAGGAATGATTTAGCACAGGGCTGGCGTGTATTCAAAGCTATACTTTTTTGCTTGCCGTTTTTGTCTTTTATATTCAAGTTCCCTCGGGTAGCCACCTGGCAGGCTGACAATAACATAAAATACCAATTGATTGTAAAGAGCTACATTAAAAATGTAGTATTTTTTTTGTAACACTATTAACAGGTGACACGCTGTACCCTATAATGTATTTTAATAGGTGGCCATTGTGCCTTATGGAGGTGATGAAGTATTTGAGCTTCTGGCAAGCAATAATGACGCAGAAGATATGGGAGAATGAATAGATTTGATATTTAAAAGACATGAAAGCAAGGTATAGGATTGGCTTTTGGAGGGGTGATATATATGGCAGCCAAAAATTCAGGCAAACCCAACAGGGACGATGAGAGCGATGATACCAAGCTGCTGCGTGGAATAGCCACCTGTTTGCTTAATGCAAATGGGCAAGTATCCAGGGAAGATGTTATAAGAGAGATAGTAACCAATCATCCGGAAGAACTGCAGGATCGCGTCAGCACTAAAATGATAGACAAGATTCTGGGCGAGTTTAAACAATAAAACCGGCTGTGTTGCCCGGTTATGTCGGCGGCCAATTTAGTAAATTCCCTGAATTCTTTGTTGAGGAATCAGGGTTATTTTTTATGCAAAGAAGGATTTTAACGAGTGGATCGATATAATCATTGCCCTTTTTTAGATGTTTATAAAGGGAAATGGAAAAGGAATGTCGTAATCAAATATACTGCAATTGTTCATTATTTAAAATAGAATTCAATTACGTTTTACCGTTTTATCTGTTAATATCGCGGCTGTAGATATGGAAGGTCGGGGATTTAGATGGATTCTGCCAACTTTCAGAACATTTTTGCGCACTTACCTCTGCCGGCGTTCGTTTTTCAGGATGGTTGTCTAAAACTGATTAACAAAGGGTTGGAGGAGGTTAGCGGCTATTTTGCCGCCGAGTTGTTTGATATGCCAATTGAACAGCTTATCCATCCCGATGACCGGGACTGGGTAATGGAAAAAGCCGGGCGATGTCTGGCCGGTAAAGATGTTCACGGCAGTTATGTTTTTCGCGCCTTAAGCCGCAGCAGTGTAGTTTATTATGTCAAGGTTTATTTTTCTGTAATTGAATTTAACGGGCATCCGGCCATCCTGGGGCAATTTATCGATGTCACCAAACAGAAGATACTGGAAGAGACGCTGCATAAAAATATTGCCAACGGTAAACAGTCGGAGGAGATACTGCGTACGGCCCTGGTTCAGTTGAAGGATCTGATTGAATTTTTGCCGGACCCCACTTTTGCCATAGACCGCGACAGAAAGGTAATTGCCTGGAATAAGGCTATGGAACAAATTTCCGGCGTGCCCAAGGACGAGATTATTGGTTGTGGTGATTACGCATACGCGTTACCTTTTTACGGGGTTCGGCGTCCGACCATGGTGGATATGGTTTTTTCCCGGGATATAAAAATAGAGAAAGAATACAAGTACGTTGAAAAAAAAGGGGATGTGCTTTTCAGTGAAACTTTTGCTCCCTTGGCGTATGGGGGCAAGGGAGCATACATATGGACCAAGGCTTCGCCGCTTTATGACAACCAGGGCAACCTGGTGGGGTCCATTGACATAAGCAGGGACATTACCGAGCGTAAAATGATGGAAGAGGAAATAATTCTGCAAAAGGCTTATTTCCAGAAGCTTTTTGAAAACGCGCCCATCGGTATTGCCATGCTTGACAACCGGGACCAGGTGTTGAAAATAAACAAGGGGTTTGAAAACCTGTTCCAATATTCTCTGGAGGAAATAAAGGGACGTGATGTAAAAGAAATAATTGTTCCCCAAAACCTGTCCGGCGAATCGCTGGACATTCTGAACACAGCCCTGGAGGGCCGGGTGGTGGGGAGGGAAACCGTTCGCAGGCGTAAAGGCGGTGGCCTGATTAATGTTGCTTTATTCAGCTACCCTATTGAAGTTAACGATAAATTGATGGGGATTTACGCCATATATATTGACATAACCAAGCGTAAGCAAGCCGAAGAACTATTCCGGACAATGGCCGACAGCTCGCCCATCGGTATATATATCATACAAGACGGCGTGTTTCGGTTTATCAATCCCAGATTCCAGGAACATACCGGGTTTACCGCCGTTGAATTGCTGGGCAGGAGTTCCATGAGCCTTATCCATCCCGAAGATAGAATAAAGGTCAGGAATGGGGCTGCAAAGATGCTCAGGGGAGAGACTTTCACCCCGCACGAGTTCAGGATAATCAATAAGCACCGGGAAGTGCGGTGGATCATGGAAACACTAACGTCAATATCATACCGGGGCAGGCGTGCGGCTCTGGGTAATTACATGGACATAACCGAGCACAAGCAAACCGAGGAATGGCTAAGATACCTCAGTTTCCATGACTCCCTTACCGGTCTTTACAACCGCAATTATTTTGAGCAGGAAATGCGCCGGATGGAAAGCGGACGTTTCAACCCGGTGGGGATAATTATTTGTGACTTGGACGGGTTGAAATTTGTCAACGACACCTTGGGACACGATGCCGGGGACGGGCTTCTAGTGGCTGCTGCCGGGGTGGTCAAGGAGTCTTTTCGGAATGACGACATGGTGGCGCGTATCGGTGGTGACGAGTTTGCCGTGCTGCTGCCCCGTTGCAATCTGGAGATAGTTGAAAATGCTTGCCGGCGCGTTAAAGAAGCCCTATCAAGGTATAACGAAGTCAATCTTGAACTGCCCATGAGCCTGTCATTGGGTTTTGCCCTGAGCGGTGAAACCGAACCTGACATGGTTGCTCTTTTTCGTGAAGCCGATAATAACATGTACAGGGAAAAGCTGCACTGTCAACAGAGCGCGCGCAGCGCTATTGTACAAACCCTTATGAAAGCCGTGGAAGCCAGGGACTTTATTGCCGAAGGGCACGCCGAGCGGCTGCAGACCCTGGTGGCGGAAATGGCGTGGGTCCTCGGTTTGTCCAACCACCGGACCAATGATTTGCTCTTGCTGGCCCAGTTTCATGATATCGGGAAGGTAGGCATTCCGGATCACATTCTGTTCAAGCAAGGCCCGCTTACATCCGATGAGACCAATGAAATGCAGCGTCATTGTGAAATCGGTCATCGCATTGCCCAGTCTTCACCGGACCTGGCGCCAATAGCGGACCGGATTTTGAAACATCACGAATGGTGGGACGGCGGCGGTTATCCACTGGGTCTGAAAGGGGAGGATATCCCTTTGGAGTGTCGCATTCTTTCCATAGCCGACGCTTACGACGCCATGACGAACAGCCGTCCGTACCGGGATATTTTAACGCCGGAGAAAGCCAAAGAGGAACTGGTGCGATGCGCCGGTTCTCAGTTTGACCCTTACCTGGTGGAAGTTTTTTTGGGGGTGTTGGACGGGCAGTTGGATGTGTTGCCGAAATAAAAATCGGCAATCGGTTTTAGTTTTGTGTTCTCGGACGAGAGAAAGTGTTGATAAGCTTGATATAAAGCTCGTAAAAGAAGCGGGCGTTTTTAGCCAACACCGGGCTGATAAAGGCCAGGAGCAACACATACAACGCGGCGAACGCCGGCAGAACTTCGCTTATGCCTCCGGCTACCGCCAGGCTGGCCACTATAACGGCGAATTCGCCCCGGGCGATGACGGTGAAAGCTACGGTAAAACTGCGTCTCAGGTTGTAGCCGGCCAGCCAGGAGGCTATCAGGCCGGTGATGATGTTGCCCACCACGGTCATCAGCACTGCGGCCAGCGCGACACCCACGGCGACTTCAAATATGCGGTAATCTATTTCCAAGCCGAAGGAGAAGAAAAAAACCGCCCCAAAAAGGTCCCGCATGGGCGTAATGTACTGGATCACCCGCTTGGAGTGGATGGTTTCGGCTATGACCATGCCCAGCAGGAGAGCCCCGATGACCTCTTCAATGTGAATAGTTTCCACCAGCACCGCGGTGAGCAAAAGCAAAGTAAAAATAATGACCACGAAACTTTCGGTGGATTTAACGGACAGCCTTGGTTCGAGCAGGTTGCCGATGCGTCGGCCCAGCATGATAATGGCGAGTATGAAAGCAAATATCAACAGCATAGCCGGGAGAATTTGCGCCAGTTCCATATTCCCGCCGCTGAACAATAACGCCGACAGGACAGACAGGTATAAGGCCAAAAAAACATCCTCAAACACCATGATGCCCAGGACGAACTCGGTTTCCGGGTTGGCCGTCCTTTTTAAGTCAACTAACAACTTTGTGATTATAGCGCTGCTTGATATGCCCGTAATCCCGGCCACCACAAAGGCTTCGGTCCAATCGTTAAAAAATATCCAGCCAAATACCAAGCCACGCAAGAAATTAAGCAGCACGTAGAATGTGCCGCCTTTGAAGAGGGAAGCGCCGGAGGCGGCAATCTTGCCCGTGGAAAACTCCAGCCCCAGGTAAAACAACATTAATAACACACCCAGGCGGGACAGTATGTCGATGGATTCGGTCCTGTGCACCAGGGCCAAAGACACGCCCATAATGTCCGGGGCATGGGGACCCACCAGCATACCCGCCAGAATCAGGAAGGGGATGGAAGAAAATTTTAACTTATTGGCGGCAAATATGGCCAAGCTGATAAAAATGAACGCCAGGCCAAGGTTTAAAATAATATTTTCGCTCAACTGTCATCTCCTTATTCATGCCTTAAGCATCTTTTCAAACTGGTGCATTTTTTCTTTAATTCCGGCAGCCACAATGGTGTAGCCGGGAGTAAAAATGTGCGAAGGTCCGGGATTGATTAAGGATTTGCACTGTTTGCCCTTGCTCTTGTCCTCAATGGCGGCAATAACTATAATACCGTGGTTTTTGCGCAAGCCCAGTTCGCCGATGCTTTTCCCGGCCACCTCCGAACCTTCCTGCACTTTAATCCACTCTATGTGCAGGTCTGCCACGGCTGTTTCCAGCTTTTCTAGTAAATGTGGCTGGTAAAATGAACCGCTGATGATAGCCCCCACCTGCCTGGCTTCCTGGTCGGTCATGGTCACCGAGGACAGCGCGTCCTCCTCCCCGGCGGGGAAGTAATAGACCTCCCTGTTTCCTTCATCCAGGATGACAACCGCCACCCGGTCGCCGTTATCAAGTGATATTTCAAATTTTTTACCAAGCCCCGGCAGTTCCGCCTCTTTAATCACCGGCAACGCTGACAACCCCCTTGGAAAAATACCAATTAATTTTTCAGCTTATTCTTTCATCTTGTCGGCACCAGCATCACGGATTATTTTCATTACCTGGTTCATCATGGCCTGAAATTTTTCCTGCGCCTCTGAGAAAGACTTAACGGTACTATTCTCCACCAGTTTTAACTGGAGTTGTTCAAATTCAGCGGTCTCCTCGGGAGAAAGGGCGCCTCCGTTCTTGGTTTTCTCTCGCTGCAGGCTTTGCAGTTCATGAAATTTTTTTAAAAGAACCTGAGCGTTGGCGTCTTTGATCATTTCGTTTTCCCGTTTTTGGATTTCTTTGAACTCCTCTGATTCGATAATGCTGGCGCCCAGTTCTCTGGCTTTTTCAAATACGTTATTGTTCATTGGTGTAGCCTCCCGTGATTTATTGGTATGAAGTGTTCCAATGTGACTGGCTAAATGTCCACATTATGACATAAGTATATTATATCACGAAGTGGTCCGGAACCAAAGTTTTGTAGCCAAATTATCTCCAATGTCACCCGTTAAACCTGTGGCCGATTTGTTGGTTGCGGGGTTACGCCGCGGGCCGTTTCTGTTATAATTGAGTAGTGAACGCATGTGGTTGGTATCTACTAAATAACACAAACCTCCAACCAACGCTTTTATAAAAGACACCGGATTGGAGAGATATGACTCATGCCAAAAGAGTTGGTTTTATTCGACCTGGACGGTACGCTGCTGGATTCTCTGCCGCTGATTGAAACCACTTTCCGTTATGTCTTCCAACGCATGGAGATACCTTGGGAAAACGGCGCCGTTATGAAAACCGTGGGGCTGCCGCTGCGGGATGCTTGCAAACAGTTCGGCGGTGCAAGGTGGCGGGAGCTTTTTGACTGTTACGTCCAACACCAACTTAGCATCCACGATGCATATGTCAAAGTGTTCCCGGGCACCCGGGAGGCGCTGGCGGAAATTGCTCCCATGGTAAAAGGGATGGGGGTGGTAACTTCCAAGCGGCGGTCCGTGGCTACGCGCGGCTTGACGATAACCGGCCTGGACCTTTATATTGAACACCTGGTGGCCCTGGAGGATGTGCAAAAGCCCAAACCCGACGCCGAGCCGGTGTTGCTGGGGTTGGAAAAATTCTGCACCCGTCCCGAGCAGGCTATATTTGTCGGTGACAGTTTATTTGACGTAGAGTCGGGCCGCGGCGCCGGTGTGACGACGATAGCCGTTGGCTGGGGAATGGCGTCCCGGGACGAACTGCGCGTGGCGAACCCCGATTTCCTGGTGGACAACTGGTCCCAGTTGCTCTCGGTGTTAAAAACACTGGTATTTAAGTAATTTAAGGGACACCTGTAATTTAAGGGACACCTTACTTAATTTTTAAAAAATTAAGTAAGGTGTCCCCGTAATTATTCCTAAGGTGTCCCCGTAATTATTCCGTTAGTTCCAGCCATTCTTCCATGTGGAGTTCCAGTTCGTCCCGCAGTTTTTCCAGGGAGGCATTCTTTTCTTTGTATATCTCATGGTTTGCGTAAACTTCGGGCTGGTAAAGCTCTTTTTCCAGATCAGCGATTATTTTTTCGGTTTGCACCACCAAGTTCTCCAGTTCGTCTATCCGGCGCTGCCTCTTGCGTTCCTCTCGCTGCATTTCCTTGCGCTGCAAAAACTCTTTTTTGCCCGCCGCCATCCGGTAATCCTGGCGAACGATTGCCTTGTCCGTTCCGACCATAGGCTTTCTAGCCTGGTAATAATCAAAGTTGCCCGGATAGGAAATGACGCCGTTGGGGGTTAACTCCATCACCCGGGTGACGATTTTGTTTATGAAGTAGCGATCGTGGGACACAAACAGCAGTGTGCCAGGGAATTCCAGCAGCGCCTCTTCCAGCGCTTCTTTGCCGGCAATGTCCAGGTGGCTGGTAGGCTCGTCCAACAGCAGGAAATTGGCCCGGGTGCAGAGCAGTTTGGCCAAAGCCAGCCTGGACTTTTCGCCGCCGCTCAGGTCGACTGTCCTTTTCAGCACGTCGTCACCACTAAACAAGAACCTGCCCAGCAGCGAGCGCGCTCCTTGTTCCTCCAGCTGGGGGAAATCATCCCACAGTTCGTGCAGCACGGTTTTGTCCCCTGCCATATGCTTTTGCTCTTGCTCGTAATACCCGGTCTTTACGTGATAACCGGCTTGGATTCGGCCTGCCAGCGGGGCCAGCAGCCCGGCCATGGTTTTCAGTAGTGTTGTTTTGCCCGTGCCGTTCGGCCCCACCAGGGCCACTCGTTCGCCCCTGGTGATGGTGAAGCTGATGTGACCGGCCAATATTTTATTCCCGAAGCCAACCGCTATCTCTTTGGCCACCAGCACTTCCTCGCCGCTTGGTCTGGTTATGTCCATGGCCATGCCGGGTTTTTTACCTTCGTTGGCCGGTTTTTCCAGGGGTTTGATTCGTTCCAGCATTTTCAGTTTGCTTTTAGCCCGCCCGGTGGTGGAGGCCCGGGCTATATTTCGCTGGACAAAATCCCGCATCCGGGCCATCTCTTCCTGCTGGTGCCGGTACCGGGCGGCCTGGCGTTCCATTTCTTCCGCTTTGAGCACCAGGTAACGGGAATAGTTGCCCCGGTAGCGCGTCAAGCGGCAGCGTTCCAGTTCGTAAACGGTGCCCGCCAGGGCGTCCAGGAAGTAACGGTCGTGGGAAACGGCCAGGATGGCCCCGGAATAAGATTGCAGGTGTTTCTCCAACCAATCCATGGTTTCCATGTCCAGGTAATTGGTGGGTTCGTCCAGGATAAGCACGTCGGGTTTGAGCAGCAGCAGCCGGGCCAGGGCCAGGCGGGTTTTTTCGCCGCCGCTGAGCCGGTCCACCGGCATGTCCAGGTGCCGGTCGGAGAATTTGAGCCCGTATAAAACGCTGCGCGTTGTTGATTCATACTCGTACCCGCCGCCGCGGCTAAAACTTTCCCGCAGGCCGGTGTACTCGTCCTGAACTTTCTCCAGTTTTACCGGGTCGGCCATCACCTCGGGCCGTCCCATGTCGGCTTCCAGTTCCCGCAGCTGCTTTTCGGTTTCCGCCAGGTGGTCGAAGACCGACAGCATTTCCTTCAGCACGGTGCGCCCCGACAACAGCCCCCCGTCCTGGGCCAGATAACCGGTAGTGGCTGTTTTGGGACGGATAATTGCGCCGGTGTCGGGTTGAAGCGAGCCGGTAATGATTTTCAGCAGCGTTGTCTTGCCCGATCCGTTGCGGCCCACCAATCCCACCCGCTCGTCATGCTGTACGGTCAGGGTGGCGTCCTCAAGGATGAGCGTCCCGCCAAAGAATTTATATATATGTGCGGCTTGCAGTACGATCACGTTCCCTATCACTCCCGACCTCAGTTTACCCTATTCCGCCGGGTTGAACAATAAAAAAAGCGCGCTCATGCGGTTCCCTCGGCGCGCTTTTTAATACTTCTTGTGCTTTTTTAACATATGCCGGGTTTTGTGACCAGGCCAACCTTCAGGGGAAACTATATAGTGCTGGAAGTTTTTACGCGTTTTTTCGGTAAATCTACCAGATGCCGAGAACTTTCCACCAAAACCCCGCCAGTCCGAAGATTACCAGAACCAGGGAAACCAGAAACAGTACCGAGCCGGCCTTGATGTAGTCGATGGCTTTCAGGTACCCGGGACCGTATACGATGGCGTTGGCCGGGGTACCGATAATCAACAGATAAGCGAAAGCCGAACCCAGCGAAGTGGCGATGCCGATGGCGAATGGTGAAGTCTGGGCCAGATCGGCCACTTTCAATAGTATGGGACCGAGTACCGCCACCGTCGGCCCGTCGGCCATGGTGTTCGTTGTTATGGCGGTTATGGTGGTGGTGGCTGCCAGGAGGGGGAGGCCTGATTCAATACCTATTGAATTTACCATGTTGATTAACTTCTCGGCCAACCACAGGGCTGTGCCTGTGCTGGCCAGCAGGGTGCCCAGGGAAATAGCTCCGGCGTAAAGCAGCACTACACCCCACTGGGTATGTTCCTGTAAATATTTCCAGTCCACCAGTCCCAGGATCATGGCAATGATGGCGCCCATGATGGCGATGTTACCCAGGCCCAGATGTTCGCTCATGGTAATCCACAGAACCAGCACGGTGATGAACAGGGCCAGAGCCATTTTGGCTTTCCCGGACATGGCGCCGGCGGAAGCCATTTCTTTTTTGATTTCTGCCACGGCTTTGGAAAGGTCCTTCACTTCGGGTTTAAACAATCTGGTCAGCCAGAACACCAGAAACGGAATCATGACAATGGTGAAGGGCATGGCCATTAAAAGCCACTGGCCGTAGGTGACGGTGATGCCGTAATCGTTCAAAAACCCGATCATCAGGGCATTCCGGGCGCCGCCGGAAGGAGACGCCAAGCCGCCGATGACACAGCCGTAAGCAATGGCCAGCATCAGCATTTTACCCAGCCGGGGGACCTTGCTGATGCCGCCGGACAAGGCGACGATACCCATCCCCACCGGGAGCATTATGGTGGCGGTAGCATGTTCCGACACGAATCCGGCGCTGAAGGCGCAAAAAGTGACGATACCGAGGGTGACCCGGGTGACATTTGTCCCTGCCACATTAAGTATGGCCAGGGCGATTTTGTTATGGATATTGTATCGGACCAACATGGCCCCGATCATCAGCGCCCCCATAATAAAACCGACAGCGTCATTCATAAATGTCGCTGGTACGTCCCTGAAACTGGTCAAGCCCATCACAACCTGGTAAGACCCGATTATCAGTGCGACTGCCGGGAGCGGTATGGCTTCGGTAAAAAAGCATATTACCACGAAGGCCATTAGTCCCAGTACGTACTTGCCTTGTAAAGTAAGGCCCTCGGGTGTTGGCATCAAACAGATGGCAGTTGCCACCATAACCGCCACGATAAACCATTTGCGTTCGCTTAAAAACTCGGACAAGAAAGATTCTTTGGGGCCGCTGCTCAGGCTGGCGTTTGCTTTTTCCTGCGCTTGCAGTTCCATATTAAACCTACCTCCTCCTTGGCGGTGCCGGCAGGCTTTAATCGATTAAGTAATAATAAAGCGTTATAAAATGGGTTTACCGGCTGTGCTCTTATATGCGCAAATATAATTTGCGGGCTATATATCGCTAGTAATGTCTTGAAAATAGGGCGCCTGATTAATACTAAAACAACAAAGGATTGAGCCGGATTTCACAAGCCACGGTGCAGTTTCAGGCGCTTTATCTGTCAGTTCCCCCTCCTTATTGATTATTATTTTTCATGCATTTCATCGCGGACGCGAGATCCAAACTGCGTTGGGAGATGATTGCGAAATATTGAACTTGGATTTGTGCTTTATGTAACTTGCTAATTATTATATCCGGTCCACAGTTAATTGGCAACACTTTTTCCCACTACAGTCAATGTTTTTTTAAGTGCCGTATAAACGCGCAAAATGAGCAAATTAGATACGATTGATTTGTCATTACATTTTGTTGATAACGGGGGCGTTGGTGCTTTTTATTGCCACCTGGAACATAATGCCTAATTTAACCAGCGTTTAAATTAGTTTAATTTGTTGAAGGAATCATTAACGCTGTGTCGTATTATCATTTAAGAATAAAATTAAATCCGGGCCATATAAGCGCTATTGTTTATGTGACCGGAAAATTTTGGCGGCGGGGCGTCATCCCTCCCGGCGCCAAACCCATAAGCTCCCAAGGAGGAGTATGGGTAAGGAAGCGAGTTGATGCTTTAGAGTACATCGTTTAGATTTATGCCGTGCTGTTCGCACAGTCAACCCGGTCCGGGGGAGAAGCAGTTGTTTAAAACGGACATCATTTTACAGGCCCGGATATTACAATGATTGTTTGCGTTTTGCATTACACATAATAACGTTCAGCAAAAGCTTAATGCCGCAAACCGTTGATCGGGCCAAGTTCGGGATGAGGATAATTTTTTAATGTGTTAGCATGTTGCGCTCTTGCTGTTGGGATGTTAATATATTGCATGTGGACAATAGTTTTTACCCTAAAAAATATATAGGGGAAAGTGAAGGTCTGTCTGGTTAAATATTTCGGAGGTGAATTTAATGGCTTTTCTTGAAGTAGGCGGGAGTAAGATTGAGCTTGATGAGGACGGTTTCATTATTAATCCCGAGGACTGGAACGAAGGCGTAGCTACTTACTTTGCTGAATCCGAGGGTATTAAAGAACTTACCGATGATCATTGGAAAGTGATCAATTACCTGCGTGACTATTACAAGCAGTTTCAGGTTGCTCCCATGGTACGTAAAATGTGTAAACAAACCGGCTACAGCCTGAAACAAATTTACGAACTGTTTCCGTCCGGCCCGGCCAAGGGCGCTTGCAAACTGGCAGGTCTCCCCAAGCCCACCGGATGCGTTTAATAGCATTATCGACAACCCCCGCTTCAAAGCGGGGGTTTTTTTATACTCTTAGGAAAGTATACCCGGCCATATTAATGGCCGGATTCAAGGATAAGAGTATTAAAAAGCGCACGCAGAGGGAACTGAACAAGTGCGCTTTTTTAATACTCTCAGGAAAGTATACCTTGCCATATATATGGCAAGGACAAAGGAGCAGAGTATTAAAAGGCGCACGCTCCGGGGAACCGAGCAAGTGCGCTTTTTTTGGTGCTTCCGATGAAAAAATAGTAGACAAAGACTATTTTCATTATATTGTGCCGACAAGGCCTGGGGGCTTAGGAATGCGAATCGGCCACCTAATTTTGGAGACATTCTCCCCAGGGGTGTGCTCCATTCCTTAAAAAAAACTTGACATGAGGTGGCTTGGGAATTTAAAATACATATGAACCAATGTTCAAAACAGGGGGGCCCCCGATGCCTATTTATGAATTTAAATGTTTGGACTGCGGGACAATAACCGAGGTGTTGGTTTTATCCCTTACCCGGGGGGAGGGTTGTGCCTGCGGGAAATGCGGGGGCAAAAAAACCGAAAAAATAATTTCCCGGCCGGTGGTGCGAACCGGGCGAGTTGGTGGCGGGAAGGCGGACGATTCACTCCCGGGATGTGGCGATTCGGATGAAACTGCGCCGGGTTGTTGGCCGGATAATGATGATTATGTGCGGTTGAAAGGGCAGCAATAATATTATGTTCTATACAAATGGAGGGATTAAATCAGTGAGACTGGCATTGCCGTATGAAAATGGGCAGATAAACCAGCATTTCGGCAGGAGTAGAGAGTTTGCAATCGTCGATGTGGAAGGTTGCGCCATTAAAGCCAGAAAAAACGTCTCCGCCGCTAATTTGCAGCATAACCATGAAGGGTTGGCCGGCTTGATGCGGACCGAAGGTGTGGACGTGGTCATTACCGGCGGAATAGGAGCTCATGCTCTAAGCAGTTTGGAAGACGCCGGCCTGAAAGTGATTACCGGCGTCGGTGGTGGTATAGATGAAGTGGTGAACAGCTACATGCGCGGCGAGTTGGTGTCCCGGCGCACGTCTTGCCAACATCACCATGGTGAGCACCACGGCTGTCACCACAACTAGACGGGTTTCTCCTGAAAAACAAGCTCCAAAGTGCTTGATGTTATATTGGAAGGGATGCGCTACCGTCCCTGTGGCGGGCTAAATACCGTAGCCGGCCAGGATACCCACAAGGGTCAATAAAAACCCGCCGCCGGTGACCTGCATTGATTTTTTAAAGCGGCCCTCCCAGCGTCCGGGGTGGAGGCCGGGCCACTTTCCGGCGCCGGCCAGATATAATGTAGACATAAGCACACCGGCGGTGATAACCACCAGCCCGCTGAAAATAAACAAAAAGCTTAAAAATACCATGGTTATGCCACATCCCGCCTGCAGTATAATATTAAAACCGATATGTATTATATTACTGCACCGTTTCATCCCCAGCAACAAAAAAATGGATCAGGCGCTTTATGGTTTTAAAAAGTCGCCTGGTCCATTTTTTTGATTTTTAAGCTGTTTACTTTTATTTTCTCCCCCTTTTGGCCGGGTTAAAGGAAAAAATAAATTTGTGTATAAATATAAGGGTTATAGACACGGTAATAGTGGCAACAGATATGAAAGGAGATGGCAAGCAGTGCTGCCTTTGAACAAACTGCACCAAGCCGTTAGCCAGGCCGGCGGAGAGGGACTGTTTGAAAAGCTCGAAGCTGTGTATGAGCAGGTTCCGGACACTGAGTGCGAAAAGTGCGCCATATGCTGTACAGTGCCGCAACCCGCCTATATTATTGAATACTTGAATATGTTTCGTTACGTGAACGCAAACATGCCCGGCCAGTGGCCGGACCTACTGGAAAGGGCTATTCGCTACTATTTTTTGGAATTGGTGGATGCCGGCCAGCGCTGCCCCTTTCTTGATTCCGACAATGCCTGCCGGGTTTACGAAGCAAGGCCGTTTACCTGTCGCATGTACGGGCTGTCGGGTAATAAAGTCAGCAGTGAGGATATGCGCGGTAATATGCAGTCGCTGGTGGAGAAGTACCGCCGGGAGCATGGCATCGAGCTGCCCGGGGAAATAGTTGATTTTGAATTGCCTCAATGCCAAAAGGTACGTATTGTGAACGGAAAAAACAAAAAACCCCGGGAACTGGCTCCGCTTCTCATTGCCGATATAGGACTGTTGGAGCAGTTCTTTGTTCCTCCGCCGGTGTTGGACAGCCAATACACCTTTGTGCCTTATGTGAATCATCTGGTGATGGGTGTGGTCAGCGAGGGGGCCAGGTTTCGGCGCGCCAGGGTAATGAAAGAGTACTTGGAATCCGGGCGTAGTGAACTGCTGGAAGGGTATGTAGAAAAATTTAGTCAATCCGGCATTTAAAATAAAATACCCTAAACGCCGTTATGCCGAGCAAATACGCTGAAAAAGTCAAAAAATGTTGCGCTGCCACAGGGATTAAGGGCTTGTCAATGAATGATAAACATGCTATATTTTAATATAATAGTGAATGCAGGGGAAGGTATTATTGAATATGTGCTTATATTCACAAAAACGGACATGTTTTGGTAGGCAATGCCAAAATATTTCACTTAGGTAAAAGGAGGAACATTACAGACCCGTGTCTAATTCCTTTAGTGTTTGGTTTCACAAATATTGTGGAAGAAATTGCAAGATTAAGATAAGATGTCAATTCATAAGGGCATAAACTCCAAACATAATATTAGCGTCCAGTCCTTTCTTGTAATAGCGTGTCCGCGACAAAAAAATGTCATTTGCCGGACAATCGATAGATTGTTCAAGTAAATAGATTTTATAGGGGTAAGGTGTTCGGGAGGTTGGGTTTTCATTGGGAACTTTTCTGTTCCCTGTTTGCAAAATTAAATTAAAATTAGTAGGAGGGAAAAGCACTTATGGCATTACCGAAACCGCATGGTCCGGAGGGAAAACTGAAGCCTTTGCTTTTGTACGGGGCGGAAAGGAAAGCGGAAATCGAGCGAGCACAAGGCCTCCCCAAGGTTTACATGAGTTCAAGAGAAACATCCGATGTTCTGATGCTGGGCATCGGCGCGTTTACCCCCCTGACTGGTTTTATGAAGAAGGATGATTATACCGGTTGTGTATTTGACCTTAAATTGAACAACGGCGCCATGTGGCCCATGCCGGTTACACTTTCCATCACCGGCGCGGAAAAAGACGCCATCAGCCTGAACGCAAACATGGACGTGGCATTAATCGACAAGGCGTCCGGCGAACTTTACGCCACCATGACTGTTGAAGACATCTATACTTACGACAAGGAAGCCGAGTGTCGCGAAGTGTTCAAGACCCTGGACGCCGAAGGGCACCCCGGCGTGGCCAGTGTTATGAGTCAGGGTGAGTATAACCTGGGCGGCCCGATTAAGGTTCTCAACGAAGGCGTATATCCCCAAAAGTACCCCAAGTATTACCTCTATCCCGAAGAAGCCCGCAAGTTGTTTGAGTCCAAGGGTTGGTCCAATGTCGTGGCGTTTCAGACCAGGAACCCTATGCATCGCTCTCACGAGTACCTGTGCAAGTTCGCCATGGAAAGCGGACTGGTGGACGGATGCTTCATCCACGCCATCGTCGGCGCCCTGAAACCCGGCGACATTCCTGGTGAAGTGCGCACCAAGTGCTATGAAGTGCTGGTGGAACACTACTTCCCGCAAGAAAATATCGCCCTTGGCGTGTATCCCATGGAAATGCGTTACGGCGGACCCCGGGAAGCTTTGTTGCACGCGGTATTCCGTCAGAACTGGGGCTGCAAGTACCTCATCGTCGGCCGCGACCATGCCGGCGTAGGCGACTACTACGGCCCCTTTGACGCCCAGACGATATTTAAAGAACTCTGGCCCGGCGCTCTGGAACTTGAGCCCATGCTGATTGCCTGGACCTTTTACTGCTACAAATGCCAGAGTATGGCCAGCCAGCGCACCTGCCCGCACGGGCCGGAAGATCGCTGCGTGGTCAGCGGCACCAAGTTCCGCCGTATGATGCAGGACGGCGAGGAGATTCCCATTGAGTTCGGTCGTCCCGAGGTCATGGAAATTCTGCGCGAATATTACAAAACCGCCGAAAAGGTTGAAATCAAGAAGGGCGCATACGAAGATATGCCCGGAACCAAAAAGTAACACGCTTGACATGGGAGTACGAAGAGGATTCCGAAATGAGCCTCTCCAACAACTGGAATACTACCGGGTGCGCCAAGGGCGCGCCCGGCAAGCGGTACCTTCCTCCGGCGGATAAATTTGGCATGTGGCGAAAAATGTCGTAATTTCGGCTATAAAAAACAGGTTTTTAGCCGGGAGAGAAGAAGGAGCCGGATATTTAAGCGTCGAATGTCTAATTACTTTTTACGGCTTTTTTATACGGGGTCGTGCCAGGGAAAGAGACAGTTGTCACAAGAACGGGTCCCAGGAGTGAATACATTGTGCATCATCGTCGGTGAGGGCCGGGTCATACCGGAATCCAAGCGCCGCGACCCCGGGTTGCCAAAACAGCTATATTTTGCACAGTTCTTGGGGGAGGTGATTATAAAGGCCGCCGGGTGCAGCTATGAATCGCGCCCAGCGCAAGAAAAGACTCGATATTGCGGGTATTTTGGGGGAGAGGAAGGGTTGCAGTTAATTCTATGGTTCTTTTTGTCACCTCATTTGCCTAAGCGCCGGCTGGTAAGGCAATTATGCCGCTGTCGGTGCGTAGAAACCTTGTTTAATTAAAATTTGGGAACGGGAGGTTGAATTAATGCCAACTTTTGTAATGACCGAAAAATGTGACGGCTGCAAGGGTCAGGACAAAACCGCTTGCATGTACGCATGCCCCAACGACTTGATGGTGTTGGATAAGGAATCCATGAAGGCCAACAACCGTGACCCCTGGGCCTGTTGGGAATGCCTTTGCTGTGCCAAGGCCTGCCCTCAGCAAGCCATGGACCTGCGCGGTTATGCCGACTTTGTCCCCATGGGCGCCACTGCAACTCCTCTGAGAGGTTCCGACAGCATTATGTGGACCATCAAGTTCAGGGACGGGATGGTCAAGCGCTTTAAATTCCCCATCCGGACCACTGAAGAAGGCACCGCCGTGCCCGACGGCGGATACCCGGCCGACCAGGACAATCTGAACGACGAGACCCTGTGCACCGAGCCGGCTTCCTTGCTGATGGACGCTGTGCCCACCATGAAAAAATAATTGCACTCCCAATACGGGGTTTGATAAAGAACTTAACGGAGGAGGTTAATACTAATGCCGATGAATTTTGAAACTGTTGAAGTAACCACAGATTTTCTTATTGTAGGCGGTGGCATGGCATCCTGTGGCGCGGCCGTGGAAGCTGTGCACTGGGCGAAGAAACACGGCCTGAAAACTACCCTGGTTGACAAGGCTTCCGTGGATCGTTCCGGCGCGGTGGCCATGGGTCTCTCGGCTATCAACCAGTATCTTGGCGTGGGTAAAGGCAAAAACACCGTGGAGCAGTATGTTGAGTATGTGCGCCAGGATCTGATGGGCGTTGCCCGTGACGACCTGGTTTACAATATTGCCCGCCACGTTGACGGTTCCGTGCACCTGTTTGAAAAGTGGGGCCTGCCCATTTGGAAAACCGAAGATGGCGAGTATGTAAATGAAGGCCGCTGGCAAATCATGCTCAACGGTGAATCCTACAAGGTCATCGTGGCGGAAGCCGCCAAGAACGCCCTGGGCATGGACAATATTTACGAGCGTATCTTCATTATCGAACCGCTGCTGGACGGCGACCGGATTGCCGGGGCTGTTGGTTTCAGCGTGCGGGAAAATAAATTCTACGTTTTCAAGGCCAAAGCTGTTCTGGCCGCCATGGGCGGTGCGGTAGGCGTGTTCAAGCCCCGTTCCACCGGTGAAGGTCTGGGTCGTTCCTGGTATCCTCCTTTCAGCACCGGCTCCAGCGCATACTTCACCATTCGCGCCGGCGCGGAAATGACCTGTCAGGAAGTGCGCTTCATTCCGGTACGCTTTAAGGATGCTTACGGTCCGGTTGGCGCCTGGTTCCTGCTGTTCAAATCCAGGGCCATCAGCGCCCTCGGTGGCGAGTATATGGTCGAGCGCCGCGACGAGCTGCAAAACTGGGCTCCTTACGGCCTGGTCAAACCCATCCCGGCCAACCTGCGCAACTACCTCGGCATGCTGGATGTCAGCGAAGGCAAAGGTCCCCTCATGATGATGACCAACGAAGCCATCGCCAAGCTGGCCGAGAAGTATAAAGACGATCCCAAGGCTTTCAAGAAGAAAATGAAGGAACTGGAATCCGAAGCTTGGGAAGACTTCCTTGATATGACCATCTCCCAGGCCCTGCTGTGGGCGGCCACCAACACCCAGCCCGAAGAGAAGCCTTCGGAGATCGCCGCCGCCGAACCGTACTTCATCGGTTCCCACTCCGGCGCATCCGGCGCCTGGGTATCCGGTCCCGAGGACATCGCTCCGCCCGAGTATTTCTGGGGCTATGCCAGCATGACCACCGTCAAGGGTCTGTTTGCCGCCGGCGACGCTTCCGGCGCTTCCAGCCACAAATTCTCCTCGGGTTCCCACGCTGAGGGCCGTATTGCCGCCAAGGCAGCCATCAAGTATATCGTGGAGAACAACGAGCAGCCCAACGTGGACATGGCCAAGGTGGAAGAACTGAAAGCCAAGGCTTACAAGCCGCTGGAGCTGTTTGAAGAGAACAAGGGCTTTACCACCGACCCCGAAGTGAACCCGGCTTACATCAAGCCCAGGATGTTCATGTTCCGTCTCCAAAAGATGATGGATGAGTATGTGGGCGGCGTGAGCGCGAACTTCAGCACCAACACGCCCAACCTGGAAAGGGCCATGGAGTTGCTCGCCTTTCTTAAGGAAGACTCCGAGAAACTGGCTGCCGCCGACCTGCATGAGTTGATGAGATGCTGGGAGAACATCCACCGGATGTGGCAAGCCGAGTCTCATGTTCGCACCGTGATGTTCCGTGAAGAAACCCGTTGGCCGGGTTACTACTACCGCGCCGACTACCCGAAAATGGACGAGGAGAATTGGCTGTCCTTCGTCAACATCAAATGGGATCCGAACACCGGCGAGTGGGACGTATTTAAAAAGCCCATAATTCGTCTGGAAGTCTAATCAGATAACCAATAGTTGATCTCACCCCATGTCCCGGGCGAGATCGGTAACTTTACGCATTGTGCCATCCACGGCGCAAAGGGCCCGTGGCTTCGGCCACGGGCTTGGCGCTGTGCTTAAAACGGCGGCATGTCAAAGTTGCGATAGCAGCCCTGGCTGGTACTCACTTGGGGACTGGGCGTTAATTTTACGGAGAGTGGACCACTATACCAGGCGTCCTTGCGGGTTGCCTGGAGTTTTTTTTCAGTGAAATGTCCCAATTTTATGTATAAGAAAATAGTGATTTAAGTTTTTTGTTTAAATTGTCGCGCAATTGCTAAACCGGACGATTGTCATTCGGTAGAATAGAGCAGGCAGAAAAATCTACACGGGAGAATGGCGTGGTGATAAATTATGGCAAATAAAAGCATATTGGTTGTGGGAGGGGGAATAAGCGGCCTGACTGCTGCTCTGGAAGCGGCCGAAGCAGGCTGTGAGGTTTATATTGTGGAAAAGAACCCGTACCTGGGGGGACGGGTAACCCAGATTAACCAGTATTTTCCCAAGCTGTGCCCACCCAACTGTGGGTTGGAAATCAATTTCCAGCGCATCAGGAACAACCCCCGGATTAACTTCTTTACCATGGCGGAAGTGGAAAACATCTCCGGCCAGGAAGGCGATTTCAGCGTGACGGTTAAACTGAACCCCCGTTACGTGAACGAAAATTGTACCGGCTGTGGCAAGTGCGTGGATGCTTGCCCGGCGGAGATAGACAATCCATTTAACTACGGGATGAATAAAATCAAGGCCATCCATTTACCCCACGATTTTGCTTTCCCCATGCGATACGTTATTAACGCCGACGCATGCAAGGAAGCGGGATGCGCGGGTAAGTGCGCCGAGGTTTGCGAGTACAAAGCCATCGAGCCCGACATGCAGCCCAAGACCATGAACCTGAACGTGGGCGCAATCGTGTGGGCCACCGGCTGGGAACCTTACGACGCCAACAAGCTTAGTTACTACGGGTACGGCCGGTACAAGGACGTCATTACCAACGTAATAATGGAGCGGATGGCCGCCATGGACGGACCCACATCGGGCAAAATCGTCCGCCCGTCGGGCGGCAAGGAAATCAATAGTATTGCTTTTGTCCAGTGTGCCGGTTCCCGGGATGAGAATCATCTCAAGGCCTGTTCCTCGGTTTGCTGCCTGGCAACCCTGAAACATGCCACCTACGTGCGAGAACAGTACCCCGAAGCCCAGATTGATATTTATTATATCGACATCAGGGCCCGGGGCAAGAACGAAGACTTTTTCACCAGGGTGCAGGAAGCGGCCGGCATTAATTTAATCAAGGGCAAGGCCGGCGAAATTGAAGCAGATTCCGACACCGGCCAGTTGGTTGTAATTGCCGAGGACCAGGATACGCAACAGGTGGCCAGGAAAAGTTACGACCTGGTGGTATTGGCCACCGGCATGGAGCCATCCACCGCAACAGCACCGATCCCGACGGATATGGCCTATGATGAGGACGGTTTCGTGGTGCCGGGTGCGGGGACTGCCGGTATCGTGGCCACCGGATGTGTCAAAAACCCGTTGGATGTGGCCGCCGCTGTGAGAGATGCTACCGCCGCAGCGCTTAAGGCCATCCAATCGACAGTGAGGGGGCAGTAGCGATGGAGAAAAAA
Source organism: Bacillota bacterium (assembly GCA_022360435.1). Taxonomy (GTDB): domain Bacteria; phylum Bacillota; class Desulfotomaculia; order Desulfotomaculales; family Desulfallaceae; genus BRH-c8a. The sequence goes on from JAKSCU010000259.1 coordinate 22,969, forward strand.
ATAGCCGTATATATTTGCACAGGCTGTGGAATTGGGGATGCCCTGGACATCGATGCCCTGTCCAAGGTGGCGACGGGTGAATTCAAAGTGCCGATTTGTAAGAACGACGAGCAGCTTTGTGGCTCGGAAGGCGTAAACTTGATTAAGCAGGACATTGAGAGCGAGAGCGTGGACACCGTCGTTATCGCCGGATGTTCCGCCAGGGTTAACTTCGACGTGTTTGCATTTGGATCGGACAAGATTGTGGAGCGGGTCAACCTGCGCGAGCAGGTAATCTGGTGTCATACCGCGGGCGACGAGGACACCCAGATGCTGGCCGAGGACAACCTGCGCATGGGTCTGGTCAAGCAAAAAAATATGAGCGTGCCGGAGCCTTACCAGGTGGAAAACTTTTCCCGCGGCATTCTGGTGGTGGGCGGCGGCCTGGCCGGCCTTACCGCCGCGCTGGAATCGGCCAAAGCCGGTTATTCCGTCGTGCTGGTGGAAAAGGAAGCCGAGTTGGGCGGCTACGTGGGCAATATGTACAAGCAGGTGCCTTTGAAGCCCCCGTTCACCGACCTGGAAGAGAACTGTATTTCCGCCTTGGTCAAGGCTGTGGAGGACGCCGGAGTCAAAATTTACAAATCGGCCACCGTTGAAAATACCGCCGGCGCGCCGGGCATGTTTGACGCGACTATCAAAACCGCCGACGGCACCGCCGAAGAGCGGGTTGGCGCCATTGTGCTGGCCACCGGCGCCAAGTCCTACGAAGCCGATAAACTGGCGCACCTTGGCTTTGGCAAGTTTGATAATGTGATTACCCAGCCCATGTTTGAAGAACTGGCAGTCGCCGGTAAGTTGGAGGCCGGCAAAGTGGCCTTTATCCAGTGCGCCGGATCCAGGGACACGGAGCACCTGCCTTACTGTTCGGCGGCATGTTGTATCGAGTCTATGAAACAAGCCCTGTATGTAAAGGAAAAGAACCCCGAGGCCAATATTTACGTATACTACAAGGATATCAGATCCAATGGGCAGTATGAACACTTTTATATGAAAGCCCAGCAGGAAGGTGTTATATTTATCAAGGGCGACGTCACTGCAATTACCGAAGAAGACGGCAAGCTGGCCATTGAGGCTGATGACAAGACCATGGGCACCACCTCTTTGGCCGACGAGTTTGACTATGTGGTGCTGGCCAACGGCATGGTACCCACTGCGGCGCTGGGCGAGCTGGTGGAAGAAGCGCCTGCCGAGGATGAAGCGGCGGCGTCCGACGAACCCAATGCAACCACTGCGCCGGTAATCAAGTCCAACCTGTTGAATCTGGCTTACCGGCAGGGCCCGGAGTTGCCGGCGCTGAAATACGGCTTCCCGGATTCCCACTATATCTGTTTCCCGTATGAAACCAGGCGCACCGGCGTCTACGCAGCCGGCGTGGTGCGGGCGCCCATGGATATGCTTTCGGCGGTGGAAGACGCCGCCGGCGCCGCCATGAAGGCCATCCAGTGCATTGAAGCCACCGAGAAGGGGGAAGCGGTGCACCCGCGTTCCGGCGATATGTCCTTCCCGGAATTCAACATGAACCGCTGCACCCAGTGCAAACGGTGCACCGAGGAATGCCCCTTCGGCGCCATCAACGAAGACGAAAAAGCCAACCCGCTGCCCAATCCGTCCCGTTGCAGAAGGTGCGGCACATGCATGGGCGCTTGCCCCGAACGGATCATTTCCTTTAAGAACTACTCGGTGCCTATGATCGGCAACATGGTCAAAACCATCGAGGTGCCCGAGGAAGACGAAGAAAAGCCCAGGATCCTAATTTTTGCCTGTGAGAACGACGCCATACCGGCTTTGGACATGGCCGGCATCAACCGTTTGCAGTATAATTCCTGGGTCAGGATTATCCCGTTGCGCTGCCTTGGTTCCCTCAACCTGGTGTGGATTAACGACGCCATGGGTCGGGGATTTGACGGCGTGCTGCTGATGGGCTGCAAGCACGGCGACGATTACCAGTGCCACTTCATGAAGGGCAGCGAGCTTGCGGAAATCCGCCTGTCCAAGATTTCCGAAACCCTGGACCGCCTGGGTCTGGAGTCGGATCGGGTGCGAGCCACCACGGTGAACATCACGGATTACGACAAAATTCCGGCTATGCTGGACGAGTTCGCCGAGGAGTTGGAAGAACTGGGTCCGAACCCGATGAAGGATTTCCAGTAAGCGGAATAGGGACGACCTTGTAAATGTGAATGGACATACCTCCTCTCTTAGGGGCAATAAATAGGGTGGGGGGATGTACTTCATAGTGTGGCAGGGTAGACACCCACGCATTAGAGGTTGCAATATCTGAATATGGCATATCCCTCCAATTCCTGGGAGGTTCCGCCTGGGTGGTATCCGCCGGTTGCTTTAGATAAAAAAAGGGCGGCTAAAACAGCCGCCCGTACTCCTTTAAAATTGAGAAAAAGGAGAAAAATGCTTTATGGAGCAGAAAAAGTTATTTTCAGAACCTGTGAAATATGATTTAACATTTGCCCGGGAAATATATCGCCTGGAGAACGGTTCATATATCAAGCAATGCATGAATTGCGGCATGTGCGCCATTTCCTGCGCCACCAAGGATATCATGGACTATTCACCCAGGAAACTCTTCAACCTGATCAAGCTTGGCAAAAAAGAAGAGGTTATGAACGCCAATACCATCTGGTACTGCACCTCTTGTTGCACTTGCAAGGCGCGCTGTCCCAGGGGCATCCCCATTGTCGACGTAATGCACGATCTGAAAAAATATGCCATTGAGCAAGGTAGTGACGATTACCCGCAATCCGCTTTTTATAAGGCATTTTGGAAGGAAATGTCCAGCCGGGGCAGGATGTTTGAAGGCGGGGTGACGGCCCGTTATTTCCTGATGCGGGGCCTGGACGAGATCATGAAGGCCTTTAGTATGAAAGACGTGGGCATGAGCATGCTCAAACACGGCCGGCTGCCTCTGCTGCCGCCGAAAAAACTCAAGGGAATGGGCGGTTTGAAGAAGATTATTCGCAAGGCCCGGGAACTTGAGCGGAAGGAGGCCAGGTGATGAGGTACAGCTTTTATCCCGGATGTTCCATGGAAGCGACGGCCAAGGCCAACCTGTATTCCATTGAGGGTGTGGCCAAAGCGCTGGACTTGAACCTGGAGGAAATACCGGACTGGAACTGTTGCGGCGCCACCATGGCTTCCGGTGTGGTGGGGGACTTTACCCAGCAGGCGGTTACCGCCCGCAACCTGGCTATTGCCGAAGCCAAGGGGCTGGACGTAGTGGTGGGCTGCAGTTCCTGCTACATGACCCTGGCGGTGACCAACAAGCGGTTCAAGGAAGACGAGCATTTCCGCGTCAAGGCCAACGAGGCGCTGGCCACTGCCGGGCTGCATTACAACGGCACCCTTGCGGTGCGCCAGTTTATGGAAGTGCTCATTACCGATGTGGGTTTGGACAAGGTGGCCCAGCGGGTCAAAAAGCCGCTTACCGGTCTTACCGTGGCTGGTTATGTAGGATGCCAGACGGTCCGGGCGTTGCCTTACCAGTTTGACGACCCGGAACAGCCGGTGGGTATGGACCGGCTGATGGAGGCGTTGGGCGCCACGGCGGCGGATTTCCCCATGCGGGCGCGCTGTTGCGGAAGTTCGCAAACTATTCCCCAAAGAGATATTGTGCTGGACTTGGGATATAAGATATTCGAATCGGCCGCGGCCGGCGGGGCCCAAGTCATTGTCACCCCGTGTCCCATGTGCCAGTTGAACCTGGACGCCTATGAACAGTTGGTCAATAAGAAATACGGCGCCAATTTCAATATCCCGGTGCTGTACTTTACCCAGCTGATGGCCGTGGCCTTCGGTTTATCTCCCGAAGCACGGGCGTTGAAGTACAATATTGTTTCTCCTTATGAAGCACTATCAGCTTTTGGAGAAAGCAAATAGATGCAAAAAAGTGCGGGCTGCTTTTTTCCTTTTTTAAAAAGGCAATCCGCTATTTTTTTGCCTGTGCTCATAAAAGCCCGTTCGGATAATCGCCCCGGGCCGCTTGCCGCTTTTGTATACTGCATAATGTATATTATTTCCGTTGTACTTGTCTCCTTATAAAGCTTGTGATAGTATAGATTTGTGATAAGTTGCACTACAATTAATCTTGCTTATGGTGTCAGGTTTGTGATAAAATTATCAATACCGAAGATGTGAAAAAGTGCGCAATCATCTATCGCAACCAATTGTAGTAAATGACGAAATAATTTGGACATGTGTAACGACAAAGTGAATTTGCTAAAAAAAGAAGTTTGCTTTGTCACCACGCATTTTTTTTGTCACCACGTAAAGAAATATTGATATAAAAGCAACTTTTAAAATAATAATTATTCTTTACAAAAGAGTGTCGCTTATTGTATATTTATTATGCATTGTTGATGTATAAAAGCAGCCCCTAATAACAAACACTCTTTACAAAAAATACTTTCTACAAAAAAATAACGCTTGTTTGTATAGTTGCCTTGCTGCAAATTTACTCCGTAATGTTTGTGTCAAAGAAACAGTAAATTAATCATACAGGTGATTATTAATGAGCTTTTGGCTGACCTTTATTATGATGTTCGCCTTCTGGATGCTTCTTTCCGGGCAAACCATGCCCATCCTTGTTTTTCTTGGTGTTGTTTCCAGCTTTCTGGTGGCCTGGTGGTCGCACGACCTTATTTTCGGCCGGGGTGATATTAAGCAGGGAGTAAGCAGGGTTTTTAGGCACGTAACTTATTTGCCCTGGCTGCTCTGGCAGATTGTGCTGGCCAACCTGCATCTGGTTTACCTCACGTTGCATCCCAACCCCCCTTTGGAACCCGCTTTTATCAAGTTTAAAACAGATTATGAAACCGACATGGGAGTATTTGTGCTGGCTAATTCCATTACTCTCACTCCCGGCACCGTCACCATCGAAACCGGGCGGGATGAGTTTATAGTGCACACCATTACCAGTACCAGCGCGGAAAGTCTGCTGACGGGTGAAATGCAGGCCAGGGTAAAGGAGATAGAATAAAAGATGTTTACTGCAGCTGCTATTGCGATTGTACTGGCTACGTTTCTTGTGCTGTACAGGGCCATAATAGGCCCCCGGGTGGTGGACAGGGTGCTGGCCGTAAACCTGATGGGCACCAAAACCGTTGTGTTGCTGGCGCTGTTCGGCTACATTTACGAGCGGCCACACTTTTTGGATATTGCTTTGGCTTACGGGTTGATCAATTTTATTGCTACCCTGGCCTTCTTGAAATACCGTGAAACCGGGGGATTGGATCGTTGAAGCGGAATAAGAAATCACTTAACGGGATGGTATTGGCATGGAGATAAAAACCGTTGTAACCGGTGTGTTTTTAGCAGTGGGGTGTTTTTTTATAACAGTGGCCGCCATTGGGGTGGTGCGTTTCCCTGATTTTTACACCCGCATTCACCCCGCCGGCAAGGGGGACACGCTGGGACAGGCGATAATTATTATGGGGCTGGTAATTTACGAGGGATTTAGCTTGGTCACCGTCAAACTGGTGTTGCTGATGGGGCTTATATTTTTGGTTAATCCCACGGCCACGCACTTTATGGCCAAGGCGGCGTACCTGGCGGGGGTAAAACCTTTGGAGGGCACTAAGGACATGGAGATGGAGCCCGCCAATGTGGTGCTTTCGCCGTACGAAAAAGAAGCTGGAGAGGTAGAAGGTTCCAAATGATTATTGATGTGTTGTTAATGGCCATTATCATTATATGCGCCCTGGCGGCTGTGCAGATGAAGGATTTGCTGAGTTCCGTCATGCTGCTGACGCTTTACAGTCTGGTCATGGCCTTGATTTGGACCAGGCTGAACGCTGTGGACGTGGCTTTTACGGAGGCGGCGGTGGGCGCCGGCATTACGACGGTGCTTTCGATTGCCGTTCTGAGCAGAACCCAAAGGGGTGAAGAACCGGGCAACAAGCCCGCGGGCGTTTGGCCAGGGGCCAGCTTACTGGTGGTGCTGATCACGGGGGCGCTTCTGACGTACGGCACGCTGGACATGCCCGCCTTTGGCGACCCCGAGGCGCCGGCCTACAAGCACGTGGCGGCCAGGTACATTGAGAGTTCTTATGAAGAAACCGGCATGTACAACTATGTCACCGCCGTGCTGGCTTCATACCGGGGTTACGATACTCTTGGCGAGGTAGTGGTTATTTTTACGGCCGGCATGGGCGTAATACTGCTCTTGCGCAGGACCAAGAAAAATCTTTGACTATAAAGACTGAGAAAGTGAAAGAGGTGACGGTTGGGCCGCATGAAAGAGAATATTATGCGCAAGGTAACCGCCAGACTCCTAATCCCCACCATTCAGCTGTTCGGCCTTTACGTCATCGCTCACGGTGAACTTGGCCCGGGGGGCGGTTTCCAGGGTGGGGTTATCCTGGGGGCCAGTGTCATCCTTTTTATCATCGCTTTCGGCCTGGACGAAGGGGTGAAAAGGATCAAACAGTTTAAAACAGACTTGTTAAGTTACGCCGGGGTGCTGCTTTACGCAGGTATCGGGTTGTTGTGCCTGATGTTCGGCGGCAATTACCTGCAGTACAATGTGCTCCCCCTGTCTGATCCCAAGTTTGCCAGCCAGGTGGGTATAATAGGGATAGAGATTGGCGTGGGCGTAACCGTGGCGGCGGTCATGATTACTATATTTATAGAAACGGCAAGGCGAGATGAATTATGATGGAGTTTATTTTAAGCAAATTCAATTACTGGGTATGTATCGTATTAATGATGATCGGGTTTTACGCCATGATCGCCAAGGAAAACCTGATCAAAAAAATTATCGGCATGAACATTTTTCAAGGCGCCGTATTCCTGTTTTATATCTCGGTCTCCAAGGTCCAAGGGGGCACCGCGCCGATTAAGTGGACCGACGCCGGGTACCAAACTATTCTCTACGACAACCCGCTGCCCCATGTGCTTATCCTTACCGCCATTGTTGTGGGCATCAGCATAACATCCGTGGGGCTGGCCCTGGTAACCCAGATTTACAAGGCTTACGGCACCATTGAAGAAAATAAAATTTTGGAACTAAACCGGCTTGAGGAAGAAAAAAATCTGGAAATGAGCAGGTAGGTCAAAAATGATAGCGCACTTTCCAATCCTGGTAGTTGTCGTTCTATTAATTTCAGCCGCCATTGTACCGATAATCGGTAGGCGCGACTGGAAAATCAGTTGGCTTTGGACCGTCGCCGCCACACTGGTTTCCCTGGTGTTGTCCCTCTGGCTGCTGCATACCGTAATGCAGGTGGGCAAAATAAGTTACTGGCTCGGTGGTTGGGAACCGCCGTGGGGTATTGAGTACGCTTATGATCCCTTAAACGCTTTTGTCCTTTCTGTGGTAGCTTTTCTGGCTTTTGTGGCGGCGGTATATTCAAAGGACGTTTTGCCGTCTGAGATTGAAGAGCAAAAAATTCCCTTTTATTACTGCATGTATATTTTGTTCATCACCGGCCTGATGGGTATGGTGGCCACAGGCGACATATTCAACGTCTATGTATTCCTGGAAATTACTTCGCTGGCCGGCTATGTCCTTATCGGGGTCAGCAAAAACAGGCAGGCCCTGATGGCCAGCTATACCTACCTTATTTTAGGAACTATCGCCGCCACTTTTATCCTGCTGGGGATTGGCTACCTGTACATGGCTACCGGCACTTTGAACATGGCCGATTTGGGACAGAGACTGCCGGAGCTATACCATTCCAAAGTAGTGCTGGTGGGATTTGCATTCCTTGCGGTGGGCCTGAGCATCAAGGTGGCCCTGTTTCCGCTGCATAACTGGCTGCCCAACGCCTACACCTACGCCCCTTCGGTAACCAGCGTCATCATGGCGGCTACCGCCACCAAGGTGGGAGCTTACGTGATGATTCGGATGCTCTTTACCGTTTTTAATCCCCAATTTGAAGTGGTGGTTATACACCTGGCGGAATTATTGTTGATTTTGTCGGTTGTGGCCATCCTGGTGGGCTCAGTCCTGGCGGTGGCCCAGACCAATATCAAAAAGATGCTGGCTTACTCCAGTATCGGCCAGATTGGATATATTACCCTGGGTATAGCGCTTTTGAACACCACCGGGCTGACCGGCAGCGTGCTGCATATTTTAAACCACACATTAATGAAAGGCGCCTTGTTCATGGTGGCCGGAGCTGTTGTTTACAGGTTGGGTATCACCAGTATCAGGGATTTTACAGGGCTGGGCAAAAAGATGCCCTTCACCATGGCCGCTTTCACCGTGGGCGCGTTATCCATGATAGGGGTGCCCCTGACGGTTGGTTTTGTCAGCAAGTGGTACTTGGCCGTGGGTTCGCTCGAGGCAGGCATGTGGTACTTGCTTCCGGTGATACTTTTTAGCTCGCTCCTGACGGCGGTTTACTTTTGGCGGGTGATTGACAATATTTATTTTAAGAATCCGGTGGAAGGATCAGTAGCCGTGGGTTCCGGCGACGCGCCGGCGGGGGTAGTAATACCCGCCATGACGGTTGCGGCCTTGTGTGTCGTGTTCGGCATTTTCGCCTCCTGGCCCGTGACCGTGGCTCAGAAGGCAGCCGGTTTATTAATCAGATAACCTTTAACGTTTTGCTAAAAAATAATTTTTCTTTCTAACCGGTGCCCTCAGGGGCACAGTATTTTGAGGTGAGTCATGGAAATCATCGAATCGGCAAGGCCATTATACGCTATACTGGTTTCACTGGCGGCGGTTCTCCTAATCGGGCTGTCGAGCAAAAGTCCCAACATTCGTGAATCTTGGACCATTACCGCCGCGGTGGCCAAGTTTATCATTGTGGTTTCTATGCTGCCCGCCGTACTGGGCGGCGCGGTTTACGAGTTCAACCTGCTGGCTGTGATGCCCGGGTTGGAGATTGCTTTCCGGGTCGACGCCATCAGCATGTTTTTTGGTCTTACCGCCTCACTGCTTTGGATTGTCACCGCTTTTTATTGTATTGGTTACATGCGCACACTGAAGGAGCACGCCCAGACCAGATTTTACATGTGTTTCGCCGTAGCGCTCTCGGCGGCTATGGGCATCGCTTTTTCAGCCAACATGTTTACTTTGTTCATTTTTTATGAAATATTGACCTTGTGCACATACCCGCTGGTGGTGCATAAAGAGACGCCGGAAGCCGTTCAAGGCGCCCGGCGCTATCTGGCCTATCTGTTGGGCACCTCGATATTCTTCCAACTCACGGCCATATTGCTCACTTATTTTTACGCCGGGACGTTGGAATTTGCCGCCGGGGGTATTTTGGCCGGCACGGCGTCCAACACGGTGATAACCGTCATCTTTTTACTGTTCGTGTTTGGCATCGGCAAAACAGCCATTATGCCTTTTCACGCCTGGCTGCCTTCGGCCATGGTGGCGCCAACGCCGGTCAGCGCGCTGCTACACGCGGTGGCCGTGGTTAAAGCCGGTGTGTACACCCTGGTCAAAGTGGTCCTGTATCTTTTCGGGGTGGACTTGCTGCAAGAGTTGGGGCTGGGCGTTGTTCTTGCCTGTATGGCATCTTTTACCATCATTGCGGCTTCGATTATAGCCCTCAGGCAGGACAACCTGAAAATGCGGCTGGCGTATTCCACCGTCGGGCAGTTGTCGTACGTGGCGCTGGCAGTGGCCTTGTTGTCGCCTGCCGGGATTACCGCCAGTTTGGTGCACATTATGGTTCACGCCTTCGGTAAAATCACCTTGTTTTTCACCGCCGGGGCCATATATGTGGCGACGCGCAAGTCCAAAGTCAGCGAATTGGACGGCATCGGCAAAAAAATGCCGTTCACCATGGCGGCATTTACCGTGGGCGCGCTGTCCATGATTGGTATGCCGCCTCTGGCCGGGTTTGTCAGCAAGTGGTACATGGTCATGGGCGCCGTTGAAGCGCAACAGCTGGTGTTCATCGGGGTTATTGTGCTAAGTTCGCTTCTAAACGCGGGATACTACCTGCCCATTGTTTACGCCGCGTTCTTTAAGCCCGAGCCCGGCGGGGAAGATGACGGTCGGCTGCGCGAAGCTCCGGCGCATATGGTGGCGCCCTTGGTGTTCACCGCCGCCGGGACACTGGTATTGTTCATGTGGCCGACTTTGCTCTTGGACCTGGCCGGGCTGGTGCTGGACGGCGTTATGGGGGTGAATTAAAACGTGAAAAAAGAATGGGATTTTTTTGACCGGCCCAAGAATAAGAAAATAATGGCGGTATTGTTTTTTGTTGCGCTGGCGTTGCTGCTGTTGATCGACTTTTTCACCTACAAGTCCTCCTATTTCGGTTGGGACGGCATGCCCACCTTTTACGCCATTTACGGTTTTGTGGGCTGCGTGCTGCTGGTGGTAATCGCCAAGAACATGCGCCGTTTCATCAAGAGGGAGGAAGACTATTATGATTGATTTCTTTCCGCCGGTCCTGGTGTTCATATTGGGAGCAATCCTCATACCGTTCCTGAGGGGCTGGGTCAGGTCGGCCTACATGTTGTTTCTGCCGGTGGCGGCGATGGTTGTCCTGACCGGAATACCCCACGGCACGTACACTGTGATGCCGTTTTTGGACGGCGAGCTGCTCATGCGGTTCGATAAACTAAGCAATGTATTTGGATACGCCTTTATAACAATAACCTTTATCGCCGTTATATACGCTATGCACCTGAAGAACACCGGGGAGCAGACAGCGGCGATCATATACGCCGGCAGCGCCCTGGGCGTTGTTTACGCCGGCGATCTGCTGTCGCTGTTTGTGTTCTGGGAAATGCTCACCCTGTCGGCGGCGTTTATCATCTGGTCAAACCGTACCCAAAAAGCCCAAGGCGCCGGTTTCCGCTACCTGCTGGTGCACATTTTCGGCGGGTTGTGTCTGCTGGTGGGCATAATACTGCATGTCCAGCAAACCGGTTCGCTAGGGTTCGATTATATAGGTGTGAACGGGGTGGCTTCCTATCTGATGCTGCTGGGTGTGGCCGTGAACACCGCCATCCCGCCGCTGCACGCCTGGCTCACCGACTCGTACCCGGAAGCCAGTGTTACCGGCACCATTTTTCTAAGTGTTTTTACCACCAAAACCGCCGTTTACGTGATGGCCCGGGCGTTTCCAGGCGCCGAGATTTTAATCGTGTTAGGGGCCGTCATGACGGTGTTTCCCATATTCTACGCGGTGCTGGAAAACGACCTGCGGCGGGTGCTCTGCTATAGTTTGATTAACCAGATTGGATTCATGGTGGTGGGAATAGGCGTCGGAACCTCGCTGGCTGTTAACGGGGCGGCGGCTCAAGCTTTCGTTCACATTATATTCAAGTCGCTGCTGTTCATGTCGGTGGGGGCCGTGCTGTACCGGACGGGCACCGCCTTGGCCACCGACCTGGGCGGCCTGTACAAGACAATGCCTATTACCATGGTGTTCTGTGTTATAGGCGCGGCGTCCATTTCAGCTTTCCCACTTTTTAGCGCTTTTGCCACCAAGTCCATGATCATGTCGGCTGTGGGCTACGAAAGTCTGACCGTGGTCTGGCTGCTGATGCTGTTCGCGTCCGCCGGTGTGTTCCACCATGCCGGCATTAAAATACCTTACTTTACTTTCTTTTCCCACGACTCGGGCAGGCGTCCCAAGGAAGCGCCTCTCAACATGCTGATTGCCATGGGCCTGGCCGCGTTTATTTGCATATTCGTCGGGGTATACCCCCAGCCGCTGTACAACCTGCTGCCGTTCCCGGTGGATTACGCGCCTTACACCGCGAACCACGTGGTGACCCAACTACTGTTGCTGTTTAGCGCCTCGCTGGCCTTCGGCATACTGATGTACACCAGGTACTACCCGCCGGAGTTGCGGTCCGTCAACCTGGACGTCGACTGGTTTTACAGAAAAGCCGCCCCGGCGGTCATCAAAGTCGCCGGTGCTCCCGTGGCCGCCTTTAGCGCCTGGCTGGGCCATTTTTTCCTGCAAAAAATTCCCCAGTTCCTGATTAGGTTCGGACAAAACCCTTCGGCACTGGTCAAGGTTACCCTTGAGTATTTGACCATGCCCTTTAGAAGCCAGGAATGCCGGGTACAGATCATGGAGGATTACCGGACCGTCAAAGTTTCCTGTGAAAGCTACGTGTTGAAGCCGTGGTCCATCAGCGCGGCCATCACTTTCGTCACGTTATTTTTAGCCATTTACCTTTTTGTATATTACGTTTACTAAAAGAAGCGCACTAATTCAGTTCCCTCTGCGTGCGCTTTTTAATACTTTTTTCCTTTGCCCTTGCCATATATATGGCAAGGTATACTTTTTAAAAAGTATAAAAAAAGCGCACTAATTCAGTTTCCTCTGCGTGCGCTTTTTGACACATTTTTTCCTTAATTCGAGCAGCAGCGGTAAGGGCACGCACGTTTAAGGGCTGGGGGGGACACCTCGGCCCGCGCTTACACCGTATAGAAAATAAAGGTTCCATAACATTGGAGCCTTTATTTTTTATAAAAAACGTTATTTGGAAGTGGCAAACCGACAATATATTTGCTATTATATTCTTTAAGTTTGTTTTTTCCTCGGGTTTGCCGTTTTAGGTTTGTATTGCTTATTCTGCGTCTGGGATAAAACGGGGAGTGATGAAAAGTGTTTTTCAAATTTAAAAAAGTTCTTCTTTTGACCGCCTTGCTTGCCTTTGTTGCAGTTATAGCTTTTGCCGGCGGCTGTTCGTTGGACGCTCTAAACGCCGACAACGACACGTCCGGCGCCCGTAATCAGGCCAGCGCCGAGCCTGCTCTGCCGGGAGTAAAGCCGGGTACAATTGCGGAGATTGTCAAAAACACCGGTCCCGCAGTGGTGAAAGTTAGCGTGGAGAAGGAGGCCGCCAGCCGTTACTCGCATCCCTTTGCTAATGACCCGTTTTTCCGCTATTTCTTTGGCGGCAACGATGAACAGCCGCGCATGGAAACCGGGCTGGGTTCGGGTTTTATAATATCCTCCGACGGGTATATATTGACCAACGAACACGTTGTCTCCGGAGCCGACAAGATAACCGTCACAGTCCAGGAAGGAGAGAAGCAATACCAGGCTCGCCAGGTGGGGGGGGACTACGACCTGGACCTGGCAGTGCTCAAAATAGAAGCCGGGAATGACTTACCGTTTCTGAAGCTGGGCGATTCGGAGAAAATAGAAGTCGGCAACTGGGTGGTTGCCATCGGTAATCCCTTTGGGTTTGACCATACCGTTACCGTGGGGGTAATTAGTGCCAAAGGGCGTCCGGTGCCGGTGGAAAGGCGGTATTACAAGAATCTGCTGCAAACAGACGCGGCCATTAATCCCGGCAACAGCGGCGGGCCGCTGTTGAATCTGGCCGGGGAAGTGGTGGGTATTAACACGGCTGTTGCCCAGGCTCAGGGGATTGGATTCGCCATTCCCACCAGCACGGTGCAAGAGGTGCTGGACGAGTTAATGAATAAAGGCAAGGTTATTCGCCCTTACCTGGGTATTCAAATGCACAACATTACTCCTGATTTGGCCGATTATTTCGGGCTGAAAAATACCGACGGAATAATTGTGATGGGAGTGCTTGAAGGCAGCCCGGCGGAACGAGCGGGGCTGCGTCAGGGAGACATAATACTGCAGATGGATAAAAAACCGGTAGCCAATCCGGAAGAGCTGGCCAACCGCATCAAAGAAGCCGAAATTGGGCAAAAAATATTGCTCATGGTTTACCGTGACGGCGAACCGGCTTACGTTACCGTTAAGGTGGGCGAAAAACCCTAAATCAGGAGTACAAAACCCGAAAAAATTAAACGTACAAGGAAATAAAGAAGGGCAGGCTGCTTTTGAGACATTAAGCCGCCTGCCCTTTTATTTAAAGTGACGTTAGTTAGCTTTGCATTATCTTTTCCAAAATGTTTTCCAGCCCGCGGTGAAAACCCTCGCTTTTCTCCTCCATTTCACTTAAAACACCAATGACCGGCAGGCCGAACTCCCGGGCCACGGCCTCCGGCGGGTCTTCAAGAGGCGAAGCTTCCCTGTTGAATAACAGTTTTAACTTTTCGACCGGAAATTGAATAATTTTCAGGTCCCAGAGAAGATGTTTAAGGGTCACCACATTATATCTAAAGGTGTCAACCACCAGCATGGGGATATCGGATTCTTCCAAAACCATGAAGTTAAAACTGGTGGGCGTGTTGCTCATATCCACCACAACCCCATCGTAATCGCTTTTCTTTATCGAGTTACAGATAATTTTAATGGCGTTGTAAATGTTGTCGGAGCCAGGTAATTTGGGGTTGTTGTTGGAGGCCAGCACGTCCAGACCCGACTGATGCTTTTGTAAAAAGCGAGCCCATTGGGGCCCGGTGTATTCAACGTTGCTAATACCTGATTTTTTGCTTTCCAGGTATATATCTTCACACCAGTCACTGATATTTGGATAGTGCTGCAATTGTAATCTTTCAGTCACATCTCCTTTGTGGATGTCCAGGTCCACCAGCAGAGTTTTATACCCTTTGTTTAGGCTTATTAAGGAAAGTTCTTCAGCTATTGTAGTATTGGCGGTTTGTTTGGTTACGCCGTATACTGTGATTATTTGCACGGTTTTTTCATTTCCTTATCATTGGCTATTTGATTAATTGACCAAAACTAAGCTTTATTTGCTAATCCAATTTTGCATTTCCTTGCGCATCAGCTTGCCGGAAGTTGTCTTGGGCAGATTACCCACGAAGCGGATGTACCGCGGTATTTTGTAATCCGCCATTTGACCCCGGCAAAACTCTTTAAGGTCTCCTTCGTCCAATGTCTGCCCTTCCCGGACCATCACAAAAGCCAGTATCTCCTCACCCATTACGGCATCCGGCACACCCACCACCGCCACGTCAAATATATTGGGGTGGGTGTAAAGAACTTCCTCTACCTCCCGGGGGTTGATGTTTACGCCCCCGCGGATGATCAAATCCTTTTTGCGGTCCACTATATACAAGTAGCCGTCTTGGTCGGCATAGGCCAGGTCGCCGGTGTGGAACCAGTCGTTACGCAATGCCCAGCGGGTTTCTTCATCACGGTGGAAGTAGCCAAGCATGACGTTGGGCCCCCGGACCACTATTTCTCCCACCTGGCCTTGGGGAACCTCTCGGCCCTCATAGTCAAATATCTTTACTTCCACGCCGGGGATGGGGACGCCGATGGAACCCTGTTTGCCGGATTTTTCAATAAAATTCACCGTCACCACCGGGGATGTTTCCGCCAAACCGTATCCTTCGGTCAGCGGCATGTTCATCTTGGCTTTAAACGCCTCGTAAAGGTCGGCAGGCATGGTGGCGGCGCCGGTAAAGACTATGCGCAGCGAACTGACGTCGTATTTTTCCAGGTTGGGGTTATCGATTAAGAACCGGTACATGGTGGGGGTGCCGAAAAAGAAAGTAACCTTTTCCTCTTCCATGATGGTCAGCAACTCTTCAGCGCCGCGCCAGCCCTCTTGGATGACCAGCGTGGCTCCGGCGACAATGGAGTTGTTCATGATACATGTCTGGGCGCCGGCGTGGTAAGCCGGCGCGGTAAGCAAAGCGCGGTCGGACGGCCCCATGCTGCATAATTGGGAGAAGGTTAGAGCGTTGCTGTACAAGTTGAAGTTGGTTAACATGGCTCCCTTGGGTTTGCCGGAAGTGCCGGCGGTGTAGAGAATTTCGGCCAGGTCTTCACGGTCATACCTGGTTTCCGGGAAAACAAGGGTACCCTTGCCGCATACCTGATCCAGGGATGTGAAAGCTTCGTTTGTCAGGTCGCAGTTGTTGACAATTACGCCGCAGGGTATGGCTATGCTTTCATTTATTTTGGCAAAAGAATTCTGTAGTTCAGGGCATGTTATTACGGCGGCCGGCAGGCAATCTTTAATGATCACGCCAATTTCGTTGTTGGTGTAATTGGGGCTTATCGGAACAACAACGCCTTTCATCCTGATTATGGCGTAGTAGGCGATGACAAATTCAGGACAGTTGCCCAGTGCCATCAACACCCGGTCGCCGGGTTTTATTCCGATTTGCTGCAGCCCGCTGGCCAACTTGCTTACCTGCGTATCCAGCTGGGCGTACGTCATACGCCGGTCTTGGAACACTATCGCTTCCTGGCCAGGGGAAACCCTGGCTATTTCAGCGAGCCGCATTGGCAAATTCATAATAAAACCTCCTTGTCAAGGCGATGGAAGCTTTTATATCGTTTCACATGGCCGCTGCAAGCATCAGCCAATCAGCTACTTAGCCACATAAAAATATTCTCTCTTGACCCGCGGAAATCCTTCTTCCAGACAAATCAGGCCGGGTAATTATTAAACAAGAAATTAAGGGGACACCATACTAAATTATTAATTTTTTAAAAAATAATTTTATATGAAACAACTGCATTGTCCGGTTGGCCCGGACGGTAAATCTTACTGTCCCGGTTTTGCGGTTTGTGGTAGAATCAAGTTGTACCGTTTATATTCTTTTGGAGTGGTGAAACTATGTTTATTGAACAGGGTCCCATCAGACCGCCCAGCGAAGCCGCCAGCCTGCTGATCAGGGTAACCCGCAACTGTCCCTGGAACAGGTGTGCTTTTTGCCGTACATACAAGGGAGAAAAATTCAGCCGACGTTCCGTTGAAGAAGTGCTGAGCGATGTGAATACCGTGCGCGAAGTATCGGAACAAGTGAAAAAAATATCTTGGGAGTTGGGGTGTGGCGGCGAGATTGACGCCGAGGTGGTGCACCAGGCCGGCGCCCGGCACGGCCACCTACACTACCATGTGGCCGCGTGGCTGTACAGTGGCGGAAAAAGTGTCTTTTTGCAAGACGCCAATTCCTTGATTGTAAAGACCGACGACTTGGCGCGGGTGGTCAGCCATGTCAAAGAGTCTTTTCCCGCGGTAGACAGGATGACTACCTATGCCCGCGCCGACACGGCGGCTCGAAAGACCGAGGACGAACTGCGACAACTGCGGCAGGCGGGTTTGAACAGGATACACATGGGTATGGAATCCGGAGCCGACGTAGTGCTCAAAATGATTCAAAAGGGCATCACGGCCGCACAGTTGGAGGAAGCCGGGCGCAAAATCAAAGCCGCCGGCATATCATTGTGCTGGTACATCATGCCGGGGCTGGGGGGCGGCCAGTATTCCCGGGAGCACGCGCTGGAAACCGCGGCTCGGGTGAACGCGGTAAATCCTGATCATGTGCGGTTCAGGACGCTGTCGGTACTGAAAGGCACAACTTTGCACGATATGCAGGCGGGCGGGGAATTCGAACCTTTGGACGAGGACCAAATAGTGACGGAGCAGCGCCTGTTTATTGAATCCCTGCAGGGGGTAACCACCAGGATTGTCAGCGATCACATATTGAATCTGCTGCAGGAACTGGAAGGTCGACTGCCCGGCGACAGGGACAGGATGCTGGGGATTATCGACCACTACCTGGCCATGTCTGGAGAAGAGAAAGCCAACTTTCAGATGGGCAGGCGGGCCGGGGTTTATAACTCCATGGACGACATGCGGCACCCCGCCAAGCACGGGTATGTGGAAGGGCTGCTAAAGGATGCCGGCGGCGCGGGCGGC
>JAKSCU010000257.1 GCA_022360435.1 Bacillota bacterium
ATCAGCATCAGCAGCAGCTGCTCCACGCTCTTCCACGACGCCTCGTCGCGGTGGTAGCCCCACGACCCGCTGAACGTCTGGCACGCCTCCCACACCACCGGCTTGCCGTCGACGTGCACCCACCGCCGCGGCTGGAACTGCTCGGGGGTCTTCATGTCCCACGCGCCGGGCTTGTCGGGCAGGTCGAGCCGATCGTTGAGGATGATGTTCGGCCGAAGCTCGCGCACGAGCTTCACCAGCTCCTCGCTCCGCCAGTCCTTACGCCCCTTGCCTTCCGGGCCGCGCTGCGGATACGAGAAGTCGTACCAGAGGATATCGACGTCGCCGAACTCGGTGAGCAGCTCGCGGGTCTGGCCGTGCAGGTAGTCGGCATACTTCATCTGGTCGCGCCCTTCGTTCATCGCGGCGCGGTCCTCGGCGTTGCGGTACGGGCCGATGTACGGGTCGACCAGGTAGTGCGGGTGATGCCAGTCGATCACCGAGTGATAGAAGCCGACGCGCAGGTCGCGCGAGCGGAACGCGTCGACCATCGGCCGCAGCAGGTCCTTGCCGCAGGGGGTGTTGGTCGCCTTGTACTCGGTGAGCTTCGAGTCCCAGAGGCAGAAGCCCTCGTGGTGCTTGGTCGTCACCACGAAGTACTTCATCCCCGCGCCCGCGGCGGCGTCGGCCCAGAGCGCCGGGTCGTACAGGTCCGGGTCGAAGTGCTTGAAGTATTTCTCGTAGACCTCGTCGGGGATCTCTTCCTTGTGCTTGACCCACTCGTGCCGGGCGGGCAGGGCGTAGAGGCCCCAGTGGATGAACAGGCCAAAGCGGTCACGGGTGAACCAGGACGTGTCGCCGACGGTCGGCTCGGGCTGCAGCATGGTCGGGCTCCTTGCAATTAGAGGGGGTCAACCATAGCCCCGCTCGTCGGCCCCTGCGATGGACAATCGTCGGCCCCCGTCTGGATTTTCTTACGCGCCCCTACACCCTACACCCTTAAACCCTATCCCCCTCCCCCCCCTCCCGCACCGACGCGCGGTAGCGCGTCGGGCTCACGCCCGTGCACCGCGTGAACGCCCGGCTGAAGTAGTTGCCGTCGCGGAACCCCACCGCCTCGCCCACCTGCACGACCGGCAGGTCCCCGCTGGCCAGCAGCTCCTGGGCACGGCGCATCCGGATCGACTCGAGGCACCGCATCGGCGGCATGCCCA
>JAKSCU010000318.1 GCA_022360435.1 Bacillota bacterium
CAAGGGCCATGGCAGCTACTCCATAGTCCTGGGTAACAACCAAATCTCCCGGTTTTATAAGGTTTATCAGCGCAATGTCAACACTGTCCCTTGCCTTATCAACAGTGATTACCTTACTATAATCATCATGTATCTCATGGCTTGTGTCAACTGCCATAATGACAGGTATATTATTTTGTTTTGCAATTTTCAGGATGATTTCCTTAACCGGACATGCATCCGCATCCACTAAAATTCTCATATGAAGCTCCAACCTCATTTATATCTATTTTGCCTTCCGTTTCAGGTTATAAAAAGCAGATAATTTTAATATTTTTACTTCACATTTTTTACATAATTATAACATTTTTATACCATGAATTCACTGTGAACTAAGATTAGAAAGAGATTAAATGAGGAGTGTCTTTAATTTGTTATCAAAACACAATCGTTTACAATTGCAGTAGCTGCAATTAAGATATCAAAATCATCAAGTATTTTACCCTCTGCCCTTAGTTTTGCTTTTATCCGCGCATAGACTTCCCCACATCTCCTGTTAAGCTCAATGGTATTTATTACTTCTTCAAATTCCTTTAACTTGCTTAAGTTTTTGTCAACATTAGCTGAATTATAAGCCCCATATAAAAGCTCATATAAATATAGTCAGCTTTCAATTTTACCATATACTCCTCCGCCGCCTGCATCAATCCCCAACTTGCCTTCCCTTGCCAAGACTACATTTCTTGCAATGTCCTCCTTAACAACCTCTAAAAGGTCTTCAAATCCGGCATCATGTATAACTTTCATCTCGCTTCCGAAGCGCTCTATAAGCTTGTCTATAGTCTTAGGACCCACTTTTGGCATAAACTCCAAAGGCACTTGATAGTGATACGGCGGCCTGTTTTCCATATACGGTTCTTCCCGGTCCTTAATCACCTCAAGCCGGTCTTTGACTCCAACTACTACCCTGTGTTTATCCGAAACAGGACACCTTACTACAGGAGGCTCCCCTTCCAGGATGGTATCACACACAAGGCAGTAGCTCCTGTGATATTTTCCAAGCCTGGGGTTAAGCCCGTAATTAGCCGTTATTTTTCTTTCATCCAGCCCCTTCAGAGCTTTTACAACCTCCTCAAAGCTGGGGTCCTGCATTTCAAATATATTGTACTCCCTGCCCATTTTAATGAGAGAATGGGCGTCGGAATTGCTTGTAAAGGACTTACCGTCCAGCTCACTCAGGCAGGCGGCCATCATGGAATCGGCGCTCAATCCCAATTCTATACCGGGTATCTTTTCAAAAGACTGTTCATCAAATATTTCAAGCAGGGAAGAACAGCTGCTCCCGTAAAAGCTTTTATGGGGCGTGAAGGCATGGGCAGGCATGAATATACCTCCATGGCAATCAACTATATTGAAAAGCTCCTGGCCTTTGAGCCTGCTCATTGAAGAAAAGGTTTCCATGTTCTTGACGTGTTTACTCATTTCCTTTGCAAAGTCTTTTATCTGCTTCAGGGCAGAAAAGAAGCACAGCGAGTGGGAGCTTCCCCCTGTGGGCTCATGGGTTTCAATTTCCGCGCCAAGTATAAGGGTTTGAGCTCCCCTGTAGCTCATGCCCCCGCCTTTTTTCTCCACTATTTCGCCTGTTTTAACAAGCTTTTCTATATCTTCAATGACATATGGTGATATGCAGTCCACAACTCCAATGACATCAATGCCTTTCCTGTGGCAGGATTCATAGGCTATGTTCCCAAAGGTCAGATTGTTTGCCGTAGCCTTTTTTATCTCCTTCCCTTCCGAAGAACGTCCAATGTGAACATGCAAATCTACGTAGTATTTCTTCATTAAGTATCATCTCTTCCTTGCTCCTTTTTAAGAAGCTCATTCCAGCTTTTGTCTACGCCGTCCTGTATTTCTCCAACCATACCCTCAGTTAGGTAATTATATCTTCCCTGCAGCCTGA
>JAKSCU010000446.1 GCA_022360435.1 Bacillota bacterium
CAGCCGACATCCAGCACGCGCCTGGCCTCGCCCGGCCCGAGGTGCATAACCTGCATGGCGGCGCGTTCGCGCATGTAAGCCAAGCGTCCGACCGATTGCTTGTAAAGCATACCGATCAGCCCGCCCGGCGAGCCGGCGGCCGCTTCGTGCGTGTAATACTGCTGATAGAGCAGGTGCAGCGCATCAGCGCGCGGTCGCGGGTCGAGCCAGAGCATCTCACCGTTCCCGCGCATGCTCCACGTGCCCGACGCGTCGAACAGGCGATCCGACAGGTCAGCGTAGAGCACCTCACCCGGCTGATCGAACAGCGGATCGCGCGGACAGGGATCGGCGGGGCCTTCACTCATACCAACACGCCCTCTTGCTGCCGACTGCGCAGTACTCGTATGAGAAACAGACCGTTCATCACTGCGCCCAATGCCGCGGCGATAGCTTGCGCGGTAAACAAACCCGCTGGACCATACCACATGCCGAATGGCAGACCGCAAAGAAGATACAGTGCGATAACGCCCGCGGCCGTGATGATCTGCGGTCGCAACCTGCCCATTCCGCTCAGCGGCGTGGCAACCATGACGTGCAGGCCATACATCAGCGCGAACACGACTGCTGCGATCAGCGTGGGCCAGTCCGGCATCGCCGCCTCCCCAAGCCACCACCGAATAAAGGGCCTGCCAATGGCGAGCGTCACCGCCGCACCGGCGAGCCATAGGCCGAGCGTCTTGAGAAAGGTGCGCAGCAGGCCCTTGCGAACCCATGCCGTATCGTTGCGTTGCTCCGCTTCACTATAGGCCGGCCAGTAGGCGTAGCTAACCATCATAAACGCGGCGATCAACAGTCCAACCAGCCGGTACGCTGCGCCGTAGGGCACTACGGCCTCCGGACTTTGCAATTGCACGAGCAGAAGCGGCGCGGATTGCAGCAACACAAGCATCGCAAGATCGAGCGCGAGAAACAAAATGCCCGCGGCAAGCAATCGGCGGAGTGTGGCGACTCGAACGACACGCAAAGAGAGTGCAGGAAGAATGCGCGCTCTCAAACCGAAACCCCATTGCAACAGGCCTGCGATGAGCGGCGGGCCGACGATGACGGCAGCAAGTGCTGCAAGCGGCCAGTCATTCCATACACCAAAGGCGACGCCTGCGATCATGACCACTTGCATCAGCATCGCGAGCGTTTGCGAGATATCACCACGCTGGCAGGCCTGCATGGCGTGGCCACCCATCAACATTGGCATCGAAAATGCGGCGATCACCAGCGCGACAACGCTCACCGTCGAAGCTTCGCGTACAGCCTGCTCGCCGCTCACGTTTAACATCGCCGGCCAGGGAAACCACGGACCAACGGCGGTCATGAGTGCTGCAATGAAAAAGCAAACCAGCGCGACAAACACCGCGGCATTGCTGAGCACGCGCTGCGCTTCTTCGCGATCCGTCAAAGCCGTTTGGCCCAGTGCGGTATAGACCGCGTATTGCAACCCAAACTTGGAAAGCGCCACCCATGCGGTGAGCGAGAAGATGGTCAGCCACATACCGAAACGTTCAGCGCCCAGTTCGCGGTAGAGCAACGCCATGACGACAAATTGTCCGATCACGTAAACCGCCTGAAAAGCAACGCCCGCCGCGGCGGACCGCGTAGCGCGGCGCTCGCGCAAGAGACGGCTGTCAGCGTGGTCGTGCATGCTCGTCACAGACTTGGCATCCTACCAGCGGATCAGCCGCCGAACCACGAACCAATACGCGCCCATCAGCGGATTGCCCAGCCAACGAAGAACGCCGCGGTTGAACGGCTCGAACGTGATTTGCCCTTGAAAACCTCCCATGAATTCGCGATCGCTCAACGTGCGACGGGCCTGGATGCGCTGGCGGTTTTCCATGAGGCGGTCGATGGTGTCGCCCTTGAAGAAGTAGCCAATTGCCCGG
>JAKSCU010000145.1 GCA_022360435.1 Bacillota bacterium
TAATTATATTTTAAATAGTTAAATTATTTCAAGGAGGCGTTTTAGTGAGAAGATTTTTAACCGGCTTGTTGTTGAGTATTTTTTTGTTGACCGTAGTGTTTTTGTCGCTACAACCTAATGAAGCAGAGGCGTCTAAAGACTACAACAATGATTATCCCATAGTCTTGCTGCATGGTTTGGCCGGGTGGGGCAGGGATGAGGTGCTGGGTTATAAATACTGGGGCGGGTTCAGTGACTACCAGGAAGAGCTTAAAGCTGCAGGGCACGAAGTTTACACCGGGGTAGTCGGCCCCTTTTCCAGCAACTGGGATAGGGCATGTGAGCTTTACGCTTATATCAAAGGCGGCACTGTTGATTATGGTTTGGCACATTCAACCGAATACGGTCATGCTCGTTATGGCAGGACTTATCCGGGCATATACCCTGAGTGGGGAGAAATAAACCCCGTCACAGGCGAAATAAATAAAATTCACATCATAGGTCACAGCATGGGCGGGCAGACCATGCGAGCATTTATTCATTTATTGGAAAACGGCTGCCCTAAAGAAATAGAAATAACTCCCAAAGAAGGACTTTCGCCCTTTTTTGGCGGTGGAAAGATTTGGGTGGCAAGCGCTACCGGTGTATCTTCTCCTCACGATGGCGCAACTCTTGCCGATTCCATAAATACTTACTTGCCTTTTATAGAAAGACTGGTTGCTTCCGTAGCGGCGACAGTACAAGGCGGTAATTGCCTTTATGACTTTAAACTGGACCAATGGGGCCTTACCCGTAATGATGGTGAATCGTTTAGTTCGTATGCCGACAGAATTTGGAAAAGCAATATTTGGCGCGATACCACCGATCTAAGCTCCTACGATTTAAGCACTGAGGGCGCAGCCAAGCTTAACGGTTGGGCCGTAGCTTCACCAAATGTATACTATTTTTCTATTGCAAATGAATGCAGCTATCGAGGATGGCTTACCGGCTATTATTACCCTAGGTTTTGGATGAACCCCGTACTGTACCCAACTTCACTGCTTTTGGGCAGAACTTCCAATAAGGACTGGCGGGAAAACGATGGTGTTTGTAACACTATTTCCACCACAGGCCCCAAGGTCAATTCAACTGACCAAATAGTTGCTTATAGTGGTGAAGCGCAAAAAGGAGTATGGAATTACCTTAGGAAAGAATCCGGTTGGGATCACACGGCAATAGTTGGGCACTATCTATGGGATGCTATTGACATTTACCTGAAACATGCCGATTTGCTAAGGTCTTTGCCAACCAGCGGGCATCCGGAATATTATAGACCTCCATCTCAAGCCTTTCCTTTTAATGGAGAGTATTTTAAAATAATTAACAAGAATAGTGGAAAAGTTATCGATGTTGACCAGTTTTCCACCCTTGACGGAGCCAGGGTGATTCAATGGGATTATGCGGGTACCGATAATCAATACTGGAAAATTGATCCTTTGGGAGATGGATATTACACAATGACCGCCAGGCATAGCAACAAGGTTTTGGATATAAGTAACGCAAGCAGTTTGAATGGAGCAGAAGCTGTTCAATGGAAATATCTCGGCAAAGAAAACCAGCAATGGGATATAAAACCCTTAGAAGATGATTCCGGTTATTATCAAATTATAGTTCGACATAGCGGCAAAGTTCTTGATGTTGGTTCCGCATTAAGCGGCGACAATATAATGCAGTGGGACTGGAGCGGCAAAGACACTCAAAAATGGGAGATAGTGCCCAAATGAAAAGTTGCGATGGAGTGAGCTAATCGAAATATTTAGCAAAACATTGAGATAGGAGATAAATTAATGACTGACAAACTGGTGGTCTTGTGGGCAAGTGGCGACAAAGAAGTAGCCTTGAAGATGGTGTTCATGTACACTTTAAACGCCAAACTTAAAGAATGGTGGGATGATGTCTGCCTGGTGGCCTGGGGCCCGTCGACAAGGCTTCTTGCCGGTGATACCGAACTGCAGGAGTACATGGACAGGATTAAAAGAGCCGGGGTGGAAGTGCTGGTCTGCAAGTCATGCACGGACATGTATGGGATTACCGGGGACCTGGAAAAGCTTGGTCTTGAAGTCAAATACATGGGGCAGCCTTTTACCCAGTACTTGAAAAGCGATTGCAAGGTTATTACCATTTAATGCGCCGGCTTTCCGGCTGCTGGTTTTTTAGAACAGGAAAAAGTGCGTGCATAGGGGACTGATTTAAAATAAATCGGTGATTGTCAGATTTTTCTTATACTTTGGCAAAGTATACCCGGCCATATTTATGGCCGGAATTAAGGAAAAAAGTATTAAAAAACGCCCGCAGAGGGAACTGAAATGAGTGTGTTTTTTAATACTTTAGGGTAAGTGTACCCGGCTATATTTATGGCCGGAATTAAGGAAAAAAGTATTAAAAAACACACGCGGAGGGAACTGAAATGAGTGTGTTTTTTAATAACGCAGGTTGACGGTGATTGTGCCCGGACCGTTTTTTACTCCGACAATGGAAAAGGAAGGGTAATACCTGGTAATATCCCAGGCAAGGTCGCTGTTATCAATTATGGTCTTAAAAATTTCGCTTTCCATGGTTGCTTGATTTATTATGATGCTACCGGGCACAAATATCATCTGCTTTTGGTCCGGCGAAACGGTAAAATTACCTGTGATGCGAAAATCAACCCCGCCGCCGTAGGTTTTTCCGGTTATGATTACCTGCTGGGGTTCAATGTTCACCCTGACTCCGGCGGAGGGGTCGGCGGTTTTTTTAATGGCCCGGTTAATGGTATCCTGGGTGTAATCCACCCGCATGCCGCCTAGCGTGAACCTGATGCTGTCAGGCGCCATCTCTGACTCGGCCAGGGTACTTAACTGCCCCACTATTGCCGCTGTTAGCGCAGTCACTTCGGTCCACTGTTCCGTCAGTTTGTTCAGCCTTGCTTCCAGCGCGGCGGACTGCGCCCGCAGGTCGGCCAAAAATTGTTTGAGCCTGGCTTCATCTGTCCGGAGTTCGGCAAATGTTATCTCCAGTTCATCTTGGTATTTAGTTAATGACGCGTTAAGTTCGGTAAGTTTTCCAAGGCTCTTTTCAGCCTCGGTGGCAAGGGCTTGGTGGGTCTGGAACGCTTTGGCCTGCTTGTCCATTATGGCCCATAACAGGAAAGAACGGTTGATAAAATCACCGAAGTCTTGGGATAAAAACAACGATTCGGCCAAATCGGCGTAGCTTTGCCGGTACGTAAAGTTAGCCCATTTGCCCAACTCTTTGCTGCTGGCGGTCAGGTTGGCGCGAATTTGGGCCAGTTCCTCTTCCAGGGCTGCTTTTTCCCGCCGGCCGGTTTGTAACTGTTCTTCCAGGCGCAACTTTTCCGTCCGGAGGGATTCAAGCCGCAGTTTGATTTCAAGCAGTTCTGCCAGGGTTTTCTGCTCCTGGCGCCGCAGTTTTTCCGGGCTGGCCAGGGCCTCTGGAAAAGTGTCCGCCAAAGCTGTGATGCCGGTTATGACAATGATAATAACAAACGACAGTATAATTTTTACCTGTCTGTTTTGGGCGAGGTTCATAGTTGCCGCCACTCCCGTGCATTTTCATTTTAATGCCGGCGGGGCCAAGGATCCGCATCAACTGTGGTGCCGTCGTTCAGGAACAATTCTTTTCCGCTCCCGATTATCCCTCCTTTTTGGCGGCTTTGGCAAGGCATATCCGCCATCTGCGGAAAAGGGGGGACGCCCGGGTTTAAACCAAATACACAACATAGGGAGCTATCCGGGTCCCGGGTTTGGCAGGGTATGCGGTTTAATGTGCGGGTAAATTGATGTTGCGTAAATTGCTAAAAGAGGATATCTTTAATAAAAGCTGTATATTTTCCTGGGCAGGATGGTTTTGCTGGTGGCCTGGTTGTTTTTTTGCGTGCCAACAAATAAAACAACCGGACGGGAGGGTATAAATATGAGCGAGAGTGTGGAAGCGATAAAGGAAGCCGTGCGTAATGCGTCGGTGGAAGGCAAGCTGAGTTGCACCAGGGCCAGGCAACTGGCTTTGGAGTTGGGCGTTTCCCCCCGGGAGGTCGGGCGGGTGGCCGATGAACTAAAAGTGAAAATATTTGCCTGCGAACTGGGCTGTTTTTAAGTCGGCTTATTTTACGGGAGGTTGCACAAATGACTGAGCTTTTCCAGGCTAGAACGGTTCAGGAGGCCCGGGAATTGTTGGCGTCCCATATCCGGATAAGTTGTCCCGTCGAGCGGGTTCCTTTGCTGGAGGCGCTGGGCAGGCGTCTGGGAAAGGACATTGGGGCGCCGGATGACGTGCCGGGCTTCGACCGTTCCACCATGGACGGTTTCGCGGTGCGGGCCGGGGACACTTTCGGAGCTTCCGACAGTTTGCCGGCTTACCTGGACGTGGGCGGCGAGGTGTTCGTGGGCCGGGAGCCGGCGGGCGGCTTATCCGCCGGCCAAGCCTGGCGCATTCCCACCGGGGGCATGCTCCCGCCGGGGGCCGACGCTGTGGTGATGGTTGAGCATACCGAGGAACTGGACCACCGCACCATCGGGGTGAACAAGCCGGTGGCGCCCGGCGATCACGTGGTGCGGGCCGGCGAAGACATAACCGCCGGGACGACGCTGCTTGCCCTGGGGCACGTTATCCGTCCCCAGGACCTGGGACTGTTGTCTGCGGCGGGCGCAACCGAAGTGTCGGTTACCGGGCGGCCCAAAGTAGGTATTGTATCCACCGGCGACGAGGTGGTGGAGCCGGCATTAAAACCCGGCCCCGGCCAGGTGCGGGACGTCAACTCGTACGTGCTGTACGGACAGGCCCTGGCATACGGGGCCCGGCCGGAAATACGCGGTATTGTCCGGGACGATTTCGACTTGCTGTTGAACGTGCTCCGCCGGGCGGTGGCTGAATGCGACCTGGTGCTGCTTTCGGGCGGCAGCTCGGTGGGAACCGGGGACGTGGCGTCCAAAGCGCTGGACACCCTGGGTCCCCCGGGGGTGCTGTTTCACGGCATTTCCATCAAGCCGGGCAAGCCCACGGTGGGGGCGGTGGTGCGCGGCAAGCCGGTGTTCGGCCTGCCGGGGCATCCGGTGTCGGCCATGGTGGTATTCGAACTGCTGGTTGCCCCGTTGCTGAAGTACGGTGGTTATATGGAAGATTTTTTGGAATTTTCGGTAAAGGCCCGTTTGAAAAGAAATATGCGTTCCGCCCCCGGGCGGGAGGATTATATCCGGGTCAGACTGGGTCTGGAAAACGGCGAGTTTGTCGCCGACCCGGTGTTGGGCAAATCGGGCATCATCAACACCATGGTCCGGGCCGGCGGGTTGGCCCGCATACCGGCCGGGAAAGAGGGTGTCGAGGCCGGTGAATACGTGGGCGTGAAACTATTTTGAAACGGAGTGAAACCATGCAAAGGGACGTTTACCTGGAAGACAAGCCGCTGGAGGAAGCGTTGGAGGAATACATGGCCCACCTGGCCGCGGTGGGGGCGCTGCAGCCCGGCCCCCGCCAGATGCTGCCGGTGGAAGAAGCGGCGGACCGGGTGACGGCGGAGCCGGTTTACGCCAAGTCGTCCTCGCCCCATTACCATGCCGCGGCTATGGACGGGGTGGCGGTGCGGGCCGCGGACACCTTTGGAGCTTCGGATGCCGCGCCCAAACAACTGGCCCTGGGTGAGTTTGCAGCGCTGGTGGATACCGGCGAACCACTGCCGTCCGGCTGTGACGCGGTGATTATGATCGAGGACGTTCATTTTATTGATGACCGCACATTTGAAATAACCGCCGGAGCGGTGCCCTGGCAGCACGTGCGGGTTATCGGCGAGGACGTGGTGGCCACCGAGATGATTGTGCCCGCCAACCACCGGTTGCGTCCGGTGGACCTGGGCGGCATACTGGCCGGCGGGGTGACGGAAATACCGGTGCATCCCCGGCCCCGGGTGGCGTTGCTGCCCACCGGCAACGAATTGGTGCAGCCCGGCACCGGGCTTAAACCCGGGGATATTATCGAATACAACACCAGGATGCTGGGCGCCATGGTGACCGGGTGGGGCGGGGAACCCGTGCGTCGGGATATTATCGCCGACGATTTCGACGTTCTTAAAAAAGCGCTGCGCGGGGCGGTGGACGAATATGACGTGGTGCTGATTAACGCCGGTTCCTCGGCGGGCCGGGAGGACTTTACTGCTCACCTGATGGGAGAACTGGGCCGGGTGCTCACCCACGGGGTGGCTATCAAACCCGGCAAGCCCGTGGTGCTGGGTGAGATAAGCGGCAAGCCGGTGGTGGGGGTGCCGGGTTATCCGGTGTCCACGGTGCTGGCGGCCGATCTGTTTGTTAAGCCCATCCTTTACAGCAAGCTGGGCTCGGTACCGCCGGCGCCGCAAACAACCGAAGCGGTGGTTTCACGCAAAATTGTGTCCCCCATGGGCACCGAGGAATTAGTACGGGTGAAACTGGGCCAGGTGGGCGAAAAAATAGTCGCCACGCCCATATCCCGGGGGGCCGGGGTGATCATGTCCATGGTCCGGGCCGACGGCATGCTACGGGTGCCCCGGCTTTCCGAGGGGTATAACGTCGGTCGGGCCGTGCAGGTGGAGCTGATGCGTCCCCTGGAGGAAGTGAGGGAAACCACCGTGGTTATCGGCAGCCACGACATCACCCTGGACGTAATTGCCAACCACCTGCGTAAAAAATATCCCTTTGCCACCCTGTCCTCGGCCCATGTGGGCAGTCTGGGCGGACTGAACGCCCTTAAACGGGGGGAGGCCCACTGTGCGGGTACCCACCTGCTGGACGAGGAAACCGGGGATTATAACGTGTCTTATATCGAGCGGCTGCTGCCGGACCGCCCGGTGGTGCTGGTAAACCTGGTTTACCGGGAACAGGGCTTTATCGTGGCGCCGGGCAATCCCGAGGGCATTCGGGGGGCTGAAGACCTGGCGGAGAAAGGGGTTCCTTTTATCAACCGGCAACGGGGCGCGGGTACGCGGGTTTTATTTGACTTCAAGCTTAAACAGCAGGGCATTGCCTCGGCGCAAATACAGGGATATGAACGCGAGGAATACACCCATATGGCGGTGGCGGCGGCAGTGGCGGCGGGTTCGGCCGCCGCCGGGATGGGCATTCGGGCCGCCGCCCTGGCGCTGGGTCTGGATTTCGTGCCGGTGGTGGAGGAGCGCTATGACTTGTGCATACCGGAGGAATACTTCTCTTCCCCGTATATAGAAAGGCTTCTGGAGATAATGGCCGAAGCCGCTTTCCGGGAGGAAGTGCGCTCCCTCGGCGGGTATGATCTGCGAGATTGCGGCCGTTTGATGTACGACGGGCGGGCTAACTGATCCTTTGGCCGTGGGTGTACACGTTCATCCGTTGGCCCCGGGCGAACCCCACCACGGTGACGTTTAGCTTTTCCGCCAGTTCCAGGGCCAAGTCGGTGGGAGCCGAGCGAGACACCAGCACCGGTACGCCCAGCCGGGCCGTTTTAACCAGTACCTCCGAGGAAACCCGGCCGGAAAACAGCAACACCTTGTCCCGGGCGGGCTCATTGTTGAGCAGGCTCCACCCGGCCAGCTTGTCCAGGGTGTTGTGCCGGCCCACGTCCTCAAAAAAAGCCAGGATGGCCGCGCCGTCGCTCAGGGCCGCTCCGTGGGCGCCGCCGGTGGCGTTAAATAGCGCGGCCCGCTTTTCTGTTTCAGCCATCAGCCGGACAATATCGCCGGTGGAGATTAGCAGTTCCGAAGTAACGGGTTTAATATCTGTATCGTTGATAAAATAAAAGGAAGCCCGGCCCCTGCCGCAGCACGAGGCGATGTGCCGTTTCAGAAAACCTTTTTCCGCCCCAACTGTTTGCGCGGTTTCAACCCAAACCAGCCCGTCCTTTTGGTTAAGGGAGATACTTTTTATATCTTGGGTGGAGCGGATTACCCCCTCGGCAAAAAGGAATCCCAGGCAAAGTTCCCGCAGGTCGGTGGGCGAACAAATTAAAGTGACCATTTCGGTTTCGTTAAGGTAAAGGGTGACGGCAGCTTCCCTTACCACTAAGTCTTCCCGGTGTATATGGTTCGTGCCGGTTATCCCTTTCACCGTTACGGTTTTTCTGTCTTCCAAAAATTTTACCTCCAACCCCTTGTTGTGCTTTTGGAAAGGTTACCTCCGACCATGTTAATGGCGCCGGATTCCAAGGCAAGAGTATTAAAAAGTTCACGCAGAGGGAACTGAGCGGGTGCGTTTTTTTATACTTTTAAGAAAGTATACTTGCCATATATATGGCAAGGGTAAAGGATAAAAGTGTCAAAAAGCGTGCGCAATCAAGGAACTGAATGGGTACGCTTTTTTTATTAAACAAATTTTACATGTAAGGCAACGCCAAAGCAAGGGCAAAACAATTATCCAAACTTTATAAAGGGATTTGGTGTTATGGGAAAAATGGATGGCAGCGGCAAGGCACATTAGTGTTCTTAGATATTTTGCCACTTGCTGTTGCGGGGTCTGGTGCTATCGGAAGGACGGGGAGTTTTAGCTTAAAAAGCCGTTAAAGAGGGAGGTTTTGCGTTGTTCAGCGCGGCTATTTTGACTATGAGCGACAAAGGCGCCCGGGGTGAGCGTCAGGACCTCAGCGCCGAAGTGATTAAAGAATTGGTGGAACAGCAGGGTTGGAGGGTCCGGGATTACCGGGTTATACCCGATAATTTTGACGGGATCAAGGAAACGCTGGTGGATATGGCGGACAGCGGTAATATTGACTTGATCCTGACCACCGGGGGCACCGGGCTGAGCCCCCGGGATAACACGCCCGAGGCCACGCTGGCGGTGATTGACCGGGAAGCGCCCGGCCTGGCCGAAGCCATGCGCATGGAAAGCATGAAAAAAACCAACCGGGCCATGCTCTCCCGGGCGGTGGCGGGCACCAGGGGGCGCACTTTGATTGTCAACCTGCCCGGCAGCCCCAGGGGAGCCCGGGAGTGCCTGGAGGCCATTATGCCGGCGCTGCCCCACGGCCTGGAAATACTCACCGGCCGGGGCGGCGAATGCGGAACAGGTTAAGGCAACGGTAACAATTTTTACGGCAGCAGCCGTATAAAAATTGGACGATGTGGAAAAATATATCTAGTAAAAAGGGGGCTGATTGAAATTTAGGTTTTAATCAGCTTTTATATGGTTTAAGAAGAATATAGAATGAGAAAACAAAAGCCAGAGTGGAACAATCTACACTATTAACCCAATTATGGGCAATTTCTGCCGGTTAAACGGTTGATTTTGGTTTGCTCGTTCTATATTATATTAATTGGGTGTTAGCACTCGTTATCAACGAGTGCTAACAGCAGTAAATCTAATTTAATTTTATCATACGTTGAAGGAGGGGTTTGTGTTGATCAGACCTTTGGGTGACCGTGTGGTTGTTAAGCCACTACCCGGTGAGGAAGTAACCAAGAGCGGCATTGTACTGCCGGATACCGCGAAGGAAAAGCCGCAGGAAGGCGAAGTTGTGGCGGTAGGGTCAGGTAGGCTGCTCGATAGCGGTGAGCGGGTGCCTATTGACCTTAAGGCGGGGGACAAGGTTTTATTCTCTAAGTACGCCGGCAACGAAGTCAAGATTAACGATGTGGAATACCTGATTTTACGTGAAATGGATGTCTTGGGAATCATCGATTAAAAAACCACTTACCAGGGGAGGTAAATTACAGTGGCAGGCAAAGATATTATTTTTAGCGAAGAAGCCCGCAAGGGGCTGGAAAAGGGCGTCAACGCCCTGGCTAACGCTGTAAAGGTTACGCTTGGTCCCAAGGGACGCAACGTTGTGTTGGAGAAAAAATTCGGTTCGCCGATGATTACCAACGACGGCGTAACCATCGCCAGGGAGATTGAACTGGAGAATCCCTTTGAGAACATGGGCGCGCAGTTGGTCAAAGAAGTTGCCACCAAAACCAACGACGTGGCCGGTGACGGTACCACCACCGCCACCCTGCTGGCCCAGGCCATCGTGCGCGAAGGCTTGAAAAACGTGGCCGCCGGCGCCAACCCCATGATGATTAAGCGCGGCATTGAAAAGGCGGTGGATAAGGCGGTTGGCACCATCAAGGACGGCGCCAAGACCGTGGAGAGCAAATCCGCCATTGCCCAGGTGGCCTCCATTTCCGCCAACGACGAGTCTATCGGCAATCTGATTGCGGACGCCATGGAAAAGGTGGGCAAGGACGGCGTCATCACTGTCGAAGAGTCCAAGGGTATCGGCACCACCTTGGAAGTGGTGGAAGGTATGAATTTCGACCGGGGCTACATATCCCCGTACATGATTACAGATACCGATAAAATGGAAGCCAACTTGGAAGATCCTTTCATCCTGATTACCGACCGGAAGATCTCCGCGGTGGCGGATATCCTGCCGGTGCTGGAAAAGGTTGTGCAATCCGGCAAAGCCATGGTCATTATCGCCGAGGACGTTGAGGGCGAAGCCCTGGCCACCTTGGTGCTGAACAAACTGCGCGGCACCTTTACCTGCGTGGCCGTCAAGGCGCCTGGTTTCGGCGACCGCCGCAAGGCTATGCTGCAGGATATCGCCATCCTTACCGGAGGCACCGTAATTTCCGAGGAAGTGGGCCTCAAGCTTGACAAGGCCGACATTACCATGCTGGGCCGCGCTTCCAAGGTGCGGATTAAGAAAGAGGAAACCATCATCGTGAGCGGCGCCGGGAACACCGACGACATTACCGCCCGGGTGTCCCAGATTAAGAAACAAATTGAGGACACCACCTCGGATTTCGACCGGGAAAAACTGCAGGAGCGCCTGGCCAAACTGGCCGGCGGTGTTGCCGTCATCCAGGTGGGCGCGGCCACCGAGACCGAAATGAAGGAGAAAAAGCTGCGCATTGAGGATGCCCTGAACGCCACCCGCGCGGCGGTGGAAGAGGGTATCGTGTCCGGCGGCGGCGTGGCCTACGTGCAGGCTATCCAGTCCCTGGGCGGGCTTGATACCAATTCAATGGACGAAAAGGTTGGGGTTGACATCATCCGCCGCTCCCTGGAAGAACCCCTGCGGCAGATTGCCGACAACGCCGGCACCGAAGGCTCCGTGGTGGTGGAAAAAGTACGCAATTCCGATTCGGGTATCGGTTTCAACGCCCTCAGCGGCGAGTATGCGAATATGATTGAAGCCGGCATCGTGGACCCGGCCAAAGTGGCCCGCTCCGCGCTGCAGAACGCGGCCAGCATCGCGGCCATGATTCTGACCACCGAAACCCTGGTGGCCGACAAGCCCGAGGAAGACAAGGGCGGCGGCGGTGGCATGCCTCCCGGCATGGGCGGCATGGGCGGTATGGGCGGTATGATGTAAACATAATGTTTAAAATCTGCTACAGTTAAAGGCTTATATGCCGTTATATGAATATGAAGCAAATAAACAATATTGGGATAGTTTAAATCAAACCTCTCACTAGTTTACTGAACTTTTGAGAGGTTTCTTCTTTTTATATTTTAAGAAAAGTATACCCTACCATATCTATGGCCGGAATCAAGGAGTAAAGTATTAAAAAACGCGCGCAGAGGGAACGGAATGAGCGCGCTTTTTTTATTGAAGCTGAGTATCAAAATGCTTAACAGGATTTTAAAATTAAGCATTTGTTAACTATTGGGTTATTCCTAAAAAATGTTTGTTGCCAGTGAGTATCTTTCTAAAATTATTTTACATAAGTAAATTTTACAAATTAGTTATTGACATAATTTTATTATTTTTGTTAATATATTTTACAGGCACTGAAAATGACAATCAATATCATTATCAGGGAAGGTAGGAGGTGATTAATTCAACTAACTAGGGGGATATCCGGGGGTAAACTCCAGTGTTTTCCATTATGCATTGGGCCAAATGAGTGCAGACAAGGCGTCAAAATTTTGGGTCCCGAGTAAAATTTGAGGGTTCAGGACATATGTGTTCTGTCCTCGCACAATAAAATAATATGGAGGATAACACTTGTGAATATGACAAAAAATCGAAACATATACAAGGGACTGTCGCTGCTTCTGTCTCTTGTTATGTTGTTTAGCGTAGCGGGGTTCCCCGTAATGGCCGCCGACGGACAATCGCCGAACCCGGATCCGACTGTTGCAGATGCTGTATACGATGATCCATCCCCGATTTCAGTATCAGATGCTGCATATGATGATGTGGCCTTGATGTCGGTGGCAGAGGCGGTATATTGGACAGATGATTTGACTGCGGAGCCGGAGGGCTTTGCGGATGACGGCAGCGGAGACGTGACGGTGAGCTCGGCGGAAGGGCTGGCCTGGTTAGCGGTATTGACCAATGGTTTAAACGGTCAGGAAGCCGATACATTTGAAGGCAAAACGGTTACACTGCTGAATGATATTGATCTGTCGGGAAAACTGTGGACTTCAATAGGAAAGTATAAAGATAAACATATCGGTAGAGGAAACTTCGATATAATACATGATACTCCTTTCAAAGGAACATTTGATGGCGGCAATAATACCATTGAAGGCCTGGATATAAACATAATTATTGATGAGGATATAGATGTTAGGGTTTTTAATACCGGCCTGTTTGGCAAGTTGGCTGAGAACGGTTCAATCAGGGATTTAACTATTTCTGGGGCAACAATTAGCGGAGACAGTCATATTGGTGCTGTTGCCGGAGCAATTGAGAATGGCGTAATTGAAAACGTAAATACAAGTGATTGCTCAATAACAGCAAGAGGCAGTAGGGCTGGAGGAATAGCCGGTCTTAGTCTGGGCTTTGTTTCTATCAGTAACTGCAATATTAGTGGTTTAAACATTAGTGCAGCCTCTGGAGAAGCAGGCGGAATAATAGGTTGTGTGCAAGGAATAGGTAATGTGATATCTTCCTGCACTGTTTCCGGTTCTCAAGTAGAAACAGACGGTGAAAAGGCGGGTGGGATAGTTGGTTTTTTATATGAGTATTTTAGGACAGAGAATGATTTAGAGATTTCCAGGTGCAGCTTCAACGGTACTGTAAGCGCGAAAGAATTGGCCGGTGGAATTGCAGGGCAATTTTTACCAGATAATGATTATAGCATTAGTGAATGCTTTGTCGATGCCGAAATAACTGCTGAGGATAGCGCAGGAGGTATTGCCGGATCTGCTAGAAACATTGTTAACTGCTATTCCAAAGGAAAGGTTACTGCCACTGACTGGGGTGCCGGTGGAATTACCGAAGAAGGATCTGTTAAAAGTTCCTACAGCACAGCAATCGTTAATGGTAAGATTTATCCGGGTGGAATTACCGGAAGCAGAAGTTCGGCGTATCAAATAGTGGACTGCCTGGCGCTTAATCCTTCGGTTGCTGCTGAAGAGAGCGAATACTATGACTATAACAGGGTTTTTCCGGTGCATGAAACAATTTCTGGGAATGGCGAGTTCGTCAGGAACGCCGCTACAGGGCAGCGTAATTATGCATACAGCGACATGCGTCTTTCAGAGGGGGAAAAGCTCATTTACTGCCCCGCGAAGGAGCGTAAGCTCAGCGGGGGAGACGGCGAGGATGTTACCTATGAGGAGCTTGCAGATGAAAGTGA
>JAKSCU010000204.1 GCA_022360435.1 Bacillota bacterium
TCCGGCGCCAGCCAATGTCATCATCACGGATCTTGTCAAAAAGGTCGAGCGCGGAGAGATCGAGCCGAAGCCCGATAATCTCTATCTGCCGAACTGACAATTTCGAAGCCCGTCGAAACAGGCCGGCGTGAGTCGTCTCAGCGACCTTCCGTGCCGGCGTGCATAAATCGTATGGCATCGGTATAGGCTTTTTTCGAATGCCTCAAATGCCCGGCGCTCAGCTTGATCAGCTTCTGCCGGTCGGCCGCGATCAATGCATCGATGATTTCCGCGTGCTCCTTCCGGGTGACCGCGCGTAACTCGCTGTCGGCGAGGGGATAGGAGCGCATGGCGGCGCTCAGCCAAAGCATGCGGCTGATGGTTTGGGTCAGGAACTGGTTGCCGCAGGCCTCGAACAGAGCCTTATGGAATTCGTGATCGATCTGATTGATCTCGCGCAGATTGCCGTCCCGTACGGCCTTGCCATGGTGCCGGTGGAGGTCCTTGAGCCTTTGGACCAGGGCCGGGTCGGCCGGAAGCGGCATCAGCTCCGCGGCCCATCTGTGGAGCTTTTCGCGAAAGTCGTAGATCTGCTCGATCTCCCGGAGCGAGAAGTCCCGAACTCGGGTGCCGCGATAAGGCTCCCGCACGACGATTCCCTTGCGTTCAAGCTCGATCAGGGCTTGGCGAACCATATGCCGCTTGATTCCAAAGCGGCCGATGAGGTCGTCTTCGGTCAAATGTTCGCGCGGTTTCAGCCTGCCGAAAACGATGTCGTCTTCCAGCGCGCTGACGATCTCCTCGATTTTCGGCGTGCCCATTTCCCGTCCCGTGTCGCCAAAAACCGCTCTTACTGGCGTCATCCAGCCATCTCGGCGACCATCGCTACATGTGATACGTGCTCTCGGCGAAGCCAAACATAATGGCAATGATGACCGCGGCCAAACCGAAACCCGCAATCCAGTCCCAGGGTCGGTAACTGGGAAGCCCCTTGCCCATGGACGGCTCGGTAACGCCTTCGCTGGTGGCTTCGGTTTCTTCGTGTTCGGCGCGTTGATTTTCCATTTCGAACTCCAAATCTTTCCGGCGGGACGGCCCGGCGCCTCGGCGCCGGGCCGTGCGCATTCCCTAATGGCCGCTTACCATATGGGGCAGCCACATGGCGATTTCCGGAATGAACAGGACCAAGAACATGCCGATGATCTGTAACCCGATGAACGGCAGGACGCCCAGGAATATCTCCTGGAGCTGCACGTCTTCGGGCGCGACGCTCTTCAGCCAGAAGGCGGCCGGGCCGAAGGGCGGTGACAGGAAATAGATCTGCATGTTCATGACGAAAAGTACACCGAACCAGACCGGATCGA
>JAKSCU010000450.1 GCA_022360435.1 Bacillota bacterium
CGTGGGCCGCACCGTGGCCCTTGTGCTGCGGGATACCAGAATGCGTTTTTTTTCCAGTTCCAGGAGTATGGCCGACCACACAGACTTGCCCGACGAGATTTACCATACCGCCTGCGATATACTGTACCGGCACTGGGACGAGAACCGGGCCGTGCGCCTGGTGGGGGTGACCCTGGGCAATCTGGTGAAGCGGGAGCATTTACAATGCGACATCTTTGGGGAAAGGATGCGCCTGTCCAAGCTGGCCCGGGCCTGCGACGCCATAAAGGATAGATTTGGAGAGCGGGCCATCATGCGGGGGGTGTCCTTGACGGAGGAGAGTATAAACCGTGGATAAAAGAAATGTGCTGTGGGAGAAACACCGCATAATGTTGCCGGAAATGCGGGAGAAGGCGGTTTATCGCTGCCAGCATTGCCTTTTTTGGGTGCCCATCCGGGGGCGCAAAGAGACCCGGTACGGTTGCGTGGCGGATGTAAAGGCGTACGGCAACCTGGAAAAGCGGGTTCCGGTGGTGGCGCCGGTGCTGGATATCATCAAGCGGGTGGGCCTGGAAGGGCTGGAACGGTGTCTGGAAAAGGACGACCCCTGGCGGCAAAGCTGCGGTAAATTCCGGTTGAAGAGCTAAAACCCGGCGGTCAATTTGCCATAGCCTGTTCGGACATGGCTCCCAAGGGCCGCGGGAAGGCCATGAGCCCTCTCGCGGCCCTTGGTTTTTTAAAATGTTTTCCTGGCCGGTTGCGGACATAATCAGGCTGCGACTCATATCATTAAATAAAACAAGAGCGATGTGGGCTTTAAAATGGGTATAGTAAGAAAATTCCTCGGGTTGTGGCGAAAAATTTTTGGTTCCGGAAGCGTAGCCGGCGAATTTGACCAAAAGGTATCCGTGTTGCAAGAGCGGGTGCGTCTGCTGGAAGAGCTTTATGAGCGGGACCGGGACGGGCCCGAATCTCCTCCGGTAATAGTGGAGCGGCTTTTTGTGGAAAAGCTGACGCTGGATAAGGTGGAATTGAACAACCACATCGGCTCGGTGGGGATAAAGGAGTTGAGCGGGGTGCTTAATGTCGGGGCCAACTACGGTTGGGGGTTTCAGCCCCGGGAAAACCGGCCCGGAAAAGGGACGGCGCCCCCGCCCCGGAGCGCTGAAACAAAAAAAGGGCCGGTCCGGGGGCAGTCGGAACAATCGGCTAAACAAGAGGTGAAACCAAGGCCGGATAAGCTGCGGGCGTCGGAATTTCATTTTACCTCCCGACCTGGAATGAAAAAGCGCCCCCCGCAGGGGGCCGGTCCAAAATGTAATATTATTTTTGAAGAAACCACAAAGGCAACCGGAACGTAGTGTTAGCCGTCCGGCGCTTTGGCCCACATGTCGAATATATCGGGGTCGGTGACAAGATTAAGGCGGCTGGCAACAAAGTTGCCGTCGCCGTTGATCCGCCCCAGGGCGGCATTGGACTTGCTGCGGGTTTTCCAGCCGCCCGCGCTGTTTTCCCCGTAAAAAACGGCGCCGTTTTGTTGAACGGCATTTATGGTAACCTTTCCGAGGTATATTTCGGTTTTCATTTTAAACATCCTCCCTCCCGCCGCAAATCATGTCCTGCCAGTCCGGGTCTTCGACCCGGAACAACGCGTCGGCCAGGGAATTGTCATTCCCGTTTAGCCGCCCGAAACCGCTGTTCATCTTATGATAGGTTTTCCAGTTAACAAAATAATTGTTGCCTACGGCCACCGCCGACCCTGTATCCACTTCGGCGATGCGAATGACCTGTATGTTTATTTGCATGGAAAATTTGGACACGGGGACTTTTCACCATCCTTTCCTTTTGCCTTTAATGCAAACTATGCCCGGGGCGACGCAACAGTGTTCGCATCAGGCGTCACGTATTTAAGCCATAATGGGCGCGCGTCGAGAGAAACCGGTTTAAACGCGTATTCCTTGGCCGACACGCGGCAATGTAAAAAATAAGCTGAAAAGTATTTCCACCGGCTGACAACGGCATATATTATTTACCAGCAGGGGGTATGTTTTATGGACGACAAGCGCAATCCTTTTGAGATTTTCAAGCACTTTCCCCAACTTGACGAAAAATTTCTGCGTGATTTGGCCGGCATGGACTGGGATAACTCCAGCGGCGCTTTTAAGAACATGGGCCGGAGCAATTGGCCCCCGGTGGATATAGTGGAAACGTTTAACGAGATTATAGTGACCGTTGACATACCGGGTTTGAAAAGGGGCGACGACGTGACGGTGCAGGTCAGAGGGAACGAGTTGACGCTGGCCGGGGAAAAAGTTACCGACACCGGGAACCTGCCGAATATCAAAGTGCACGGGCAGGAAAGGCAGCACGGCAAATTCAGCCGCACCGTCTCTCTGCCGGCGCCGGTGGATGGTAAATACGCCCGGGCCGCCTACCGGCAAGGTGTTCTGGAAATCAAAATCACCAAGCTTTCCGACGGCCAGGCTGAAACATTGAAAGTTAATTTTTACGATTAGCTTTAAATAAACTGCAGATTGTTGCCTTGGGTGTCTCCTCCCAGGATGGATGTGTTTTGCGGGGTGTCCAGGAAATCCGGGTCGATGATAACATTGGACTTCGAGGGAACCCAGTTCAAATTGCCGTTGATTTGACCGATGGAAAAGTTGGTTTTGGCGATGAAAGTCCAGCCGTTGGCGACGTTTTTGCCTTGGTTCATAAAGGAGTTGTTGGTCAGGCTGTTCACTTCTATAATGCCGCCGTTGATAATGGCTACCGCCATAGGTTTTCTCCTTTCCTGTTGTTGTGTTATTAGTCCGCGCTTGGGATTGTAGATTGGCTCCGGATGTTATAATGATAAAGTATTTTAAATAACTTCCAGATTGGCGCCTTCGGTGTCTCCTCCCAGGAGTGAATTGTTTTGCGGGGCATCCTTGAAATCCGGGTCGCTGATGATATTAACCCCCGAGGGGACCCAGTTCAGGTTGCCGCCGATCAGACCGATGGAGAAATTGGTTTTGGCGATAAAGGTCCAGCCGTTGGCGACGTTTTTGCCCTGGTTCATAAAAGAATTGTTGCTGAGACTGTTCACCTTTATGATGCCGCCGTTAATAATGGCTACCGCCATAAGTTATCTCCTTTCCTTGTTTTTTTTATTATTAATCTATGCCGGGGGTTTAAAGTTCGACTTTTTAAATGTTAAAATAATGCAAAAAACCGGGGGGTGTGCGCAGGTGTGCGGGCGATTTATTATGACCGTGGATTTTGCCATGTTAAAAGCTGTGTTTAGGCTGCGGGCCGGGTATTTCGACATCAAGCACAGGTATAATATCGCTCCCGGGCAGGACATACCGGTGGTAATTCCCGGCCCTGGTGGCCGAGACATCCGCCCCATGCGCTGGGGGCTGATTCCCCATTGGGCCGGGGACGAGAAAATAGGCCGCAAGTTAATCAATGCCCGGGCGGAGACCGTCGGGGAGAAACCCTCTTTTAAGTCGTCCCTTCGCCGCAGGCGCTGCCTGGTCCCCGCCAGCGGATTTTACGAATGGCAGAAAACCGTCCGGGGCAAACAGCCCATGTTAATTACCCTACCCGACCAGGAAGTTTTTGCCTTTGCCGGCATTTGGGACCAATGGGGGACGCCACAGGGAGGATTTATTTATTCCTGTAGCATTATTACCACCGGTGCCGCTCGGGACCTGGCCGACATCCATAACCGGATGCCCGTGATTCTTTCCGGTGAACCAGAGTATGACATGTGGTTGTCCCTGGATGACCCACAGTTGCTACAGCGCCTTATGAAACCATACAAGGGCGAAATGTCGGCTTACCAGGTTTCCAGCCGGGTAAATTCGCCGCGGGAGGATGATCCGGGGTTGATTGAACGGGTTGAATAGTTTTAGTTAGTTTAGTGATTCCTGGAAAAGTATTGGTTAGGGGTTTGGTGTTATGGGACGGATGTTAAGGAGCTGTGCTATCCTACTTGCGGAAAGCCCTCATCCACCAGAGCATGGGCCGGGTGCAGGGCTTTTCCCCCGCCAGCGCCGTTTCCAGCAAATCCATGGCGACTGCCACGTGCCCTTTGATCATACGGTCTCCCATCCCGGGATCGGCCAGGGCGGGTTGGCCGAGATAGGTTTGCGCGTCGGGGTTGTTAATCCAGGCCAGCATGTTTTTCAGGTGTTCCAGATCGGCTTTTGCGCCGGTGAGTCCAAGCCGGCCCAGTATGGCTGCCGCAAAGCCCACCAAGGCTGACAAACCGGCAGCTTTTGGAATTCTTGCCGGGGGCAGATTTCGGAATTCTGCGCAAGGTGAAATCCCGGCGGACAAAGCCAGGGAGGTTTCGTTTGTACCCGCATGGGCGTCGGCATTGTCCCCGCATTTGCCCGGCGTTAGTTGAACCAATTGAAGAAAAGACTGATCATGCTGCACCATCTTCCGGTACACGACGTTGAAAGGGTTAATCAGCGCGAAACGGTGGCGGCGCCATGCTTTCCGCGCAGCTATTTCCATGGCCATCTGGTGGCTGGGGCCGCCATGGTTGTCGCAAATAATCAGGTATCGGAAGCCCAGCCGGGACAGGCTGTGGACGTAGGCAACGAGCAGTTTTTCCAGGGTTCTCGCCCCCACGGCTATGGAGCCTTCCAGCGGGAGCGGGTCGCCGCCGGCGCTCAGGGTGGGGAGTAAAAGCAGGTCAAAATTCGGGTGGCGCTGCTGTATGGCGCGGCAATATTCCATTTGCAGCTTTTCCGCAATCAAAATGTCGGTGCCAAGGGGCAGGTGCGGTCCATGTACTTCCAGCGGACTAACCGCCATCAGGCAAATGGTCCGGCCCGGTTTGAGCTTGCGCAATCCGGCGAGGTTCAGTTCGCTGTACTTATAAATACGGTTCATGCCGCAGTCACTCCGTAACATATAAAAATTGGCAAATGCTCTTGTGCTATATTCGCATATGTGTGTTTTTTTTCCTGCCGAATTGTTTTTATGCCGTAGTTGGATTTACACCGACCCAGCCTGCTTAAATTAACCGCCGCCAGCCCAATTGAAACCAACTGTATACGACAATCTTTGCTCTTTTTTTTATTAAAAAGTGCAGTATAATTTTTTTTAGTACGCATAGTTATTTAATGTTTTTCGTTATATTGGTGCCAAGGGCGAAGGGGTGAATAATTGTTTAAGAAGACTTGTTCTTATTGTAAAAAGGATTCTTATAGCGCGGCCAGCAAGGGAGAGTGGATTTGTCCTTATTGCGATAAAGATATTTCCAATGTGCCGCCGGAAACCGCGATAGCGCACAAGGAAACTTCTCCCGGTAATAAACCGAAACGGTATAGCATGTAAGGATCCGGTATGACAACCGGTTTAATTGCGCCCTTCGGGGTATGGGGGTTTAGGGGAGTATATTAGGCTATATATTTGGAAGAGCTTTTTTAAAAAAAGTGTTGCATTATACCCAAAATGTTGTTATAATCCTAAAAAATCAATAAAGGGTACATTGTAGTACAAAATTGATTTGGCGAGGATGCCGGTGAAGAAGCCGGCGTTTTTTATTTATTGAATTCGCAACCGAAAGCTTATAACCGTTTTCCTTGGAGAGCTTTTTCGGGCGTATTCGAAAAATAAACGGTACGTTGTAGTAAAGCGGGCATTGAGGCCGTTGCAGTCCACCGGGACTGTGGTGGCCTCTTTTTTATTACCAAATAAACAATATGGGGGGCAAAACCATGAGGCAAATAGCCATTTACGGGAAAGGCGGCATCGGCAAGTCCACTACCACCCAAAATACTGTGGCCGCGCTGGCCGAGGCGGGCAAAAAAGTATTGGTGGTGGGCTGTGACCCCAAGGCCGATTCAACCAGGTTGCTGCTGCACGGCCTGAGCCAGAAAACTGTGTTGGACACTTTGCGGGACGAGGGCGAGGATATCGACCTGGAGGATATCATGCGCGAAGGCTATGAGAATACCAGGTGTGTGGAGTCGGGTGGCCCCGAACCTGGTGTGGGCTGCGCCGGCCGGGGCATTATTACTTCCATCGGCATGTTGGAATCCCTGGGCGCGTATACCCCGGACTTGGATTACGTGTTTTACGACGTGCTGGGTGACGTGGTTTGCGGCGGGTTTGCCATGCCTATCCGGGAAGGCAAAGCCCGGGAAATTTACATTGTTGCTTCGGGTGAAATGATGGCCTTGTACGCCGCCAACAATATCTCCAAGGGAATCAAAAAATTTGCCGATTCCGGCGGTGTGCGGCTGGGGGGGATTATCTGCAACAGCCGCAAGGTGGACAACGAATATGAGCTCCTTAAAGCTTTTGCCGGGGAACTGGGTTCCCGGTTGATTCACTTCGTGCC
Source organism: Bacillota bacterium (assembly GCA_022360435.1). GTDB lineage: Bacteria > Bacillota > Desulfotomaculia > Desulfotomaculales > Desulfallaceae > BRH-c8a. The sequence goes on from JAKSCU010000450.1 coordinate 6,326, forward strand.
CCGGGACAATATTGTGCAGCGGGCCGAAATCAACAAAAAAACGGTGATTGACTACGACCCGGCGGTGCCCCAGGCCCAAGAGTATCGAACTTTGGCCCGGAACATCGACGACAACGATATGTTCGTGATACCCCAGCCTATGACCCAGGACCGGCTGGAAGAACTGTTAATGACCTTTGGCATTCTGGATTAGCTGAGGGTGAAGACATCTCACACATCAGAGTTTGGAAGTCGGACCCAACATCCAATATGGAATGTCCCCAATAATAATTGCTAGGAGTGATGGCCGATGTTGATGATTAGAGCCATTGTGCGCCCCGAAAAAACCAACACTATTTTGGCCGAACTGAACAGCGCCGGGTTTCCTGCGGTAACCAGGATTGACGTGGTGGGTCGCGGCAAACAGCGGGGCGTGAAAGTGGGCGAGGTTATTTACGACGAGATCCCCAAGGATATGTTGATGCTGGTGATAGAGGACGAAAAGGACAAGGAAGACGTAATCGGCATTGTATCCAAGTATGCCAAAACCGGTCGGAAGGGCGCCTTCGGCGATGGCAAAATTTTCGTCACCCCGGTGGAAGACGCTTATACAATCAGCAGCGGCACTAAGGGTCTGTAAGCGTTTTTCAGCGGCGGAACGTCAACCAGACGGGGAAAGGGGACGACCTCAGCCCGAAGGCCGACTTCGGGGCCAAGGAATGTCCCAATGGGAGTAGCGGTGGAAAGGAGGAACATTATGCGGGAAATTGTGGCCATAATCCGCATGAACAAGGTCAACGACACCAAAAAGGCATTGGCCGACATCGGAATTTGCGGCCTGCACGCCATGAAAGTAATGGGGCGGGGCAAGATTCACGTGGACCTTTCATTACTGGGCGAGATGGGCGCCAGCGAAGAAATAGCGGGTATTGTTACCGAAAGCTTGGCCCAGGGCGGCCGGCTGATCCCCAAACGCATGCTCACTATTTTGGCCCGTGATAACGAGGTCGGCCAGGTGGTGGACACCATCATCAGCGTGAA
>JAKSCU010000568.1 GCA_022360435.1 Bacillota bacterium
AGTAAGGGATGGAATGCTATACACTAAACCTATGGGTGATGGGAAAACCCAATACGCCGCCGCCGCTGTTTCAGGGGATCAAGCACAGATTGATAACATAAAGAAGCGTATCATTGGTGAAACGAAAACTGTTTCGTTGGTATATAGTGGCGACCTTGCAGATGCTTTACCCCTTTTACCGGCGCTGCGTTTCCGTTATGATGTTACGCCTGTGACAGTTGAAAATTTTACCACAACCATTAACAAGATTACCAACGAACAAACGACTTATAAAATCCTTGCTGTCTTGTCTTTAGCCCGCAGCGATGAGGAGCAGAATAAAATTCGAGAACTTATTAAGGGTGCAATGAAAGATGACCGCTATAAAGACCTCGTATTTATCGACGCATCTTCAACTGTACTTGGATCAGAACGTTTTGGGCAGTGGGTGGAGTGCGCCGCCAATGAGGAGTACTGGAGGAAAAAAGACGGAAAACTTGCCGACGAAATGTCCCGCAAGGCAAATGCAATTCTTGAGGATTGGAAGATGGATGTTGCCAACGGCTCATTCACAGTGTATTCCGTCCACGCAAAAACAGGAGAACCGTATAGAAGTGCATCCTCTGCTCTCACGGCATTATCAAACACGGTTATCAGAAAATATGAATACTCTTTTGATAATGCAAAAGTTAGTGAGCAGATGTTTGCTGTGTCAGGATTACCATCTGGGGCAAAATACGGCATATCGGAGACATGTGGCGGTGTGTTTCAGCAGTCTTTTATCATGCCCCTTATGCAGGGTGTATGGCAGTCAAAAGATTACTGGGAGACCGAACGTTCACTTCCGCTTGCAAAGCTGAAACTGAAAGTAGATGACTTGATAAATACCACTTTTGAACGTGAAAGACGCATTTCCGTTGGCGATATATTCGACTCGTTAATTGACAAAGGCTTTATGCCGTGCAATCTGTATGCCTTTTTAACCGGCTTTTTATTAAAAGAATATGCCTGCGATACTTACCGTTATAGTGATGGTGATACCGGTGACAAGATGAGTGTTGAGAAATTGGCGGAGATTATTGGAGAGTACATCAAACATAAGAATACTCCCAATTCGCGTTATAAGGATAAGTATATTGAAGTTATGACCAAGGAGCAGATGGCATTCGTCGACTTTACAAAGATTGTTTTCGGCATCCCGGATAACATAGCTATAGAGCAAATTGCAATTCGCATCCGCTCCAAATTAAAGGAGCTGGGTTATCCGATATGGTGTTTCAAGGAGATAGATACCTATAGACTAGAGGATTTCATTGATAAACTTGGCACCCTTGCCAACCCGAATAATAGCGGGGATAGCGTAGCGAAAATAGTACCTGCAATTGGCAGGATGTACCTGCAGACACCCGCGGCGGCACAAGACCTTGCCACACTCTTATCAAAAAAGAACGCTCGGAAAGCAATGAAAGAGTTTTTACAGTACTTTGAAAACGGTGAAGTCTTTTCATTGGCTAACGAAATAGGAGCGGTAGATGTACTAATGGACGTGAGACGCCAAGTAGGGTCAGGCGAGGCATTATGGCTTTGGGATAAAGAAACAGGTGAGGATGAAATTCGCAAGTTGCTTATAGATTACAAAATCGTAGCTGAAAGCAATCGTATAAATGTTAGGGCATCCTCTCTTTCCGCTTGTGTTGGGAAATGGCGTGAAAAAATTAAGTCCATAAGAATTCCGTATGCGGCACTTGTTGCGGAAATACCTACACTGAGGACATTCTTTCAGGCCTTGCATGAAATTGCCTTAAGTGGGGAACTTCCGTATGATAAGCGGAGTGTGTTTCTTGCTGAACTAATGACCAACACAAATGAATTTGTAGGATTTTATGCGTCCAAGATAGATGTGTTCAAGAGCATATATTCATTTCACTTGACGGGATTCAGCGACAACGAGGTAAACACGCTGTATTCTAAGTTGCCGACAAATACCTTTACAGCAGATAATTCTGAGTGCGAAAAAAATGTAGCGGAACTTGCTGAAAAGATGCGAAGTGAACAGGAAAAATTCAGGCTTCATCAATTATGGGAGGAAAAAACAGCGTCCAAAACGCCAAAGGAGTGGTCATCCAAGAACAGGACACCCATTCTTTCTCTTGTTCCTGCAAACCTTCAAAGTGATGCTCGGCGGGTATTTGACACCATTAACAGGAATAACCCCGAAGATAATGATGTTAAGTTCGCACTTGAGTTTTTACAGACGAAAGCAGCGTTTTTTGCTAACTTCGCTGATAAGATAGCAATTGATTCGACATTTACACGCGATATCATTGGAAGATTTACTGCTATACTACCTGATATAGACGAGGTGCGTTTGCGCCTTGAAGCAGTTGTATCATCTGAACACTATGATTGGTACGCTAACCCCGCTATACTGCGTGAAGTCGAGAAATTTGCTCAGGCAAAGTATAACCAAGGCGGTAGCGACAAGGTTCTTGAAAAAATTGAAAAGATGAATGACCACAAGGCAAAGGATTATCTTAAGCGATTAATTAAAGACAACATGAACGTAGGTATTGAAATTATTTTAGAAGGAGGTGACTAGACTGTGAAAACTGTTTCAGCGGAATCTGCTTTCGCAAACATACATGAGTATTTGGCAAACGATGTTGTTACGCCATTCTTTGTCGTCGTTGATGACAGCATCGAATATTCTGCTATAATCACAGGTCTTGACTCGCTGACTCTAATGCGTACAAGCGAATATTGTGCCAATGAAGATGCTTACCCTGATATTGATGCTCTTTGCGATAAGCTTACCGCTGTTGCCGGGAACACGCTTTTGCTTGGATGTGGAGAAAGCACCTCGCTTGGTGGCAATGAAAATGTTATAGGGAGACTTAAAGACTTGAATGTTGCGGCAAAAGTCGTTGTTGTTTGCCGTGGAGTTCGTGGGGCTGTAAAAAATCTTTGCAAGGACGATGAGAAGTTTAACAGCAGAAGGGTATGCTTTTTAAAATCAGGATCGTCTTATGAAATCATCAAATTCCCGTCTGCCCTTGGCGTTTCCGCTATTGTCGGTTTTAGGGAACTGCTCTTGCGCTTGGAGAACGGTGCAAGCGGAACGCTGTTCGTTAAAACCGCTTTGACGCTCTGCGGTGTTCGAGAGGTATGCACGGCGTATAATGCTATTTTGCAAGTAATCCCTATTTTTAACTTGTCACAGGCTTGCCTATCAGACAACCTTTGGGCAGAATTCCTTGCCGACAAAAACCTTAATGGGTTCGACTTGCTACATTGGCGAACCTATCTTAAGCTGAAACTTGAATCGACACAGGACAGATATCTCAAATATGTGGTAGACACATCTGACGATTATGACGCATACAAAAAACGGGTTTTTCATGCGCTGTTGGATTACTCTGTAAGCAATGAGGATTTTCATAAAATATATATTGCAAGAAAAGCACTACTTAAAGATGTAAAGGACAGCGACATTGCTGACTACATCGCTGTTACAAAGGTCAAAGACGATGAACGGATTTATTATTTGACTGACAACACTCCTGCAGAGCGGCAAGCTATTATCGAGAGCCTTGATGGGATGACTACTATTCCCCACGCTATTAAAGACATCTACCCTGCCTTACATGAATATCTCCAAGATTTTGTATTTTATGGTAAAAAGGGGAAATTGCTGACCGATTACTTTTCAGTTTATAAACGTTTGAAACTGACCAATAGAATCACGCCGGAATTTTACGAACAAGTTCTAAGTTTAGCCGTTGATGGAAGTCGTCCATATAATATTTTGAAAACTCGTGGTGAGGTTCTGGACAGTCTTGGAAAAGCAAATACGGTATTATATTGGATTGACGCTCTTGGTGCTGAATACCTTGGCTATATTCAAAGCCGTGCAAACTCCCTCGAATTGAAGATAACGGTTCACACAGTTCGTGCTAACCTCCCGACCATTACATGTTTGAACAGCGATTTCTATGAGGCTTGGAACGGATATAAGACCCAGACAAAAAAGCTAGATAAAATAAAGCACGATGGAGAGCAGGACTTCAACTATCAAACGATAAAGACTCCCGTCCACCTTGCCGAGGAACTCCATATTCTTGATACCGCCTTAGAGTGGGTAAAAACAAAGCTTACAGGAAAAAAGGCTGAAAAGGTAATAATTATCTCCGATCACGGAGCCAGTCGCTTTGCTGTAATAAATGAGCAAGAATGCAAGTGGGAAATGGCAAAAAAAGGTAAGCATTCTGGGCGTTGCTGTCCAATCAGTGATGCAGATGTTAAGTCCGAGTACGCCACCCGAGAAAATGGTTTTTGGGTTCTTGCCAATTACGACCGTTTTAAAGGCGGTCGTAAGGCAAGCGTTGAAGCCCATGGTGGGGCAACTCTTGAAGAGGTCGTTATCCCACTTATTGAGGTAGAGTTGTTTGACAGCAAGATTGAGGTAAGTAATATTACACCCGCAACTACTGCAAGTTACAAAAAGAACGCTGAAATTGTACTGTTCAGCAAGAGTTTATTAAAAAACGTGTCTGTTAAGGTACAAGGGAGGCAGTACTCCGCTGAAGCAATCGGTAATAATAAGCATAAAATTGTCTTCCCCGATATAAAGCGGGCAGGAAAATACCCCACAGTAGTATTTGAGGGTGATAATCAAATCGGGCAAGTGGAGTTCGAAGTCCAATGTGAAAGCGTAATGACGAATGACTCTGATTGGTTTTAACGGAGGGGAGTACCATTATGATTGATAAACTAAGAAACTGTTTTGACGAGATGGTAGTCTATAAGAATTTAAAGACATCCAATTTCTTTTCGGCATTAAGTCTTCCTTCTTTTATGCGTGACTGGCTTCTTCACCGATTTGAGGATGATTCTGGTGCGTTCAATGAGGATGAATTGGTGTCGTTTGTCCGTGAGTATATTCCTCGAAAAGAAGATTGGACGGCGATAAAAAACCGCATCATTAAGGAAAATGAACGAGTGAAGTTACTGGCAAAGATTTCTGTGGATATTGATATCCGTACAGGTGAGGTGTCATTTACATTGCCTGATTTCGGTTTGACAGCAAAGCAAACCATTATTGAAGATTTGGTTTGGGATTCCTGTAAGCAGGAGCTCGTCAAAGGGCGAGAAGCATGGGGTATGCTTGAACTCGGCTATCGTCCGCCTAATGACAGTGTTACTCCTAAGCTACCTGGGAAGATTCGTCTTGTCAATTTTAAGAACTTCTGTCCCTACTCAATTGACCTTGATTACTATAAGGATGTTCGTGGTGAATTCACAACTGCCGAGTGGATTTATGTCATCCTTGGTGCGGTCGATTATAACGCAAGTGGTTACAAAAGCGAAGAACAAAAGCTGACAATGCTGACACGCCTTTTGCCGTTTGCGGAAAAACGTTTGAATCTAATTGAGCTTGCACCAAAAAGTACAGGGAAATCATATCTTTTCGGACGTGTAAGCCGTTTTGGCTGGCTTTCGAGCGGCGGTGTTATGAGCCGTGCCAAAATGTTGTATGATATTTCCAAGCGTACAGAAGGGCTTGTGGCGGGGAATGACTTTATTACTCTTGATGAAGTACAAACCATATCTTTTACGGATGTAGATGAGATGCGGGCTGCGTTAAAAGGCTATCTTGAATCGGGCGTATTCACCGTTGGCAATTACGAGGGTGTAGCCGATGCAGGAGTTATTCTTTGTGGCAATATTTCAAAAGAAACAATGGATAACGATGGGACGACAAATATGTTTGAGGAACTGCCGTCTGTGTTTCATGAATCAGCCCTGATAGAGCGTTTCCACGGTTTTATCAAAGGCTGGCATATTCCACGTATGAACGACGACCTGAAAATATCAGGGTGGGCATTGAACTCAGAATATTTCTGTACCATACTTCACGAGCTTCGGAGTGATACCACTTATCGAGCAGTGGTCGACAAATTAGTAAATGTACCCGAAGCGGCGGATGCCCGCGACACAGAGGCTGTCAAGCGAATTGCTACCGCCTATTTGAAACTACTGTTCCCGAATGTGCGAAAAGCGGAAGACATATCTGCTCGCGACTTCAACCGCTATTGTTTACGACGCGCCTGTGCAATGCGCTCTACTATCAAAATGCAGTTGGGAATACTTGACTCGGAGTATCGCGGCAAGGACATACCGCAATTCAAAGTAAATGACGTTAATAGCAGTGAAACAAGCTAATAAAGCAGACTGCTTTGCCTGCGGAAAAAAGCTGTTGTCTAAAGCTGAAATCGGTCTAAACAAGAAAATGCTCGGACGAAAAATAAAGCAATTCTATTGTTTGGACTGTTTTGCTGAATACCTTGATATTAGCACAGAAGAACTGCTAGCAATAATAGAAGAGTTTAAAGAACAGGGATGTACTTTATTTTAAAATAAAAAATATGGTGATTTATATTGATAATGCACTACGACAAAATATTAGATACGAGATACGGCTTTTGCAAAATGCTTCCGTTTTTGCAAGAGTCGTAAGGCAATACTCCCATCTAGCACAAAGGGTAGGAAAAACTGCATAAATAGCTAATAATTTAGAGTCAAAAAATATTACAGGCCAAGACTACTGATACTATCGCTAACATAACTACAGATAAACATTGTAAGGCATTACAATAAGGAAAGCGTAAAAAACTTACCAATACAAATGATCTATCAAAAGAGCTTGGCGAAGAGAATGCTGACGATAAAATTACTGCATCTCCATGGCAATTATGTCTGCCGGTGATCATAAGTTAATACAAAACCCATGGGAGTTAACTTATGGACGGACAAAGATGCATGGAGTGATATCATGGCAAACTTAGAGGGTTTATTGGCCCAATCGGCAACAGTACCGGGCATAGACAAATCATCCGGGGACAGGGGTGAAATACGGTGGGATAAAAGCCCAAAATCAAAGGGAATTCCACGTGTCCATCGAAATAGACCCAATTTCCTGATCATCATGGTCGATGAAGAACGATATCCGCCTGTCTATGAAAGTCCCGAGGTGGTGGAATGGCGCAAGAGGTATCTGTTAACCCAGGAATTGTTGCGCAACAACGGTATGGAGTTCAACCGTCATTACGCGGGCAGCACTGCCTGCGCCCCCAGCCGGACCACTCTTTTTACCGGCCAGTATCCATCGCTTCACGGCGTCAGCCAAACCAACGGGGCGGCTAAAAGCGCTTTCGACCCGGACATGTTCTGGCTGGACCCCAACACTGTGCCCACCATGGGTAGTTACTTCTGTACCGCCGGGTATCGAACCTTTTACAAAGGCAAATGGCACATTTCCGACGCCGACATCTTGATTCCCGGTACCCGCAACGCCCTGCCGAGTTACAACGCAACCACCGGCGTGCCGGATCAGGAGAATGTGCGGTACTATCTCCATTTTAATCGCCTGGATAAATACGGCTTCTCTGGGTGGGTAGGCCCGGAACCCCATGGTCCCAACCCACGCAATTCAGGATCGTCGGCTCGCATCGGATTGAGCGGACGAGATGTTGTCTACGCTGCGGAGGTTGTGGACCTTATCAATGCGCTGGAAAATGAACAATCGGCGGCGCCCAACGCGGATACGGCACCTTGGCTCATAGTGGCGTCTTTCGTCAACCCCCATGATATTGCCTTATATGGCTCCTTGAGCCAAAGAATCCCCTTGTTTAATTTTGCCGTTGACGACACTGTTCCTCCCATTTTGCCGCCGCCCACTTTTCGTGAAAATCTAAGCGCCAAGCCGCGCTGCCAGCTAAGTTATCGCAGAACGTACGGGGAGGCCTTTCAACCGCTGGTTGAAACCACCTTTTTCCGCCAGCTTTACTACCAACTACAAAAGAATGTGGACCGGCAAATGATGGAGGTTTTTGAACGTCTCCGGAATTCCTGCTTTTATAATGACACCATAATAATATTCACATCCGACCATGGAGAGCTGCTGGGCGCCCACGGCGGCCTGTCCCAAAAATGGTACTGTGCTTACGAAGAGGCAATCCACGTGCCTTTAATTTTGCATAACCCGCTGCTTTTTAAACACTATGAGCCGGTGGAAATGTTGACTAGTCATGTTGACATTCTTCCAACCATGTTGGGCCTGGCCGGGATTGACCCCGGAGCCGTTCAAGACATCTTGCGCCTGGACCATACCGAAGTACACCCTCCGGTGGGTAGAGATCTCTCAGCATTGATACTGGGTGAAGGCGAACCCGAAGGTATCGGGGAACCCGTCTATTTCATGACTGATGACGACATCACCAGTGGCCTGGACCAGCAAAACTTTATCGGTTGGGACTACAACTCGGTTATCCAACCCAATCATGTGGAAACGGTAATCGCTGTTTTGCAAACTGATCATGGCGAGGAACTGTGGAAATACTCCCGTTACTTCGACAACCCTCAATTTTGGACCGATCCCGGCAATCAAGACGATGTCGAGCTGCAATTGGGCCAAAAAACCAGGGTGTGGGCGGGAATTAAAAGCTCGATTTGCAGAACTGTTGAAAAAAGTAACCCCGTTGGTGACGAGCATGAAATGTACAATTTGACCGCCGACCCACTGGAGACGAAAAACCTGGCCGACCCTCGCCACTCCTCTCCTGAATCAAAGTCTATGCAACGCAAATTGGAAATCCTGCTGGCCGAACAACGTTGTCGGAAACGATTGGCTCCCGGCAGCGGTGCCGTACCCGGCATGCCGCCCAACTGCCCCTGATGTGGTTGGTGCTTTGCAAAACAAAAGGTTCAACCGTCACCAATAAATCGCGACAGTTGAACCTTTATCTGAGCCTGATTAAAACCTCGGTAAAGGACCGGGGGAATCTTTTATACTTTAAAAAAGAATACCTGGCCATATATATGGCCAGGGCAATGGAAAAAAGTATCAAAAAGCGCGCAGGGAACCGAATGAGCGCGTTTTTTAATTGTAGGGAATCACGTCTGTGGCCAGTTTTCTGATGTGTTGTTTTTCTTGCTCAATTAGTTTGGCGATTATTTCTTTACCCGAATCGTCCACCACATTGTACAACTCCTGGAATATCATTATCGAGTCTTTTTCAAACCGGAACGCCACGGCCAGGGCTTCCCTGGCCACGCTGATGTTCGGCAGCAGCTTTTCGATGTTGTCGTGGTTGAATATATGATTGTTAATCAGTGCTTTAATATAATCTCCATATTCCCCGATGTAGCTTTCGTTAGGGGTGAAGCCACGGGAAAGTTTTGCTCCCAGCGATTCGAAATCGTTGATATGCCGGCTTTCTTCGCCGGCCAGGAACTCAAAGATGCTTTTTACCTCGGGGTCGGTTACCTTGGCAGCCGCAATTTCGTAAAACTTGCGGCCCTGTTTTTCGATTTCCACGGCCAGCGTGACAATTTCCTCGCCGCTAAAATTGGTAATGCTCCAGGCCATCCTTTTACACCTCCGGATTATTCCTTTTCAAACTGGTCTTTGCCGGCGCCGCATAACGGGCATACCCAGTCGTCGGGCAGGTCCTCAAAGGGGGTGCCGGGCGGAATGCCTTCCTCGCCCTCGGCGGGGTCGTAAACGTAGCCGCAGATGGTACATACGTATTTGTCCATCACGTTCACCTCTTGTTTAAAGTTTTTGGGTTAATATATTATTAGCAGTTTAAACAACATAAATTACATATAGATTACCAAAATATTAAAATATCATTAAAACCCCGTCCGGAACATTAATGCCGGGATGTGCTTGTCCCGCCCCCGGGTCGAAGTGATGCGGTATTGACATGCCCGGGGGTATCGTAATAAGTTGGTAGTGAAATTATTACGGCACAAGGCTTTCTTATAAGGAAGGTCACCGCTATGAGCAAACTGGATTTAAAATACGGCCTGGACCACAGGCCCCCCGCCGGGGAACTGTTGTTGTACGGCTTGCAGTGGCTGGCTATATCCGTGCCCAGTATCATCATCATCGGCAAAGTGGTGGCCGGTTTGCATTTTACGGACACCGCCGGTCAATCGGTGTATTTGCAAAAGTTGTTTTTTATTTCGGGTCTGGCCATGCTCTGCCAGTTGCTGTGGGGACACCGCCTGCCTCTGGTGACCGGCCCGGCGGCGGTGCTGCTGGTGGGCGTGGTGGCCGCCGGCGGGACTGACGCCGCCGGCGTTTACACGTCCATCCTGGTCGGAGGTCTCGTTTTATTCGGGCTGAGCGCCGGCGGGCTTTTCGGCCGCCTGGCGAAACTGTTCACTCCCCGGGTGGTGGCGGTAATACTGCTGCTGATTGCTTTCACTCTGGCGCCCACCATCATACGGCTTATCTTTCCGGCCCAAGCGGCGACACCGCCGCTGTTCAATATGGGTTTTGCCGTGACGCTTGTGCTGCTCATGCTTGTTGCCGGCAAGTTGTCCGCCGGCATATGGAAATCAACGATAATCATCTGGTTCATGGCCGCCGGAAGCTTTGTTTACCTGTTGGCGGTCCCCGGGGGTGACGGGCCGGTCCTGCCGGGGGGCGGCGGTTTTGCGGCGTCTTTTTTGACGGACATAAATTTTGAGCTGATGTTTCAGCCCGGCACGCTCTTTTCTTTTTTGGTTTGTTTCCTGGCCCTTTCCATAAACGATCTGGGCTCCATGCAATCGGTGGGCGAACTGCTCAAACCGCCGGAGATGCCGAAAAGAATTGCCAGAGGCATTTCGCTTTCGGGGCTGGCCAACGCTTTGTCCGGCCTATTTGGCGTAATCGGGCCGGTCAATTATTCCCTCAGTCCCGGCATCATTGCCTCCACGGGCTGCGCGTCCCGGTTTACCCTGCTGCCCGCCGCCGCGGGATTGACGGTAATCTCTTTTTTGCCGGCGGTGATTGCCATGTTTGGCTCCATTCCATCCCTGGTTATCGGTGCCGTGATGCTTTATATCATGTGCTCCCAGGTGGCCGCGGGCCTTATGGCGGCCTTTGGCACTCCCGGCATTTTCAAGCTGGAAAGCGGCCTAATCATGGGATTGCCCTTGATGCTGGGTATCATCGTTTCCTTTTTGCCCGCGCCGGTGGTGGAAACATTCCCGGCCACGCTGGCCCCCGTGTTGGGCAACGGTTTTGTGGCCGGGGTTTTAGCTGTCCTTCTTTTGGAGCATGTGGTTTACCGGGAGGTTGACACAGTTGATTAAACTGAGGGTTTCCGGCATAGCGAAAGAAAGCGTGGTGGACGGCCCGGGATTTAGGCTGGCCGTCTTTACCCAGGGGTGCCCCAGGCACTGCCCGGGTTGTCACAACCCCGACCTGATACCGGCCCGGGGCGGCCGGGAGATGACTCCGGAAGAGGTGTTGGACATGATCGGGAAGAACATCACGCCCCTTACGGCGGGCATAACCTTTTCCGGCGGCGACCCCCTGATGCAGGCCGAGGCCCTGAACGCCGTACTGCGGCGGGTGCGTGAGGAGCTTCCGCAGCTGAACATCTGGGTATACACGGGGTATGTTTATGAAGAGGTCAAGGATCTGCCGGCGCTTGAATACGTCGACGTGCTGGTGGACGGACCTTACGTCGAGGGGGAGCGCGATATTTCGCTGCCTTTCCGGGGTTCCGCCAACCAGAGGATTATTCACCTTTCCCGGGACGCCTGAGCACCTTTTTTCCTTCCGGCACATAGTTTGGTACAGAGTCCATTTGCCGGAAGGAGGGAAAGAGATTGGAAACATATACGGTACAACCCGGTGATTATCTATATGATATTGCCCGGGACTTGGGCACCACGGTGGAGGAATTGATCCGGCTGAACAATATTGACGACCCGGACAATATCAGTATAGGCCAGCAGTTGCTGGTGCCCGTCGCGAGACCCGGCGGCGTGACCGGCCTACCAAGCTACCGGCGTCAAACCGGTGGCACTTATGCCACCAGGGTAATAGATGGTATGCGCTATGTTTTGATGACCGATGCCAGGCAGTACCGGCGCGGTGAGCAGGTGGTTATTACATTTGTTAAATGCAATGTGTCGTCCCGCACCATTACCCTCAATTATTCCACCGGACAGCGTTTCGACGTGGCGGCCCTGCGCAACGGGAGGGAAGTATGGCGCTGGTCCGACGACCAGTTTTTCACCCAGGCCACGGGCGCCGAGACACTTTTGCCGGGGGATTGCCGCACTTATACCGCCACCTGGGATTTGCGCAACAAGCGGGGCAATTTTGTGGCGCGGGACACTTTTACCATCCGGGCTGAAAATGTAGCCCGGCAGTTGCGCAACCAGTTTGTGCAGAACCGGATCGAGGTTGTTTCCCGGCCCGGGCCGCCTGTTCCGCCGCCCCAGGAACGCTGCCCCAGGACGAACATGCTGGCCAACCCGGGGCTGGATGAGTGGGCGAACCCCACTACTCCCAGGTCCTGGGTCGGTGTCAATGTACGCCGCAGCAGGCTGGCGTATTCCGGGAGCTTCGCCGCCGAGTTGGGAGCCGACAGCGACCGCCAGGCGTTGCTGTACCAGTCGGTGCCGGCCGGTCCCCGGCTAAACTACCGGATTACGTTCTGGGCCCGGGAAAGAATCAGACGTGACGGGCTTTCCAGGTATATACTGGAGGCGGCCGTTTATGTATACGACCGGAACGGTCGTTATATCGGTCGCGTTGATCCCGCCTACAGCCCGACCGCCATCCCCGACAGGACCTACCAACAGTTCCGGTTTACCACCGGGGTGTTGCCGGCGGGCACCGACCGGGCCGAACTCAGGTTCATATTCCGGCCCCGCACCGGCAACGACAACAGTGTGATTATCGACGAAGTGGAAATGATCTGCGTCAGTTAGCGGATTCGCGGCCGGTTCCATTGTCCCCAAAGCGCAAGCTTTGGGCCGCCGGAAACCGCCTCCTTGTTTACCGTCGGAAGTTGCGCCGGATAAAAAAGCAAAAAAAAGCGCGCATGCCCGGGAAACTATTCGGAGCGCGCTTTTTCATACTGGAGTATCAAAAAGCGCACGCGGAGGGAACCGAATGAGTGCGCTTTTTTTACCTGTACTTTTTGTATGAAAACAGCCGGCGCTGTTTTCATCTCGGTTGTGAACTGCTGCTGGTGTTGGCTTGATGATAAAATAGCGCGTCTGGACTATTTTCATATATGATTGCCCGTCCGTGGCATGGGGGTTTAGAAAAGTATACCCGCCATATCTCTGGCCGGTTCACCCCGTCCTTAATGGCCGCAGCTACCGCAACTGGAGGCGCTGCAGGGACCGCAGCCGCTACCGCCGCCGCTGTCACCGTCGGCTCCGGTGGCGCAAAAACCGGACATGACCCGATTGGGCGCCGGGGCCGAGCAATCGGGGCACTGCATTTTTTTCCCGGTTTCCCCCATGGGGCATAACTTTTCAAAACGGTGCCCGCATTTATGACAACGAAATTCGTAAATTGGCATGCCAATACACTCCCTTCTCCTATAAATTTACGGCCTGCGGCTTTTTATGTCAAGGGTGGAATTAGTTTTTGACTTCTTCCGGCAGGGAATGACGATAAATGCAGTGAATAGTATCTACACCGGATTAATAAATTTCATGAATATTGGAGGCGCGACCGGATGAGAATAACTTTCCTCGGCGCGGCGCAGACCGTTACCGGGTCTTGTCACTTGGTGGAATTTGCCGATAAGAGAATTATGGTGGACTGCGGAATGTTCCAGGGGCCCCGGCTGATCAGGGAGCGCAACTACCAACCCTTTCCCGTGGACCCCCAGTCGGTTGATTACCTGCTGTTGACCCACGCCCACATCGACCACAGCGGTCAGGTGCCCAGGTTTTTCAAACATGGTTTTCAAGGACGGGCCATGGCCACAAACGCCACTGTCGACCTGCTGGAGGTAATGCTGCCCGACAGCGGCCATATCCAGGAGACCGAGGTTGAGCGTATCAACCGGAAAGCCAGGCGGGCGGGTAAAAAGATGGTGGAGCCCATTTACACCGCCGAAGACGGATACCGTTGCGTCAAGAACTTTGAACGGGTGTGCTACGACCAAATTATTGAGTTGGACGAGGATATTAGCGTGCGTCTCGTGGACGCCGGTCATATACTGGGTTCCTCCATCCTGGAAATGTGGGTGCGGGAGGGCGGCAAGCGGAACAAGCTGGTATTTACCGGCGACCTGGGCAGTCCGGGCAAACCTTATGTGAACGATCCAGCTATAATTGAAGAGGCGGATTACCTGATTACGGAATGCACTTACGGCAACCGGCTGCACAAAGACAAGGGAGAGAACAGACCGGACAGGCTGCTGGAGGTCATCGAGGAAACCTATCGCAAGGGCGGCAACTTGATTATCCCGGCCTTTGCGGTGGAGCGCACCCAGGACCTGCTCTATGATATGAATTTGCTGTCCATTGCCGGCAAGCTTCCGCCCATGCCGGTTTACATAGACAGTCCCATGGCGGTGGCGGTGACCGAACTGTTCAATAAACATCCCGATTGTTTTGACCGGGAAACCAATGCGCTTATATCATCGGGGGAAAACCCGTTGACCATGCCGGCGCTGCAGTTTTCCCGCACCACCGACGAGTCCCGGGCGCTCAACGAAATCCCGGGCGGGGCCATAATTCTGTCGGCCAGCGGCATGTGCGACGCCGGCCGTATTAAGCACCACCTGAAGCATAACCTGTGGCGCCCGGAAAGCACGGTGCTGTTTGTGGGTTATCAGGCGCCGGGCACCAAGGGTTATCATTTGCTGAACGGCGCCACCGGCATCCGCATCCATGGTGAAGAAATAGCGGTGCGGGCGGATATCAGAAACATCGACGCTTATTCCTCCCACGCCGACCAGCAGGGTTTGCTGGATTGGGTGGGCAAGATAAAGGGCAAGCCCCGGCGGGTGTTCCTGGTGCATGGCGCCCCGGAGGCGCTGGATACCATGAGCAAATTAATGCCGGAAAAACTGGGCCTGGACACTTATGCCCCGGCCTGGCAGGAAACCGTGGAACTGACTCCGGATTCGGCATTTACCCCCGTCGATTTGCGGCAAGCTTATCGGGCGATTACCGCCAAAATAGCAAGCTTTATGGATTCCTCGCCGGGTCGTTCCGAAGTGGAGCGGGTAATGAAGCGTATTCGCGATTTGGATCAAGTTTTGGAGAATAAAGACCGGGCGGGCTAAAGGGTGAATTCCCCGGCAAATTGTTTCGCCAATTTTTACAAGATCGATTTGTGTAAATTTGGTGGAAGATTAAAGATAGTTTAATGAAAGGGATAAGTTTATGTCCCACGGGTTTGAAATCAACAGGCACGGCGAATTGGTTTGCCTGACCGCGCCCCCCCTGGCGGAAAGCGGCGCCGCGGCGCACTTTTTTACCACCAGGCACGGGGGGGTAAGTGCCGCGCCATTCGATGCGCTAAACCTGGACTTTAAGGTGGGAGACGACCCGGGCAGCGTGGCGGCCAACCGAAAACGGGCCTGTGCTTTAATTGGCGCCGGGTTTGACCGGCTGGTGGCCGGCAACCAGGTGCACGGCAACCGGGTGGTTACCGTGGACGATTCACACGCCGGGCGCGGCGCCCGGTCCGAAACCGACGCCCTGCCGGATGTGGACGCCATGGTCACCGCCGTTCCCGGACTGGTTTTATCCAGTTATTATGCCGACTGCGTGCCCCTGTTCTGTCTGGATCCGGTGCGCCGGGTGGCCGCCCTGGCCCACGCCGGGTGGAAGGGTTCGGTGCTTCGCATCGGTGAACGAACTGTGCGCCACATGGCCGACAAGCACGGATGCCGTCCCGGTGATGTTTTGGTGGCCATCGGTCCTTCCGTCGGACCCTGTTGTTACGAGGTGGACGGACCGGTTATGAGCCGGGTGGAAAAGTGCCTGCCCGGGGTCTCGGGCCTGGCTGCGTATGTCAAACCCGGGCACTGGAGGCTTGACCTGCCCGGATTGAACCGCCGGGTGCTGCTGGAAGCCGGGGTCAGGGAGGAAAACATAACCATGTCGGGTTACTGCACCGCCTGCCGGGGGGACCTGTTTTTTTCGCACCGGGCACAAAAGGGGCGCACGGGGCGAATGGCCTCGTTTATCATGTTGACTGGGGGATGAGCCATGTATAAAATTCTGGTGGTGGATGACGAGAAGAATATCGTGGAGCTGGTTAAATTCAACCTGGAAAGGGAAGGTTTTACGGTGGTGGCGGCATATGACGGCTTGGATGCCATTAAAGCCGCGCAGTCCGAGAAACCCGACCTGGTTGTGCTGGACATTATGATTCCGTCGCTGGACGGTCTGGAGGTTTGCCGCCAATTGCGGCAAAACCAGGAAACCAGGGGTATTCCCGTGATCATGCTCAGCGCCAGGGGGGAGGAATTGGACCGCATCCTGGGGTTGGAGATCGGGGCCGACGATTACGTGACCAAACCCTTCAGTCCGCGGGAACTGCTGGCCCGCATCAAGGCCAGGCTGCGCCGTTTTAACACCGGCATTGATGAAAAGGCATCCGCCGGCGGGGCCAAAAGGATGATCCTGGGCCGGCTGGTAATCGACCAGGAACGGTTCGAGGTGTTGGTGGACGGCGAGCGGCAGGAACTGACCCCCAAGGAGTTTGAATTGCTGCGTTTTATGGCCCAGGAACCCGGCAAGGTCTTTTCCCGCGAACAGTTGCTGGAAAAAATTTGGGGCTATGATTTTGCGGGAGATTCCCGGACCGTTGACGTACATATTCGCCACCTGAGACAAAAACTGGAAAAGTATCAGGGCATGCCCCAGTATATTGAGACGGTGCGCGGCGTGGGATACCGGTTCAGGGAGGTGTCAAATTGAAAGTATGGGGTTTTTTCAAGGTTATCGGCTGGCGTCTCCTAGCCAGTTATTTTTTTATGCTGCTGCTTTTTTTCTCCATTTTAAAGCTTCACGCGGTAGACAATATTTATATCATGGGCGCCCTGGGGGTGTCATTTCTTCTGGCCGTCGCTTTTGCCTGGGTGCTTTACCACCGGTTCATCGGACCGCTGCGGGAAATAACCGAGACTTCCCGGGACATTGCCCGGGGCAACCTGGAGCGGAAAATTAGTGCCACTTCCATGGATGAAATCGGCGATCTGGCCCGCAGCATCAACGATATGGCGACCCGCCTGCGACAAACCATCAGCGAGATTACCGAACAGAAAAACCGGGCCCAGGCCGTGCTGGACAGCATGGCCGACGTGGTGTTGGCCCTGGATGGTAAAGGCCGCATAATTATGGTCAACCCGGCGGTGGAAACCATATTCGGCATATCCCAGGCCGAATGTGTGGGAAAAAGCGTGGTGGAAGTGATTCGCAATTTCGACCTGGACATGGTGCTGCAAAAGGTGCAGGGCAGCCACAACCCGGTGGCTCGGGAAATAAAGATTATATCTCCGGAGCCTCGCATATTCATGCTGCGGGTCACCCCGCTGGCCGGCAGCGGTCAGGGCGGGGTGGTGGTGCTGTTGAGGGACATTACCGAGCGCAAGCGCATGGAGCAGATGCGCAGCGAGTTTATGGCCAATGCTTCCCACGAACTGCGCACGCCGCTGACCTCGATCCGCGGTTTTGTGGAAACCCTTATGGACAGCGGCACCGAGGACCCGCAAATGACCCGCCATTTTCTTGAGATTATCGCCGCTGAAACCGCCCGGCTGTCAAATCTTTTGGACGACCTGCTGGATTTGTCCCGTATTGAAGAACGCCGGGTGGTGCACCGCTGGCAGCGGGAAGAAATCGGCACTCTGGTGGACCGGGTGCTGACCATCTGCGGCACCAAGGCCGAGGAGAAGCAAATCGCCATCAAGGCCAACCTGCCGCCCCGTCTGCCTTATTTGTTCGGGGATCCCGATCTGCTGGCCCAGGTGTTCATCAACTTGGTGGACAACGCTATCAAGTACACCCCGGAAGGGGGCACCGTCACACTAAGCGCCTCGGTGACAGGAGATGAAATTAAAATTGAAGTGGCCGATACCGGAGCGGGTATACCGGCGGAAAACCTGCCCCGAATATTTGAAAGGTTTTACCGGGTGGAAAAGGCCCGCACCAGGGACACGGGCGGCACCGGGCTGGGGCTGGCCATTGTCAAGCACATCGTCAAGGGGCACGGGGGCAGGGTGGAAGTAAAAAGCGTGGTGGGCAAGGGCACGGTGTTTTCGGTTTTTCTGCCTCTGGAAATGCACCAGGCCCCGCAGGTCCCCGATTTGGGAGATTTCTTTCCTTAAAAGTTGATGCCGGTAAAATGACGCCACAGACACTATAAGTTTACGGACAGCCTTTGGGTACAATTTTTAAAAGTAAAAAAATTTGATTCCACTGTAAATTTAACCCGTAACAAATACAGATTTAAACAATAATCTGGTATAATGAATGAATCCCGTGGTTGGCACACAACTGCCAGGCCTGTCCGGCTATGTGGCCGGCGGCAAACCGCCGGGGCGTCACGACGGCTTTACGGGAGGGATGAAAATGTCGCCCAGGTATAATTTTGACCAGCAGTTAAAGGAGATTCAGCAAGATATTCTGCGTCTGGGCAGTCTGGTGGAGCAAGCGTTGTTCGATTCGGTGCAGGCGCTGGTTAAACTTGATGTTACGGCGGCCGGCCAGATTATCATGCGTGACGAGTTAATTGACGAAATGTGTCTGGAGATTGAAGAAAAATGTGTCCGAATTATGGCCACACAGCAGCCCATAGCCGGGGATTTGCGAATGGCGGTGACCGGAATCAAAATATTGTTGAGCTTGGAGCGGATGGGAGACCACTGTGTGGACATCGCCCGGGCCACCATGTGTATTTCCGGCAGCCCCCTTACCGCCACGCCGGTGGAATACATTCCCGAAATGGCGGAGATTGCGCAGCAAATGGTTAAAGAAGGCTTGGACGCGTACGTGACACGGAACGTGGAAAAGGCCCGGGAAATGTGCGCCATGGACGACCAGGTGGACTTTATCTTCAACCGTATTTTTCGTGAATTGATTGGATGCGTGAAGGAGAACTCCGACAACGCTTACCAGGCGGCTTACCTGCTGCACGTGAACAGGTATATTGAGCGCATTGCCGACCACGCCACCAATATAGGGGAGGCCGTTATTTATTTGGTCACCGGCGAAAGGCGGGAGCTTAATTAAAACAGTCTAAAGTCTAAAGTCGCAAGTCTTTTGGGGCGGGCCACCGACTTTTAACTTTGGGCCTTGACTACGGCGTGACTTATAATTTAGCCGAGCCGCGGGACGGTTCTCGGCTTAACTCTTTATTTTAGCCCCGGGGAGGGGCTTTTTTTGTACTCTTAGGAAAGTATACCCGGCCATATTAATGGCCGGATTCAAGGATAAGAGTATTAAAAAGCGCACGCCAAGGAACTGAATAAGTGCGCTTTTTTTATACTCTTAGGAAAGTATACTTCCGGCCAGAGTAATGGCCGGATTCAAGGATAAGAGTATCAAA
>JAKSCU010000147.1 GCA_022360435.1 Bacillota bacterium
TAGCGGCCGGACATGTTCAACTCCAATTCCACATTGTCGGGCAACAATTCAAACGCGCCATGGTCGGTAACCAGGTTGATTACCGGCACCATCAGGTTCTGGTGGACAGAGCCGGTATTGGAGACAACCACTTGCGCGCCGGCACAAATCATGTCGCCAATGGCCTGGTTTGCGCTCGGGCTGTCTATTGCATACACACCTTGCTTTTGGGGAATTTTTTGCCCCCGAGCAATTGCGCCGGCCACGGAACAGCCAAACACCGTCTTATTTTTATCCCGGGTGGGCGTAAAAGCCATAAACCTGCCGTGGCTGTTAACCAGGCGATTTATGCAATGGCCCATGGGACCTTGCGCCGGCTTGTCGTCCACATACAACAAGCCGGTTATCAACCTGGATACGCTAACCGCCTGGCGCTTATAGGCGCTTATCTGCCTGACCATTTCGGCGGCCCGGCGCGTTGCCTTGAACATGGCCTCCAGGGTGCCGCCGCAATTGTTAACATCGATTATTTCCAAGGGCTTGCCCAATACACCGGGCAAACCGGCCACCCTTTCGTCCTCGGCCGGGGCAAGGGATTGCAAAATAATGGCCCCGGCGGCATTGGGATTCCCCACCAGCCCGGCAATCAAGCCGGCGGCGGGATGTTGGCCGAAACTGCCGCAATACACGGCTTTTGTTTTTTCCACCGCGTTGGCCACATTAAAGGCTACGTGGTCGGTCTCGCTGCCGCAGGAAATAACCAGTACATGGTTCCTTGTGCCCACAGTTCCGTCGGGCCTGATATATCCCATAAAATGCATTGTTTATCCCGCCTTTTTAAAAGCGCGCCATTGGGTTCCCTATTACGCCCGCTTTTTACATTTTTTTACCTTGAATCCGGCCTAGCCTGTTACCCTTGAAAAACAAACTTTTATAGAGGGACTTGGTGTTATCAAACCCCTAACCAAGACTTTTTCAGGAGACACCTAGCTTGTTTACCGGGAGACGCCGGGACAGCTTATTTTTCCATGGCGTCCTGCACGCTTTTAATATGTTCATACATCGCCTCGCTCGCCCTGGCGGCGTTACGCCCGCCTATTGCCCGAGCTATGGCCTGGTGGTCTTCGACGGATTGGGCGGCCCGACCCGGAATAATGACGGTTTTAGTGCGCATTTTGTGCATAAAGACGGACAAACCCGACATCATCTGGTAAAGGGCAATGTTATGAGACGCCTTGACTATGGTGTCGTGAAACCGCTCGTCACAGTCCCGGACCAGGGCCAGGTCCAACTTCGGCTTGGCTTTGGCCTCCCCGACCAATTGCGCCAGCGCCTCAATTTCTTCTCCGGTGGCCCTGGCCGCGGCCCAAGCCGCGGCCTGAGTTTCCAGCACCTTTCTTATTTCGAACAATTGGCTCGTCTCCGCCCCGCCCATGTTTAAAGCGCCCGCAACATTGCCGTTAACGGCTTCCGGCGCCACTTCCCTGACAAATACGCCATGGTTTTTTTTAATCTCGGCCAGGCCCAGCCCGGCCAGCTTCTTTATCGCTTTCCGCGCCAAAGTTCTGCTGACATTAAATATGCCCGCCAGTTCCCGCTCAGACGGCAGTTTGTCGCCGGCTTTCAGTTTTCCCGCCGCCATTAATTCCGTAACTTGTATAACTATTGTTTCCGAGCAGTTGGTTTTTTCAGTCCCTACGGTTTGAAAGCCATAGCTCATAAAACCAACCCCATCCTCCAAAATATATAATTTCAGCCCTTAGTATTTAATATTTGAAGTCCTGATTTCTTCCGCCGTAAAACGTGAGGCGTTGACCTCCCGGGCATAGTTTTTTATTTGCCCGCCGTCTTTTTTCTGGCAGATGTTAACCAGCCATTTTTGGTTGTCTGTCTCTTGGTAATCCTCCCGGTAGTGGGAGCCGCGGCTTTCGGTTCTTAGCAACGCGGCGTCCGCAACCAGCCGTCCCACTGTAATCCAGTTGGTAACATTGATAATTTCTTGCCACTCCAGGTTATATCTTTTTAAGTCCCTGTTGGCGACAAAGGCGCCGCCCGCCATTTCCAGCAGTTCCTCCAGCCTGGCCACGGCTTCGGTCAACTTGGCGCCCGCGCGGACCACGCCCACTTTTTCCCACATCAGTTTTTTTATTTCGTCCCGCACGGGGTATATATCCACCCCGCTTGTGCGTTTAAAACAGGCCAGCCAGCGTTTTTTAATCTCTTCCACCTGTTCCTGTCGGTAAGGTCTTAGATAATCCTGTTCGGCCAGGGCCGCCGCCGTGTCGCCAGCCCTGCGCCCAAACACTGTGGACTCACAGATGCCGTTACCGCCCAGCCGGTTGGACCCGTGCACCCCGCCCGCATCCTCGCCGGCCACCAGAAGCCCCTGCAAACTGGACCGGCAATTTATATCTATCCTGGCGCCGCCCATTTGGAAGTGAGCGGTGGGGCTGACCTCAACTGTTTCCCGGGCCAGGTCTTTACCAATATCCATCACCCGTTCACACATGCCGGGGAACTTTTTTTCGACAAATGCGGCGCCCAAGTGGCGCATGTCAAGCATGACGCCGCTATTTTCCGTGCCCCGGCCCGCCATTATCTCCATGTAACCCGCCCTGGCCACCCGGTCCCGGGTTGAGCGCTCCATTCTTTCCGGATCATAACGCTCCATGTATCGTTCGCCAAGGCCGTTAACCATGTGCCCGCCCGCTCCCCGCAGGCCTTCTTCCAAAACGCTGCCGCTCAGCCTGGATTGCCCGGCCAGCAGGCCGGTGGGGTGAAATTGCACCATTTCCATGTCCACAAATTCGGCGCCGGCCCTGAAACACATGGCCATCCCGTCACCGGTTTTATCGAAAGACGGAGCTGAAATCTTGTACATGGAAGCGGCGCCTCCGGTGGCCACCAGCACCACTTTAGCGTTAACCACAAATATTTCGCCGGTGCGCAGATCAGCCATGACGGCGCCCACCACGCGCTCTCCGTCCTCGGTGGTGAGCAGGTCGAGACCGCGGGTCTCTTCAAGAACTTTAATTTTTTCCTCCCTGCGGAAAACCTGGTCGGTTAACCTGGCTATGATTTGGATGCCGCTCAGGTCGGCGATGTGCACCGTGCGGTCAAAAGATTGCCCGGCAAAGGCTTTTTGGTGGATGGTGCCGTCTTCGGCCCGGTCAAAAAAACATCCCACCTGGACATCCAGCTCGCGCACGGTCTGAGGAGCGTCGTTCACCAGGGTCCAGGCCAGTTCCTGGTCGTTGACAAACCCGCCCCCTTTGATTGTGTCCATGAAATGCTTTTCCACCGAATCGGCCTCATTCAAAACCACGTTCAGGCCCCCCTGAACCATGCGGCTACAGCCGCATTTGCCAATTAAGCCTTTTGTGGCCAGCACCACATTCAGAGCGGGATTGTTATCGTAAACGTGCAGGGCGGCGAATAAACCCGCTCCGCCACTGCCAAGAATTAACACATCGGTTTTGATTTCGTTCACCGAAAAACACGCTCCTTATTATTTTGTATCGCTGCCGTCAGGCATTATTTGAATACGCCCAATTTCTGCAGAAAACTTCGCTTTTTCAGCTGCTGTATGGACTTGGTAGGAACGAGTTTCTTAGGGCAAACTTCGGCACAATTGAACTGAGCGTGGCATCTCCACACACCGTAAGAGCGGCCCACGGTCTTTAAACGTTCCACCCTTATGGCGTCGCGCTTGTCGGCGATAAGTGTATAAGCGCGGTTTAAAGCGGCCGGCCCGAGGTAATCCTCGTTTGTTGCCACCATGGAACACGCCCCGTAACAGCAGCCGCAGGTAATGCAGTCAAGCATTTGATCTATGCATTCCCTTTCTCCGGAGTCCGGCCTGATTACAGCCGGGTCTTCAAGCTCACCACCGCCCACGTAATATGGCTTGATCTTTTTCCATTTTTGGAAAAAAGGCTCCATATCCGTGGCCAGGTCTCTGATTATGGGCAGGTTGGGCAAAGGCATAATGGTTATTTCCGAGCCGCCCAGCGCGCTCACCTGCGTCCTGCAAGCCAGCCTGGGCCTGCCATTGATATACATGGCGCACGAGCCGCACATGCCAATCCGGCAGGAGCACCTGAAAGCCAGGGTTTTGTCGATATAGTTCTGTATATGCATGACCACATCAAGAACGGCCATATTTTTAATTACCGGCACTTTAAATGAGTCAAACCTGGGTTCGGTATCGCCGCTTGGGTCAAATCGAAACACCCTGGCGTTAATTTCCTTGGCGGACATTAGGATTCGCCTCCTAAGCTTATTTAAGAATAAATTGCGTCACTGAATATAAGCCCACCCCAAACAGGCCTACACCCAAAACCACAAGAATACTGATGGTGGTGATCCTGGCCTTTAATCCCATGTCGACCATGACATTGTATAAGCCGTTGAAAGCGTGAAAAAATCCAAACAACAAGAGCAGTGCGTATAACGCCACGTACGCGCCGGTGGCGAGCCTAGCCCTGGCCTCGTCAAACTGAATTATCTCCGCGGGGTTGACTACAAACAGCAGCCAAATGTGCAAACCTAAAAGTACAATCAGTAAAGCCCCGCTGACCCTTTGCAGCAGCCATGTTATCGCGTTCACGTGCCCACCTTCTTCTAAAGTGTTTTAGGACATTTTATAA
>JAKSCU010000481.1 GCA_022360435.1 Bacillota bacterium
CACAACTAACCTTTATTTTGAGGTGTCAAGATTTGAAATTGAAAAAGAGGGATACTCTTATACAATAGCTACTATCAAACAATTTAGAGAAATTTACGGGCCACATGTGAAATTCTACTTTATAACCGGAGCAGATGCAGTTTTAGAAATTTTAACCTGGAAAAATGTTGAGGAATTAACAGGGCTGTGTACCTTTATTGCTGCGACAAGACCGGGTTTTGATCTGGAGCAGATTGATTGTACATTGAAAAAACTCCCTGTAGACAAACAACAGAGCTTTGAAAAGTTTGAAGTACCTGCCCTGGCAATATCATCTACGGATATCCGCAGGAGAGTTCAGAATAATAAGCCAATAAAATATTTAGTTCCTGAGGCAGTTGAATATTATATTTATAAAAATAGTCTGTACTGTAATTAAGTCGGGTATTAAGAGAGGTTCGCTATGGCAAGTATAAATATGAAGGATATCGAAGATATTTTAAAGGAATGGCTTGATGACCAAAAGATTAAACATAGCATAAATGTAGCCAGAACAGCACAAGAATTAGCAAAAAGATTTTCGGTAGACAAAGAAAGTGCATATCTGGCGGGACTTGTTCATGATATAGCCCGTGATTTAGAGCCTCATAAACTATTGCAAATCGCAAGGGAAAATAATCTGCTTCAACACCAGATAGAAGAAAAAATTCCGGTTGTACTGCATGCAAATGTAGGAGCTTTTATTCTTTCTTCAGAGCTGCACATTACCAATGGTGTTATCTTACAAGCAGTACAAAATCATACAGTTGCATCACCCGAAATGTCACAACTGGATAAAATTATCTATGTGGCTGACGTAATCGAACCCGACAGATCCTTTCAAGGAGTTGATATTTTAAGAACCCTTGCTAAAAATGATTTAGATGAAGCGTTTTTAAAAGCACTGGAAGGGTCCATTACATATCTTATGAATAACAGGTGTATAATTCATCCATTTACAATTGAAGCTAGAAATAATTTAATATTTAAGGAGTGATAATAAGTTGTTAGATTCATATCAATTGGCTATAAAAGTGGCACAAGCTGCAGCAGATAAAAA
>JAKSCU010000452.1 GCA_022360435.1 Bacillota bacterium
CGCGCTTGGGTACAGCCCGGACGGGATACTGCTGGCCACCGGCGACCGCAACGGCAACCTGCATGTGTGGGAAGCCGAGAACGCCGCACCGTTCTACACGCTCAATGGCCACCAGACAGCCATCACCGACATGAGCTGGCGGCGCGACAGCAACGTGCTCGCGACATGCAGCGAAGACGGCTCGATCCGCCTGTGGGAAATGCTGCGAGGCAACCAGATCAAAAGCTGGGGTGCGCACAGCGGAGGTGTGCAGAGTGTGCATTTCACCCATGATGGTCGCCTGGTGTCCGCAGGTCGTGACGGGCTGGTGAAAGTGTGGGATCAGAACGGCAAACAGCTTCGCGCATTTGAGAAGTTCACCGACATCGCCACGGCCGCGGCGTTTGATCATGAGGGCAAACGCGTTGTCGCAGGCGCCTGGAACGGCCGGGTGCGCGTGTTCAATGTGGAGGATGGCAAGCTACTCGGCGAATTGAGCGCCGCGCCGGAGCCATTCGAAAAGCAGCTGGCGATGGCGATTGAGCGCGAAGCCGCAGCGAAGGAGGCGGTCTCCGCAGCAATGCAGAAGCTGACGCAACAGCGCAAAGCCACGCAGAAAACGCGTGAAGCCGCGGCGGCGGCCAAGCAGGCTGTGCCAGACTGCGAAACGATGATCGCGCAGCTCGATGCGCAACGAAAAGACTGGGACAACAAGCGTAAGCAGCGCATCAAAGACCGCGACGACGCGCGACGCGAAAAGGACAAACAAAAACGCCAATCCGACACCGCCCGCGGAAAGCTCAAGAAGGCGGAGGCCGATGCTGCCGGGGCGGCTAACGAAGTGGGCAAGCTGAATGATGAATCGCTCGCGCTCAAGCAACAGCTCGAACAGGCTGAAGCGAAGCTGGAAACGGCGAAGAAGAGTGCAGCCGAGCAGCCGGACAACGCCGAATACGCCAAGGCAGTCAAGCAGGCTGAGGTTGAAACCACACAGCTTGCGGGCAAGCGCGACGCTGCGGCAAAGAAACTCCAGGCCGCCGAGACGCGCCACGCCGACAAGGCCAAGGCGCTGCAGGCGGCAACGACCGCACTACACAACGCGATGCAGGCACACAAAGATGCGGCTCAGAAGGAAGCAAACCTTGCCGAAGGCGTCAAGGAAGCCGAGCACCTGCTCAAGGCGACCAGCGACAAACTTGCCACGCAGCGCAAGGCACTGCCCGAATTGAAAAAACGTGCCGAACAACTCGCCAAACAGATCGAGCCCGCCCAGCAGGCCCTCGTCGCCGCGGAGCAGGCGCTCAAGCAGGCCGAGCAGAATGTCGTCGACAGCGAGCGCCGGCTGGTCAAGTGGCGGGCTGGCGAATTGGACATGCAGGTTCGCAATGTCGAGGCCGAGCGCGCCGAGGCGTTTGCGGATGTCGAGCCTTTGAACGATACACTCAAGCAGGCGCAGGCCGAGGTAGACGA
>JAKSCU010000453.1 GCA_022360435.1 Bacillota bacterium
CTGCGGTTTCTGATTCGTGACGAACGCGGCCGCGGCATGGACTTCACGCTCGATGGCCGCACCGGCCGCGTGCAGTGGTATCAGACCGAGTCGCTTGATGAGGCTTCGCTCGTGCGGCCGGAACAGTTGACTCCCGAGGAAGAGGCCGACGAGCTCGAGGAGCTGATCGAGCTTGAAGAGGCTCTGGCGGAGGAAATGGAGGACGAGGAGTTTTAGGGTGGCCCACCGTTAAAGCGATGGAGCACCCGAATCGTATTAGGGTAGGGCAGGCGTCTCGCCTGCCATGCAGTGCATCGCGCAAAAACGGGTCAGGCGGGACGCCTGACCTACCCTGGTTAAGGTTATCGATGGTTATTGTCTTAACGCGACAACAAAAATACCGCCGCACATCGGCCTTGCTGCTCGAGGTTGTGGTGGCGCTCGCGATCATGATCGCCTCGCTGGCGATGCTCGGGGCCCAACTGCGGACCGGCATTCTCACCATGCAGACGGCCGAAGAGATGAACCGCGGCGTGGCGCTGGTCGATCGGCTGCTGGCGCTGATGGAGCTGGACCTGGAGCTGCAAACTCGTCTGTTCGAGGATCAGGAACGCGACGGCGACTTCGGCGAGCAGTATCCGGGTTACTTCTGGGTGCTCGAACTCGAGCCGCTTGAACTCACCGAACTCGAAGACGAAGAAATCATCGCAGAG
The DNA here is from genome assembly GCA_022360435.1 of Bacillota bacterium. Taxonomy (GTDB): domain Bacteria; phylum Bacillota; class Desulfotomaculia; order Desulfotomaculales; family Desulfallaceae; genus BRH-c8a. Next base: position 693 of record JAKSCU010000453.1, read on the forward strand.
GAAAACGCCGAAGGCCTGCCGCTGTTGTACCGCGTCGACATCCAGATCCTCTACGACCCGCCGACCGAAGACGATCCCGAAGGCACGCTCGAGGACGCCCGCTCGCTGTACACCGTGCACATGATCCGGGCGACGCCGCCGGCGATCGATCTCTCCAGCGATTTCGGCGTCCCCACGGATCAGATCGATCAATTGCAGCAGGTCTTGCCCGACTTCGATCCCCAGATGTTCAACCCGCAGGCCGTCATCACGCAGCTTTCCGAGATGGTCGAGGAAGACCCGGCCTCGTTGATCGCCTTGGCGCCGATGATTCAAACCC
>JAKSCU010000455.1 GCA_022360435.1 Bacillota bacterium
AGTATACCCGGACACGCCGGGTTACATGCTGGAGCCGGCGATGGGACTCGAACCCGCAACCTGCTGATTACAAGTCAGCTGCTCTGCCAATTGAGCTACGCCGGCATGGCGGCAAAAACTATTATATGTTATATGCAATAGTATGTCAACAGGTGCGGGTCAGAAAACATTGGTAGTTGGCGGCGGTTTTTTCCAATTTAATGCTCAGGCTTCGGCAGCGATGGGACGGCGCACAGCCATGGCGCCCAATTCGGCCGCCCTGCGGTTGACTTCAAGCAGGCTATGCTTGTTTACGGGCAAAACTTTGGCCAAGGCTGCCAACACCGCATCCAATGAAACGACGCCGGTCAGGTCCAGATAAGCGCCCAGCGCGACCATGTTGGCCACCCGGCTATTGCCCAACCGGCCGGCTATTTCGCTGGCCGGCACATGGTATATATGCATGTCTTTACGTTTGACACCGCCGGTGTTTACAATAGAGGAGTTGACCAGCAGCAAACCGCTTGGGCGAATCCGCGGTTCAAACTTCTCCAACGAAGGTTGGTTGAAAATCAGGGCCGCGCAGGGTTCCTCCACCAGCGGCGACCCAATGGCCTGGTCGGAGACAATCACCGAACAGTTGGCGGTTCCGCCCCGCATTTCCGGCCCGTAAGAAGGCACCCAGGCCACGTTTTTACCCTCCAGCAGCCCGGCGTAAGCCAGCAGCTGCCCGGTCAGCAGCACTCCCTGTCCTCCAAATCCGGCCACTATGACTTCTGTTTGCATATTATCGCACCTCCTTGATTGGAACTTTGTACTCCCCCGGCGGGTACCTGGTTAACATGTTTTCCTCCAACCATCGCAGCGCTTCCAACGGCTGCATGCGCCAGTTGGTGGGACAGGTCGACAGCACTTCGATCATACTGAAACCCCGTTGCTGCAGTTGCATTTGAAAAGCCCTGCGGATAGCCCGTCCGGTTTTCATCACGTGCCTGGGGTTGTGGACCGAAGTCCTGGCGATGTAAACGGGACCGTCCAGCGTGGCCAACATCTCGGCCACCCGAATCGGATAACCCTGGGAATTGGCATCCCGCCCCCCCGGTGACGTGGTGGTGAGCTGGCCCGGCAGGGTGGTGGGGGCCATCTGCCCGCCGGTCATGCCGTAACAGGCGTTGTTGACAAAAATTACGGTGATGTTTTCACCCCGGGCCGCCGCGTGCACTATTTCCCCGCAGCCAATGGAGGCCAAATCCCCGTCACCCTGGTAGGTGAATACCACCCGGTCCGGCAGGACTCGCTTGATGCCCGTGGCCACCGCCGGCGCCCGGCCATGAGCGGCCTGCTGCATATCCACATTGAAGTAATTATAGGCCAAAACAGAACACCCCACCGAAGCCACCCCGATGGTCTTTTCCCTGATTCCCAGTTCGTCTATGGCTTCGGCCACCAGGCGGTGGATAATGCCGTGGGTGCAGCCCGGGCAGTAATGAAAACTATCTTCCGTCAGCGCTTCAGGCCTGGCGAACTTGACCGTCACAGTTCATCCCCCCGATCCTAACAATCTGGTGTAATATTTCGGCGGCGCCGGGCACCATGCCGCCGGTGCGACCGTAGAAGAATACGGGCCGGAGGCCGTTAACCGCCAGGCGGACATCGTCCAGCATCTGCCCGGCGTTCATTTCCACCGTCAGCACCGCCCTGCTTTCACCCAGCGCCTCCCGGACGAGCAACTCGGGGAAGGGCCATAGGGTTATCGGCCTGATCAGGCCGGCCCGCACGCCCCGCGTCCGGGCATTGTCCACGGCGGTGCGGGCAATGCGGGACGCTGTGCCGAAGGCCACCACTATTATTTCGGCATCGCCGGTCAAATAAGTCTCGGCCCGGGGCTCCCGTTTTTCAATCAGCTTATATTTTTCCTGCAGCTTGCGGTTGTGTTGTTCCAGGCGTTCAGGAGCAAGGTAAAGCGAGTTGATAATGTTTCTTTCGCGACCCCGACAACCGGTGGTGGCCCAGTTTTTAGCAGCAGTATTGCCGGCCTCCCCGGGTTTGAATTCAACCGCTTCCATCATCTGGCCCAATATGCCGTCGCCCAGCACCAGTACCGGATTGCGGTAACGGTCGGCCAGGTCGAAGGCATCGGCGGTCAGGTCAGCCATTTCCTGTACCGTAGCGGGTGCAAGCACAATAACCCGGTAATCGCCGTGACCGCCGCCCCTGGTGGCCTGAAAATAATCCGATTGGGACGGCTGTATACTGCCCAGGCCCGGGCCGCCGCGCATGATATTCACGATTACACAAGGCAACTCGGACCCGGCCAGGTAGGAAATGCCCTCTGCTTTCAAGCTGATGCCCGGTCCCGAAGAGGATGTCATCACCCTGGCCCCGGCCCCGGCGGCGCCATAAACCATGTTAATGGCGGCCACTTCGCTTTCGGCCTGCAAAAAAACCCCGCCCACTTGTGGCAGTCTTTTGGCCAGGTATTCCGACAGTTCGGTCTGCGGGGTAATGGGGTAGCCGAAAAAACTATGGCAACCCGCCCTTATGGCGGCTTCACCGATGGCTTCGTTTCCTTTCATCAACATTTTCATGCCACAACCCCCTATCCACGGTGATTATCATGTCGGGGCACATGATGGCGCAAAGCCCGCACCCGTTGCAATTCTCATCCTTGGTCAGGCCGGCGGGATGGTAACCCAGCTTGTTGAGATCCCCTTTAAGACCGATTAATTCCCCGGGACAGGCCGCCACGCACAATGAGCAGCCCTTACAGAATTGCTCGTTAAATAAGGGTTTGGAATTAGCCAACTTTGGGCACCTCCCTGCATGCGGTTTTTTTAAATATTCCGGCCTGCTTGATACGCTGTTCAGCCAGCATATCCGCCGCGCGGTGGGTGGAGATTTCCTCGGCTTCCGATGTGGCGATTATCTCCAACACCGTGTTGTAAATACGCGCCACCCGTTCATCCACCCGCTTGCGCTGGTAACCATGAAGCTCATCGGCGACATTAATCAGGCCGCCGGCGTTAATCACGTAGTCGGGTACATACAGAATGCCGCGCCGCCGCAAGGCATGACCATGCCGCTCCTCGGCCAAAACATTGTTGGCGGCGCCGGCGATTATTGTGCACCGGAATTGATCCAGGGTTCGGTCGTTCACCACCGCCCCCAATGCGCATGGCGCAAAGACATCACAGCGGGCCTTGTAGATGGCATCCGCCGGCACCGCTACCGCGCCAAACTCCCCGACGGCCCTTTGCAGCGCCCGGGCGTTGATGTCGGCAACCACAAGCCGGGCCCCTTCGCCGGCCAGCATCCGGCAGAGGTTAAAACCCACATGACCAATACCCTGCACCGCGATGACGAGATTGCGCAGGCTGTCAACTCCGTACCTTTTTTTCACCGAGGCTTTAATCCCGTACAAAACGCCCCGGGCGGTAAAGGGGGAAGGGTCGCCGCCGCCGCCGCCCCCGGCGGGATCACAGCCGGTAACATGCGCAGTCTCCCGGTGGATGATATCCATATCTCCTTGACAGGTGCCAACATCCTCGGCGGTGATATACCGCCCTTTTAAAGTATCCACAAAACCACCGTAAAACCTTAACAAGGCATCGGTTTTATCCCGGGCGGGGTCCCCGATAATCACGGCCTTGCCGCCACCCAGCGGCAGACCGGCCACCGCCGCCTTGTATGTCATCCCCCGGGCCAGGCGCAAAACGTCCACCACCGCCTCTTCCTCGCTCCGGTAAGGCCACATCCGTGTCCCGCCCAAGGCGGGACCCAAAGTGGTGTCATGAATGGCAATAATAGCTTTTAACCCGGTTTCCCGGTGTTGACAGAATACCAGTTGCTCATAATCGCCCCCGGCCATTTGATGGAATATGCTCATTATTCCACCCCCCCTGAATTAAGCTCCCCATTTTTCAGATGAACATCAAACCTTTTTAAAACTTGATCTTAAATAAGTATTTTGCAGCACTAACAACGTTGTAAAAAAAGTCGTTTTTAAATATTGCTTGAAAAAACTTGATTTAAATTAATATTTTGAATTAATTTTAATTTTAAATAAACGCAAAAAAGGTGCCAGAGCACCGTGACTCCCACACCTTCGTGAAATAAAGTATTTCAGTTGTTCATTAAAAATTATTCCGGTTTCCTAACCATGCAATCTATTGCATAATGCATTTTTGTGCATGCACTTTTTTGCACACTAGCTCAATCCATGTTTTTTTAGCTTATTGTATAAGCTGCGCAGGGATATTTGCAGCATTTCGGCGGCCCGGGTACGGTTACCCCCGGTATGCTCCAGGGTAGCCGCCAAAACTTCCCTTTCCCACCGGTCCCGCAGCTCAGAGTATGTTTCCCGGTTGTAGTTGAAACAATAGCCGCGGATACTGTCGCCGGGTACCGGGGAACCGGTGCTCAGGCCCAACGGGGGCAAGTGCTCGAACTCAACTATAGTTTCGCCAAAGTGCATGCTGATCATGGCCCGCCCCAGCACATTTTCCAGTTCCCGCACATTTCCGGGCCAGTGGTAGCGCATCAGCGCTTCCATCGCCTCACCGGACACATTTGCCACGTTACGGCCGAATTCGGTGTTCAACTTGCGCAAAATAAATTCCACCAACAGGGGAATATCTGTTTTCCGCCGCCTTAAAGGTGGTATATTAATGGGCACTACGTTAAGGCGATAGTAAAGATCGTCTCGGAAACGCCCGCTGGCAACCAGCTTTTCGAGGTCGGCGTTGGTGGCCGTAACAACCCGCACGTCCACCGGAACCGGAGCATTATCTCCCACCCGCACTATTTCTCTTTCCTGCAAAACCCGCAATAGTTTAGCCTGCACCCCGGAGGTGATTTCAGTAATTTCGTCCAGAAAAAGGGTGCCCCTTGAAGCTTCCTCGAAGTAACCGCGCCTGCCGCCGCGTTTTGCCCCGGTAAAGGCGCCTTCCACATACCCGAAAAGCTCGCTTTCCAGCAGGGTTTCGGGTATGGCGGCACAGTTCACCCGCACAAACTGGCCCTGGCGGCGGCTGGCCTGGTGAATGGCGTGAGCAAACAACTCTTTCCCGGTGCCGCTCTCCCCCCTCAGTATTACCGTTGCCGGAGTAGCGGCCACTTGCCGGGATTTTTCCACAGCTTCACGTATCTCCCGGCTGGTACCGATAATATCTTCAAATATGTACTTGGCCTCCAGGCGACGGATTAGCCGCCTGGCCCCTTCAAGTTCCCCGGATAATCGGTGAATCTGGGATACGTCATGAACCACCGCCACGCTGCCCTTCAGCACCCCGTTGACAATAATGGGCGCTGCGTCCACCAGCACTTCCTTGCGATGAGGGCCGGCTTTCATAGACACGCTTTTATAGGCCCGCCTGGTACGTAGCACCCGCATATGCACGCTTTCACCCTCGGCAATATCCACGGTGGCGGGCTTGTCAACCACTTCCTCGGCGGTAAGGCCGATTAAATTTGTATAGGCATCGTTAATCAGAATGCCGATGCCGTTTTCATCCACCACCGAAATGGCATCCTGGGTGGAATTGATTATTTCCTGCAGCAGCATCTGGGTTTCTTTAAGGCTGGTAATCTGCTCGGCCAGCTTAATTATTTCGGTGATATCTCGAAAAACAGCCACCACACCGATTAAAGTGCCGTCCCGGTCACGCACCGGCAATCTGCTGGTCAATATGGTAGTGTTGCCAACCTCCTGCCTCTGGTCTATTTCGGGCCGGCCGGTTTTTAACACTATATGCAGCCTGGTATTGGGTACCACCTGGTCAACCCGGCAACCCAGCGCGTCCCGGGCGGGAACGCCGATAATCTGTTCAGCCGCCCGATTGAACAGTGTAATTCTGCCTTTCCTGTCCACGGCCAGGAGCCCTTCCCGGATGGCATCCAGTATAACTTGAATTTCATGGCTCCAATCGGGGCCGGTTACCATAACTTTACCCCCAAAACCTTTTGCTTTATTATAACAGGCTTGGATTTATTATTTAACCCGCTGCAACATGCTAAAAGTCTAGGGCGGTATAAAGTTTTATTTTTTGCCGCGTCCGGTTTTTCTTTCCCTTTCGTCCACCTCAAACACCCACTCCACCACCCGTCGCAGTTGCTCCTTGCCCCTGGGTGAAAGAGCCTTGGCCCGTGATAAAATTTGTACTGTTTCCGGGTCCAGGTTATATCTAATTATATCCGTTTCGTTTTTGTCGGTTTTTTCAAACGACAAACCCAGCAGGAAATCTGTTGAAACATTAAAGTGCAGCGCAATTTTTAACAACAACTCACCATGCACCCTGCGCCGTCCCTGTTCCAGGTCCCACAGCAAGGACTTAGATATACATAATTCTTCAGCCAGTTCCTCCAGGGTTAACTTGTTTTCTTCCCGTAAATTCCTAAGTCTTTTGGGAAAGGATTCCATTCCCCTACCCCCTTGTCCGCTCGCAGCAGACACACACCAAGTATACAATAGCAGCGCAAGTTAATCAATCTGCAAATAGCAGATTATGTTAGAATACGCCAGTTTAGTTTAGGGTTAGCACAATATGTTTATTTTTTCCGGCTTAAACAGCTTTGCCAGTTTTCCGCAACAGGCATACAATAATGTTAGCAGTTTTATGCTGAGTGGTGACTAATGGTGACCCTGACCAAACAATTACGCAAAGCCCGCCTGGCGCAGAAAAAAACGCTGCGCAAATTGGCCGAGGAAACAGGTATATCATACCAGTATATTTCGGATATTGAACTGGGAAAAAAAGACCCCTCCCTGGGCAAATTGGAAATACTGGCCGGAGCGTTGAATCATAAAATTATGTTGGTACCCTCTAAGAAAAAGTAATTAGACATTTTTGTTCCATTTCCTACCAAGGAATTAAGAAAGGTGGGGTACGATGAGGAAAGAACTGATGGAAAAGATTGAGGAATCACGATACCGTTTATACACTATCAGCCCGGAGCAAAAAGAAAAACTGCTCGACTAGAGCAAAAAGTTGGATTTACTTATCTTGGCCTACCACAGGTCAACACCCGCCGGCTTAAAACACCACGAAGAAATGTAAAAAAATGCGCTTTTAATCAGTCCCCTTAATTGCGCGTTTTTTTATACTTTTCTCCCCTGTTCCAGCCATAAATATGGCTGGATATAATATTAAAAGTGCAAAAAAAGCGCGCTTTTAATCAATTCCCTTAATCGCGCGCTTTGTGCTTTAAATTTTATATTAAATCACGCTTCTCTTTTCTCCAGATAGCGTTCCAGTTTGCGCTTCACCCTTTGCAGCGCATTGTCAATGGACTTGACGTGACGCTTCAGGTCTACGGCAATTTCCTGGTAAGACTTGCCCTCCAAGTAGGACATCAGCACTTTCCATTCCAAAGAACTGAGTATTTCGCCCATTTTTTCTTCAATATCGTCAAATTCTTCCCGACTTATGATTAATTCTTCGGGGTCGGAAATTTTGGATCCGGATATAACATCCAGCAAGGTGCGGTCGGAATCTTCGTCGTAAATGGGTTTATTGAGGGATACGTAGGAGTTGAGAGGAATGTGCTTTTGCCGGGTGGCGGTTTTAATGGCCGTGATTATTTGACGGGTAATACATAATTCGGCAAATGCACGGAAAGACGACAACTTGTCCATCCGAAAATCACGAATCGCCTTATAAAGGCCGATCATGCCTTCCTGGATAATATCTTCCCGATCAGCCCCGATCAAAAAATAGGAACGGGCTTTGGCTCGTACAAAATTCTTGTACTTGTTAATCAGATATTCAAGGGCCACATCGTCACCCTCGCGGGCAAATTCCACAACTTCTTCGTCAATCATCAACTGAAAGTCGTTGAGCGCCTCCCTTTGGGCGTTAAAATTCAAAATCCAATCCCCCCCGCCTTTATTTCCCCGCAAAGCAAAACAAAAACAGCCCACACCGTAGTATTCGGGTTGTACTATAAATACCAGAATAACCTTGCAATGGGGCAAAAATTGAATTTTTAATCAATTAATCCAGTATTATTTGGGTAATAAATGAACTGGACACATGGCTTTGAAAAGTATAATTAATTGTCAACCAATATACCGGTTGACCAACAAGCACATTTACAAGCTATATTATACCTCTCCCCCGGAAGCTCGTCAAGCTAAAATAATCCCTCCAACCCCGGCGTCACTTATTCTCTCTCTTTTCTCCATTGCTCAAACAGCTGGCGGATATTTTCAGCCAACCTGTTTTCCAAGTAGCCGTCCGCAGGTTTTTTACGCGTGAATTTATCCTGCCCCTCTTTCTTGATCCGCAGGACACGCTGGCGTAACTCGCCGGGGGTCATGCGGTACGCACCCCGGCCCAGAATAATCCTTTGCTCATCCCAGTCCGAGGTTACCACCCTGGTGTACCCGTCCCCGGGCATTTCCCCCACCAGCCGCTCAATCATGGCGTCGGCAGTTTCTTCTTCCCTGGTGTAAAAAATCTGTACGCCATTTACCTCTTCATATCTGGCGTTGGTGCTACAACGTACCTGATGGGCGTCAAACACCACCATGATCCGGTCTCCGCTTAAACCCGCATAGTCGGCCAAGGTATGCACCAACCTATCCCTGGCGTGCTCCAGGCTTTCCTCTTTCAATTTCTTCAGGTCGGGCCAGGCGTACACAACGTTGTAACCGTCCACCACGATATATTCACTCATGTCAAACCCTGCTTTTCCGGCGCGCCGCTTCAAACAGCTGGGCATCTCTACCGACAGGGAAATTCCCAACCTCGAACCGGTTGACCTAACGCTAAGGGTGGGGATTGGGGGCCAAGGATCGGGAGTCGGGGGGCAGGGCTC
>JAKSCU010000173.1 GCA_022360435.1 Bacillota bacterium
TGACCAGCCGCTCGGCCCACTTCAAGAGCTTGTTCGGCTCGTGCACCACGCTGATCGTGTGCGCGATCATGATGTGGTCAAACGCCTTTTCGGCCAGCGGCGGGAACATCGCGTTGGCCTGCACCAGCGTGACGTGGTCCAGCCCGTGCTCCTGCTTCTTTTGCATCGCCTTGGCCAGCATCCCCGCCGACAGGTCCGCGCCGATGACCGTGATGTTGTCCGGGTACTCGGGCAGGGTCATCCCCGTCCCCACGCCCAGGTCCAGCACCACATCGCCCGGCTTGGTCCGCAGGTGCGACATCGCCGCGAGGTGCCGCTTGTGGACCAGCGCCCCGAAGGTCTTGTCGTAGAAGTACGCCCAGACGTCGTAGCACTTGCTGGTCCAGGATGTCTTCATCGTCTTCATAAGGCGGAGGGCAGTTTACTGCCCGGCTCACTCCCCTGCGTCTGGCAGCGCCGCGTCCACCGCCGCCGCGATCCCATCGACCCAGTCCTGCACCTCGCCGCGCGTTTCGAGCAACTCGTAGGCCGTCGTGCCGTCGGGGTTGTAGACGAATACCGCGGGCAGCACACCGCCGTCCCATGTGTCGCTCAGCACGGCAGCGATCGCGTCTTTAGCATCGGAGCCCTCGGCGGCTTGAAGCGCGCCCTCCCACGCGTCCTGCTTGGTCAGAAACTCACCCGCCTTCTTCGTCAGTTCTTCGCCCTCGTCGAAGGTGAGCGAGACGAGCATGACGCCGTCGCCGCGCTCTTTCATGGCTTTGTGCAGGTGCGGGAACATCGCCACGCACGAGCCGCACCACGTCGCCCAGCAGTCGATGACGAGCACCTTGCCTTGCGAGGCGGCCGACTTCCGCAGCGTCTCGATTGTGTCCTCGCCGGCGACCGGGATCTCTCGCACGATCAGATCAGCGTGACTTCCAAGAGGGGAACCGTCTGAGTCCTTGTAGATCGTCGCTCGATCGACCGCGATCCGATCACCAACAGTCACGCTCGGCTCAGGTGGCGGAGCAGACTCCTCCTCGCACCCCGGCAGCAGCAGGGCGGCAAGCAGGATGGTCAGAACGGTTGTGAAAGGCTTGTTCATAGCGGGCTCCGGAGGCTGGGCCGAGGGCATTGGCACGATGCTACACTGTCTGCATGAAAGCGCTCGAGGTCAACGGCGAAGCCAAAAAAACCGACGCGGATACCGTCGCCGACCTGCTCAACGAGCTCGGCCTGACCGGCCAGGCCGTCGCTGTCGAGGTCAACCAGGCCGTCGTCCCCAAGAAACAGCACGGCGAAGCGACCCTCAATGATGGCGACAAGGTCGAACTGGTCACCCTCGTCGGCGGGGGGTAACTCTTCCGGGAGGGCGAGGCTCCTGCCGAGCCGCGAATCTTCTAGGACTTGCGGCTCGGCGGGAGCCTCGCCCTCCCGGACAAATACTTCAACATTCTAAACTGCCATAACTCATGACCACCACCCTCACCCACTCACTCGACACCCCCCTCAACGTCGGCGGGCGATCCCTAGCCTCCCGCCTCATCGTCGGCACTGGCAAGTACCAGACCTACGAGCTCATGCAGCAGAGCCTCGATGCATCCGGCGCGGACGTGATCACCGTCGCCGTCCGCCGCGAGCGCCTGGTGAACGAGCAGGGCGAGTCGCTGCTGGACTACATCGACACCGACCGGTACACCATCCTGCCGAACACGGCCGGGTGTTTCACCGCCGAGGACGCGGTCCGCGTGTCCCGCCTTGGGCGCGAGCTGCTTGATCAGATCGACAACCCCGGCAAGGACTGGGTCAAGCTCGAGGTCCTCAACGACAAGAAGACCCTGCTGCCCGACCCCGTCGGCACGCTTGAAGCCACCGCCGAGCTGGTCAAGGACGGCTTCAAGGTCCTGTGCTACACGAGTGATGATCCGGTGATGGCCGCGAAGATCAAGGAGGCGGGCGCGGCCAGCGTCATGCCCGCCGGCTCGCCGATTGGTTCAGGGCAGGGCGTGCTCAACCCCAACAACATCCGCATCATCCTTGAGCTGCTTAAAGAGGGCGACGCCGACTACCCCGTCATCGTCGATGCAGGCGTCGGCGCGGCCAGCGACGTGTCGGTCGCCATGGAACTCGGGGCCGATGGCGTGCTGCTCAATACCGCGATCGCGCACGCCTCCGACCCCGTCCGCATGGCCCACGCGACGAACCACGCTTGTAAGGCCGGCCGACTCAGCTACCTCGCTGGCCGGATCCCCAAGAAACTCTACGCCACCGCGTCAAGCCCGTGGGACGGCGTGATCAGCTACATCCCGGGCGAATAACGTTCCAAAACCCTTCAGACCGGATATAGAAATGAAGATTTTGGAATTTCCCCTCGCTTCACACCGTCAGGAACGTTAAGCTAGCGAA
>JAKSCU010000456.1 GCA_022360435.1 Bacillota bacterium
CATGGGCCTTCTGGCCACTTCCCATGAAGCCTTAAGACCAATGGGCATCAAGCCCGAGCGAATCAAGTTGGTTATGAACGACATGACTTTAGCTCCGCCCGCCGGACCGGCCGGGGGCAGCCGTTCCCAGTTTGTCGTCGGTAACGCCTCTGTGAACGGCTGTGAACAACTGGTGAACGCCCTGAAGAAGGACGACGGGACCTACATGACCTATGACGAGGCGGCGGCCAAGAATATCCCGACCAAATACGTTGGCCGGTGGAGCACGGCTTCGGCCGACGCAACCGGCTGCGACGTGGAAACGGGCCAGGGCAAACCCTTCGTTTCCTACATGTACGGTGTTTTCCTGGCGGAAGTGGAGATAGACACCAAAACCGGCCAAGTCCAAGTGGTCAAGATGACCATGGCCGCCGACGTCGGCGAAGCCGCCAACAGGACCGTTCTTGACGGACAAATTTACGGCGGTTTGGCCCAGGGCATCGGCCTGGCGCTGAGCGAAAACTTTGAAGACCTGAAAAAGCACACCAGCATGGCTGCCTGCGGCATCCCCTACATCAAGGATGTTCCGGACGCCATCGAAATCATCTACATGGACAGCCCGCGCAAGCTTGGACCGCACGGGGCTTCCGGCGTGGGTGAACTGCCGCTGACCGCGCCCCACGCCGCCATCGGCAACGCTATTTACAACGCCTGCGGCGTGCGCATCACCCAACTTCCGGCGCTGCCGGAGAAGGTGCTGGCCGGTCTCCAGAGGAAAGAGATACCCATCGCCAAGCGGCCGGTTAAAAACCCATATTAAACAGCCTACTGAATTTTAATTGATACTTTCCCAATAATAACGCTTAACCTGAAACGAACTAAACAGTCCCGCGCTTTTAGTTCGTTTTAGGTTTACTTTGTCAATATAACTTAGCGCCGCCCAGCTCAATGTGAATGGTGGGATAAAATGGATCATAAACAATGGCGCCAGTGGGAAGAGAAATGTACTCAGGAAAAACCTCCCGCCTGCACGTCGGCCTGCCCCGTTCATATGGACGCCAGGAGTTTTTTGGCGGAGATGAAGGCGGGAAACTTTGACCTGGCACTGGACATTTTCAGAAAAACCGTTCCCTTTCCCGGTATCATCGGCCGCATATGCGACCATCCCTGCCAGAACGCCTGCAAACGGGGGAACGCGGGGGACGCCGTTTCCATAGCCGCCCTGGAAAGAGCCTGTGTGCAAATGAATTCCGCCCCGCCGGCCAAAATTGCCGCTCCGCTTAAAAAAGACGAACGGGTGGCCGTGGTTGGCGGAGGATTGAGCGGCCTGGCGGCAGCCTATGAGCTGGCCGGGAAGGGTTACCGCGTGGTTGTTTTGGAGGCCGCAGACCGGCTGGGGGGCAGCCTGTGGGAAATACCGGCGGAGGTTTTGCCGCGCCGGGTTATCGCGAAAGAAACCGCCGCGCTGGCTGACTTGGGTGTAGAGGTCCGGTTGAATACCACCGTGGGGCAAACAGTTCCCTTCTCGGATTTGTGCCGCCAATTTGACGCCGTTTACCTGGGCCACGGAAAAAAAATTGGGGACGCTTTCGACCTGGAGCTTGACCGGGAGGGGCGGCCCCGCATTGAGCCGGTTACTTTCGCCACCAGCCGGGACGGAGTTTTTGCCGGGGGCAGCATGCGTACCCGGCCGGAGTATTCTCCTATCGTCTCTCTTTCTGACGGCAAGCGGGCCGCCACATCCATCGACCGCTATCTGCAAAATGTTTCCCTGACCGCTGTCCGGGAAAACGAAGGGCCTCACCCAACCCGGCTTTTTACCAGCCTGGAAGGGGTTGAGCCGCTGCCTGTCATTGTGCCGGGCAACCCCGCCCGAGGATATACGCGGGAAGAAGCCGTCCTGGAAGCCCGCCGCTGCCTCGAGTGCCGGTGCCTGGAGTGCGTGAAGTCCTGTGTGTACCTGGCTCATTTTGAAGGGTATCCTAAAACATATGCCCGGCAAATTAACCAAAATTTGAGAATAGTCAAGGGAAAACGCCGGGCCAACACCCTGATTAATTCCTGCAGCCTGTGCGGCCTATGCCAGGAGATTTGCCCGGAAGATTTCCACATGGGAGAGCTGTGCCGGGAGGCCCGCAATGAGATGTTCCAAAATGGAATAATGCCTCCTTCCACCCACGATTTTCCTATCCGGGACATGGAATTCAGCAACAGCGAACTGTGTGCTTTAACCCGCCACCAGCCCGGGCACGGATCAAGCGGCCATCTGTTCTTCCCGGGCTGCCAATTGAGCGCCTCAGCTCCCGGTCACGTGGAGAGCGCCTACGCCTATTTAACCGATAAAGTTACCGGAGGTGTCGGCTTGATGTTGCGCTGCTGCGGCGCCCCGGCGGAATGGTCCGGGCGAACCGAACTGTTTCAAGCCGGCCTGCGGGAGATTGAAAACCAGTGGCGACAAATGAATAAACCGCGCCTGATTCTGGCCTGTTCGTCATGCTACCAGATGTTTAAAAAATACCGGCCCGGTATGGAAATCGTCTCCCTATGGGAAATATACGACCAGTTGGGACTGCCGCAGGCCGCGCCGCCGCAAAAGCCCGGCCCGCTGGCCGTTCAGGACGCCTGCACCACCAGGCATGAGACACAAATCCACGCCAGCGTCCGGAGAATATTGCTTAAGCTCGGCGTCAAAATTGAAGAGTTGCCCACCAACCGTGAAACAACGGAATGTTGCGGGTACGGTGGGCTGATGCTGTTCGCCAACCGGAAACTGGCTGACAGCGCAATCCGGCGGCGCACCGGCGCAAGCCCGGCCGACTATGTGGCTTACTGCGCCATGTGCCGGGATAATTTCGCCGCCCGGGACAAAAAGACTTACCACCTGCTGGACTTGATTTATGGCCGGGCGGACGCCGCCGCCCCGGCGAAAAAAGGGCCTGGTTACTCCCAGAGGCATGAAAACAGGGCCAGGCTTAAAAATAAAATGCTCGCCGAGGTATGGGGGGATAAAGTGGCGGTACAAAAAAGAACCTTTGAAACAATTAAGCTGAGTATTCCCGACCCGGTGCGCGAGATTATGGAAGAGCGCCTGATTTTGCTGGAAGATATCCAAAAAGTAATTGAATATGCCGAAAGAACAGGCAATAAATTGCTTAACCGCAATAACGGGCATATTTTGGCCTGCCACAAACCGGTAAGCGTCACTTACTGGGTGGAGTACACTCCGCAGGAGGATGGTTTTGCTATTCACAACGCCTACTCGCACCGGATGGTGGTAGAAGGCAATAATTAAGGATGTGAAACAGGTGGCCGGCAAAAATACGGCAGATAGCGCGTTTGTATGTTTTAAATGCGGCGTTCCATTGGAGCCGGGCAAGGTTACGGTTTATTATATGGACAACGGCTTTCCCATTGAACTGTTAAAATGTAAAAAGTGCGGGCTGGTTTTAATTACGGAAGAATTGGCCCTGGGCAAAATGCTGGAAGTGGAGAAAACCCTGGAAGATAAATAACACCGGAGTCGCTCCATGATTTTTTCCCCAATGTCGGTATAAGTTAAAATGGACACATCCCTTCCCTAAAAGTGCGCAAACAATAGGCCCCATAGAAAACCGGACGGGAGCGTCCCCTTTCCGCTAAAGGAGTTGGCATAATGCGTCCCACTGAACAGTGCCCGGTTTACGAAAGCAAACAAATCCGGGAAGTAACCGGGGATATGATTAGGCCGGGCGGTTTTGCCATCACCGACCGGGCGCTTTCCTTTTGCTCATTTGCCGCCGGGGCCAAAGTGCTGGACGTGGGTTGCGGCGCCGGCGCCACGGTGGAGCATTTGATAACCGAACACAACTTACATGCTATTGGGGTGGACCCCTCCCCGGCGCTGCTGCAAGAAGGCCGCCGGAAACGCCCGGACCTGCCGCTGTTGGCGGCGTCCGGGGAAAACCTTCCCTTCGGGACCGGAGAAATGGATGGCGTATTGGCGGAATGCGTCCTTACCGTAATGAAAAATCCGGACAAAGCTTTGGCGGAGTGTTACCGGGTGTTGAAGAACGGCGGGTGGTTGGTGGTGACCGATATTTACGCCCGCAACCCGGACGGGGTCCAAAATCTGCGGCGGCTCCCCTTGGCCGGCTGTCTGACCGGAGCCATGTCCATCCGCGAACTGACCGCCAAAATCAACGCCAAAGGTTTTGCCGTCGTCCTGTGGGAGGACCATTCCAAGCTTTTGGGCGAGCTGGCCGCAAGACTGATTTTCGCCCATGGCTCGATGTCCATGTTTTGGAACAGTGTGGCCGGCGGCTCCGCTACCTGTGAGCAGATGCGGCATGCCGTGCAAAAGTCCCGGCCGGGGTACGTTTTAGTCCTGGCCAGGAAGACAACGCCCTGACCAATAGCAGCGGCCCGGTGGTCGAGCAGCCGGCGTCTGTTTGGGATGTTTTCCCGGACTTTTGTGTCGCCGCACTAGTTTAGAAGGGGTGAAGTATCTACAATGAATGACGAACTGATGCGCATGCTGGAACTGCACCAGCAAGATTTTAACTGCAGCCAAATCCTGCTTGCGCTCGGGCTGGAAGCCCGGAATGAAAGCAACCCCGCGTTGGTTCGGTCC
>JAKSCU010000463.1 GCA_022360435.1 Bacillota bacterium
GACGCCGTAGCTTACCCCGGGAATTAATGCCCGCCCGCTGAGAAAGCTGTACAGCAGGTAACCGGCCACCTGGCCCACCACCAGGTGGCCCACCAGGAAGACCGGGGTGAATCCGGGGTTGAAGGTGGTCAGGCCAAGCCGCAGTACCGCCCAGACAACAGCCGCTTGCAGTGTCGATGCGGCCGCCAACCATAACGACATGGTCAGGTAATTGATCATGTTATCACCTCACCACTAGCTTGTCCGGCGCCTGTTTTAAATATTATGAAGGCGATGCAAAGGGAACGGAATGAGTGCGCTTTTTTTATACTTTAAGGATAATATATCCGGCCATATATATGGCCGGAATAAAGGAGTAAAGTATTAAAAAGCGCACATAGAGGGAACTGAATGAGTGCGCTTTTTTACTATATTACTGTATAATTAAAGACAAGCTGACATGGAAGCGTAATAGCGGAAAAAGGGGCGCACTTCTTGTAGGGATGTCCCCGAGGTTGTAGTATTGAGAGAGGAATGATTATAAACTGTGGAAACAAACCGTCGTCTTTGTCTGTGGGATCTACCTCTTTTTGATGGAGTCGAACTTGGCATTTTCAGTCCTGTATGCCGGGAAGCCGCACACAAAAAGCATTACCGCCGGGGAGATGTTATTTTTAACCAAGGGGATGCCTCGGATACCCTATACCTGATCAAAGACGGCAGCTTTAAACTTGTGCGGGTAAATGAAGACGGCAAGGAAGTTATTTTGCAGGTGGCGTGTAAAGGTGAAGTATTGGGAGAGACCGCGCTGTTCAGGGAAAGCGCTCACCCGGTTACCGCCATAGCACTTGAAGACGCCAGGGTTTGTTCGCTTAACCGTCGGCGTCTGGAGGAAGTAATCCGCGCATCCCCGGACCTAGCCATGCAGGTAATATTCTCGCTGGGTAACCGCCTGTACAGCACTTGGGAACAGGTGACGGAGTTGCGTACCGGGTCAACCCGGGAGAGGGTGCTGAACCTGTTAATCCGGTTGGCCGGTGAACACGGTGAACCGTGCAGCCAAGGTACGATAATCAATGTGCATTTGACACAGCAGGATATAGCTGATTTCGTGGGAGTTTCGCGGGTGATGGCCGCCCGGGCAATCAAAGAACTGGTCAACACCAACCACGTGAAACGGCATAATAAATACTATGTGCTCAAGGACCGCTGTTTCTAGAACCGGGATAAACCGGCCCCCGTCTTATTCTTGGCTTTATAAGAAATGACACCCTGCCGCTGCAGATAGTCAAGGGATTCTTGCAATTCATCCTCGCTGAGTCCGACCAATTGAGCGAGATCATCGCCGTCAATATGCTTTATTTTTTTGTTTCCGCCTTTTTGAAAAGCGTTGTCAGAGCAGCACAGGCACAAAAGCACTGCCGCCGTCTTTCCCGCCGGGGTATTGGCCTTTAGCAGGTAAAGCAAAGTACGCATCAGGTTTAAGCGGGCGGCGATGTCCTCTACCAACCGGTCGTTCTTTTCCTGGGCTGTTTTACAAGCTGGCTGCTGTTTTTTAAAATTGACGGTGTTCATATTGGCACCAGCCCTGTTATACTGATTCCGACGCCGTGGCAAGCATGTCCCGGTCAAGTAATATAATCTGCTGGCTCCTGATGGCAATAGCCCCTTCCTGACGGAGGCTGCCCAAAATGTTGGTGACCATGACCCGTGATGCGTTGACCAGGTTGGCTAGATCCTGGTGGGTCAGTTCAATGTCGATAGCTAATCCGTCCGGGGACTGTTTGCCGTATTCTCCGGCCAACCGCAACAGGGTGGCGGATAACCTGCCCTTAACGTCTCTGAAAGCTATGCTGGCCACTTGGTCGGTGTGATTGTTTAATTTTTTCCCCAGCAGTTGGATGACTTTTAAGGCTATGCTCGGGTTTTGCAGCAGTTCGGCGAAATGGTTTTTGTTACAGGAACAGATAAACGTATCCTCCATGGCCCGGGCGCTCATGGTATGCCGGGCTTCCTCAAAGAAAGTGTTTTCACCGATCATGTCGTCTTCTTTAAGGATGTCCAGAGTAATCTCCCTGCCGCTTTCCGACACCTTGAACAGCCTTACCCGGCCGTATTTAATGAGGTAAATGGTATCCGCGGGTTCCTCTTCCATGAAAATATACTCGTTTTTGCGATAAAGCTTTTTGCCCGCCAATGTTCCTATTTTTTCCCTTTCAGCATCATCAAGGCTGGAAAAGATGGCCAGTTCCTTCATGCACCTGATTTTTCCCATAGGTTTACTCATTTTAATTAATAGGTTCCTCCAAAATTTACTTAATTGTTTTAAACTTGGCGGCATGATTATAGTGTGGTTTTTGAGTCTGTTTAGAATTCAAGGATTGTCTCCCATCCGTGGAAATAACGCCGTATTCAGCAGTAATACACGCTCATAATAACCTAAATTATGTGCGGCATCAATGGTGTCCCACTTAAATATTTTATTACAGGATATAGCCGTTGTCTTTGAGTGGCAGTAAAACATTTTACATTGCGCCGATTATTATACTGCAAATGAACTTTTTTGGGGCGGTGTAAAATAATTTACAGCCAAGCCCTATACATGTTGTTATGATAATGGCAAATATGATGAAGGAGTTGGATAGAGATGGGAAACAGTTGTTGCGGAGCCAGTTGCAGCGCGGTGTTAACGCCGGAAATCAAGGAGGTTGTCAAGCAAAGCGCTTATGTCGCCATCACCAGCCTGTCCGGGAGCGGGCAGCCTCATTTGATAGTGGTGGGACAGGTGAAGGACATTCCCGACGATAATACTTTGGTCTTTGGCGTTTATAAAATGGAAAAAACCCGTCAAAACTTGGCTGAAACAGGTTTTATGCAAGTGGCCGTGGTATCCGGAAAGAAGGGGTAC
Source organism: Bacillota bacterium (assembly GCA_022360435.1). GTDB lineage: Bacteria > Bacillota > Desulfotomaculia > Desulfotomaculales > Desulfallaceae > BRH-c8a. The sequence goes on from JAKSCU010000463.1 coordinate 2,888, forward strand.
CGGTTTAGCGGTAAGGCCCGAGCCGAAGGTGACAAGGTATATTTTACGGTTGAAAAAGCAGACATCTTGCTGTAACAACTTTTTTACCAGGGCAGCCGGCCGGGATGTTGACCAGCCGGCTGTTCTTTATTTAAATGATAGGAGTGTTTTTGCATTGTAATTTTATCTTGACGTTCTGCACGGTCTCTCGTCCAAACAAGCTGACACAGGCCTTATCTCCATGTAGATTACCTAAGGGAAAAACTACTCAAAACGGATTCCATGCCACCCAAAATGAGAGAATGTCGGAACAGGTTTCATTGTTGTTGTGACCGGTGAAAGATGGCATAATGTAGGGAGCAATAATTGCCCGGGCCGGTTTGATTGCTGCCCGTGCGGGGGTGTTTGTGGTTGGGTGAGGATATTGAATTAAACCGGTGGCGGGAGCGCACTTTTAAGGTGATAACCTTCGGTTGTCCCGTCAACCAGGGGGAGAGCGCGGCTATCGAATCGGCCATGCGGGACGAGGGGTTCGTCAAGTCCGAAGGCCGGGCGGATATAAACATAATCAACAGTTGCGCGGTAACCGGTTCCGCCGCCGCCGAGGCCCGGCGGGTGGCCAGGAAGGTCAAGCGGGAAAATCCCGGCGCGCTGGTGGTGCTGGCCGGTTGCTACCCCCAGGTTTATCACGCCCAACTGGCCGGAGAACTCCCCCAAGTCGACATAATGATCGGCACCAGGGGGCGGTCGGTCTTGCCGGCGTTGATTAGTGAAAGGTTGATTGCCGGTAAGGATGGAACTCTGATGTCGGTTAAGGAGCACGGTGCCGGAGACAGTTTCGAGGAAATGGGCACCCCGGCTGTGCAGCACCGCACCAGGCCGGTATTGAAAATCCAGGAGGGCTGCAACGAGTTTTGCACCTATTGCATTGTCAGGCAGGCCAGGGGCAACTCCAGGAGCTTGCCGGAGGATAGGGTTTTGCAGCAGGCCCGCTTTCTGCTGGAAGCGGGTTACAAGGAAGTCGTCCTGGTCGGCAACCAACTGGGTTTATACGGTCGGGATCTTGATGGCACGGACCTGCCGGGGATTATCCACGCGGTCAGCCGTCTGCCTTACGAGTTCCGGATCAGGCTCGGCTACGTGGAGCCCGTTAGCGTGACTCAAGATTTGTTGGAAACAGTGGCGGTAAACCCGAAAGTTTGCAAGTATCTTTATCTGCCGGTGCAAAGCTGCTCGGATCGGGTATTGGGAAAAATGGGCCGCCGGTACCGGGCGGCGGATTTCGCCGCTATGGTGAAAAGTGCCCGGGAATTGATGCCGGACGTTTCCATATGGACGGACTTGATTGCCGGCTTTCCCGGGGAGGAGGACGCCGATCACGCTGCCACCATAACCATGGTACGCGAACTGGCGCTCAGCCGCCTGCATGTTTTCCCTTATTCCCCCCGTCCCGGCACGCCGGCGGCCCGCATGAAGGACGATGTGCCTCCGGACATAAAAAAACGCAGGGCCACAGAACTGCAGGAATTGGGTGGTGAGCTGGCTTTCGCTTATCACCGGGCCCAGGTGGGCAGGGAGTTGCAGGTGCTGGTGGAAAGGGTTGTCGATGCAAACGGTCGCCGATATGCCGAAGGTTACGCCGGCAACTATGTTCAGGTCAGGGTTGCGGTGGACGATACTGCGGCGGAAGCCGCCTGCGCCGCCGATGGTTTTGCCACGGCGCTGGTTGAGACGGCTTACCCCCGCCTAGTTAAAGCAAAATAGGAGCGGGCTTAAACTTGTTTAAGAGAGGACAGGGGAAGGTTCCTGTTCTATTTTTATTTCTGGAGGGATAAGAACAAGTTTGTTGAGCATCAATTAAGATGGGAAAATAATACTTGTTATAAAAAATACCAGAAAGTTAATGCCTATTTGAAATAACACTATTAAATTTAACAACATGAAGGTAAAGGCAAAATGCAGTTAGGACAATAAACCGTCCCCTGTCCTAGTAGTCAAGGTTTTTTTTCTGCGGAATGAAACCACGCCAATCCCCCTGGCCAGCAGATTGGCGCCCTGCCACACTTTATTCAGGCTGGCGCAGCCCAGCACCAAAAAATTGGCGAACCCGGCCGGAGCCGCGTTAAATACAACGGATATGTGGCCGACGGGGGGAAGGTCTTTTTTCATGGCGGCCCCCGGCCGGAGCGGCGCGTTGATAAAGCTGAGGCGACCAACGTCCCCGATCCGTCCCAAAGTGGCGTCCACGGCCACTATATAATCATCCGGGGGTATTTGCGATATTTTTTCCACCAGGTTTTTGGCGTGTACGGTTTGGTCCAGGGTGCCGGTCACGCCGGGTACTCCCAAACGATGCAGCAAGGTGCCCGTCAGCGGCCCGAAGCAGTCCCCGGTGCTCAGGTCGGAACCGATGCACAGGTATGTAACGTTAACTCCTGGTTCCGGCAGGATTTTTTCCAGTGTTTGAATAACTTTGTAAAGACCTGTCCGGTCGCCATAATGAATGGATTCGATTAACTTGTCGGACATGGCAAAAACCTCTCGGCAAGTATTAACCGGTTCCTCCTGAGAAACAAACTTGCGGAGGGGGTTGGTGTAATTTAACTTATTTTAACCGCCGACGCCGCGGGATTATATTACCCGCCGGTAGTAAAAAGTATTGATTTTTATTCCCGACGTATATGACAAGTCATACCCCGGTATGAAGTGGGCCGGGGTATGACCGTAGTAAAATAAATAAACACCATTTACATATTTATTTTATCCGGTGACCAAATTAAACATTATGGAAAAAATAGAACGTAAAATATCCGGGTTTCAAATAGCGGCAACTTTTATCGGCGTTACCATAGGCGCAGGTTTCGCTTCCGGGCAAGAGGTGCTGCAATTTTTTACATTATTCGGCGCCGACAGTGTTCCGGCCCTGTTGCTGGCCACGGTGCTGTTCATATTTTTCGGCTGGCTGGTTTTGCGCTTGGGCGCGCGGGTAAATGCCAAATCCCACCGCGAGGTGATTATGCATACCAGCGGCAAAACTCTGGGTACCGTGGTGGATGGGGTGATCACCTTTTTTCTTTTTGGCTCCTACAGCGTCATGCTGGCCGGGGCCGGGGCATCCTTGGAGCAGCAGTTTGGGCTGCCGCCGCAGGCCGGGGTGTTGGGGATGGCGGCCTTGTCGCTGGGCACTGTGCTGTTCGGCCTTTCCGGTATTGTTTCGGCTATGAGCATTTTGGTGCCGCTGATTATTGTCGGGGTTGTAGGCGTGTCTTTGGGGGTGCAAAATATCTTTCCCCTGGGTTTGCAGCAGATTGACGCTTTCAGCCACCCGGGTTCCGCGGTTATACCCCTGTGGCCGCTGTCGGCGGTCACGTATGTATCTTACAATATGTTGGTTGCCGTGGCGGTGCTGTCGCCGCTGGGAGCGGCGGCCAGGAGCGAGAAAAAGTTTATGAAAGGCGCGTTGCTGGGAGGTTTGGGTTTGGGATTGGGGGTATTGGCCATCAACCTGTCCATAATGGCAATACCTGAGTCGTTCGGATTCCCCATTCCCATGGTATATATCGCCAATACGCTGCTGCCGGTGGCCGGTGTAATCTATACCGTGGTGCTGGCGGCGGCCGTTTATACCACGGCGGTGGGCGGGTTGTACGGGTTTACTATCAGATTAACCCAGGCTTTGGGAAAAAAGAACTTCCGGACCGTGGTATTGGTATCAACTTTGGTGGCCATAATCGGCAGCCAACTGGGTTTTACCAACCTGGTGCGGTTTTTATACACCGGTGTGGGCGTTGGGGGGTTCCTTATGCTGGGCGGGTTCGTGTACGATTTTTTTCGCGCCGGCCTGCACCGGCGGCGCCCCGGGCCTGTACATTAATGCTGGGGGGGGGGTTGCGCATGGTGGTGGGGGTATTGACTCTGGAACTATACCTGGGTGAGGCCGCTTCACTGAAGGGGAAGCGTAAGGTGCTGAAGAGTTTGCTGGATAGATTGAAACATCGGTTTAACATTTCAGTGGCCGAAGTTGGACGGCAGGACAGCTGGCAATACGCCACGGTGGGTATTTCGGCTGTCAGCGGCGAAAATGCCCACATGCAGCGGGTGCTGGCTTCAGTGGAGCGTTTTGTGGAGGAACACAACGGGGTGGAAGTACTGCAGGTACAAAGGGAATTTATTTAGCTATTCAACTGCTCGGCCGTATCGGCGGCGCCTTTGGTTTCAGCCGCCAGCATTCCGTCCGGCGATCTTGTAACCGGCGGCCCGAAACAATCGGGGGAGTGCTACAGAAAGGCTGTTTAAGCTGTCAACTGAAAAAATAAAAGTATGGCTGGGGGCAGGAATTTGGTGTTGGTGAGCGAAATTTAACCGGATGTCGGGTTTTAACAGGAGGTGCCCGAGAGTGCTTTAACTAGTTCTCACTGAGAAACAAACTTTAAAAGGAGTTTGGTGTTTGCTTTTTCAGAAGTCACTGACTAGTTAAAAAACAAATTGGAAAAATAACGAGGAGGAGTAGTTTTGAAGAGATTGTTTAAAACCGGTCTTGTGGTTGTCGCTGTTATGGCCATGATGTTGGCTGTGGCCGGATGCGGCGGCGGCGGAGAAAAGGCCCGGGAGACTGCCGGCGAAGGCGACGGTCAAAAACAGGCCGGGAAACCGCAGAAGTTGATATTCGGTACCGAGCCGACTTACCCGCCCTTTGAATCTTTCGATGCCAATGGAAAAATGGTGGGGTTTGACGTCGACCTGATCGATGCCATCAATGAGGTTTCCGGCCTGGAAATTGAGATGCAGACTTATGATTTTAAGGGACTGATCCCGGCCCTGGAGATAGCCAGCATCGACGGGGCTATTTCGGCCATGACCATTACAGATGAACGGGCCGAGGTGGTCAACTTCTCAGTGCCGTATTATAAGTCCGGGCTGTGCGTGGCGGTGCGCTCCGACAATGAGACCATCAAAGGTTTTGACGACCTGGAAGGCAAGAAAATAGGGGCGCAAACCGGTACCACCGGCGAAATGGAAGCCAATACAGTGCCCAACAGCCAGGTGTTTCCCTTTGATTCCATAGCCGAGGCTTTTATGGACCTGAACAACGGCGGCGTGGATGCGGTAATTAACGATTACCCGGTTACTGCTTACTACATTGCCAACAAGGGTGAAGGAAAGGCTAAAATTGTCGGTGATTTGAGAACCAGCGAATACTACGGCATTGCTATTCCCAAGCAAAAGCCCGAGGTGCTGGAAGAAGTTAACACTGCCTTGAAAACGCTTAAAGAAAATGGCAAATACGCTCAAATTTACCAAAAATGGTTTGGAGAAGCGCCTCCCGAGTACCTACCCGGCCAACCGCCCCAATAGCAATAAATAACGTGCACCCGGATATCGGTATACCAATATGCGTAATGCCGCTTCAAGGTATTACGCATATTTCCTGTTCTACTTCAGGGAAAGTAAAACCCCGGTCATATTTGTGGCCGCATTAAGCATTAAAGCATCAAAAAGCGCATGCAAGAGGAACCGGACAGGTGCGCTTTTTTTACGGCGGAGAGGGTGAATTACTTGGAAATTGTTATCCAAAGCCTGCCGAAGTTGCTCAAGGGCGCGTCTTTAACGGTATTAATAACGGTGTTATCCGTTTCCCTAGGTTGTGTGATTGGCCTGATTGTCGGGTTGGCCAGGCTTTCGGGCAAGCGCTTCCTGCGCCTTGCGGCCACTGCCTACGTTGATTTTTTTCGGGGCACTCCCCTTTTGGTGCAGGTTTTGATTGTCTACTTTGGGACACCGGTATTGCTGGAGGACATACAGAGCTTTTTTATGGTTCATTTCGGCATGCCCCAGTTGATTGACAATTACGCCATGCCCAGGCTGATGGCGGCGGTGATTGCCTGCAGCCTGAACAGCGGCGCTTATATTGCCGAAATATTCCGGGCCGGCGTGCAATCCATTGAGAGGGGCCAGGCCGAAGCCGCCCGCTCATTGGGCATGACCCAGGGACAGGCCATGCGGCACGTGATCCTGCCCCAGGCGTTTAAAAGGGTGATCCCGCCCTTGGGCAACGAATTCATCGCCTTGCTGAAGGATACCTCGCTGCTTTCGGTGATCGGTATCATTGAGCTGACTAAGAGTGGAATGCTGATTGTGGCATGGACATACGAAGCTTTTGCCATTTATTTAACGGTGGCTTTTATCTACCTGGTGATGACCTTTACCCTGTCCCGCATCGTCGACTACCTGGAGAGGAGGTTGCAGGCCGGTGATTGAAGTGCGCGACCTGTATAAAAACTTTGGGTCCCTGGAAGTTCTAAAGCACGTGAACTGCCGCATCGAGCTGCAAGAGGTGGTTTGTGTCATCGGTCCCAGCGGTTCCGGCAAAAGCACATTTCTTCGCTGCTTAAACTTGCTGGAACAGCCCACTTCGGGCGAAGTGTTTATTGACGGGATTAAATTGACCGATAAAAAAACCGATATAAATTCCCTGCGGCAAAATGTGGGTATGGTTTTTCAGAGGTTTAATCTATTTCCACACAAAACCGCCCTGCAAAATGTGTCCATGGCGCGTGAAATAGTGAGAAAAACGCCGAAACAGGAAGCCGGGCAAGTGGCCAGGGATTTGCTGGCCAAAGTGGGCCTTTCCGACAAGGCCGACGTTTACCCGAATCAACTTTCCGGCGGCCAGCAGCAAAGGGTGGCCATTGCCAGGGCGCTGGCCATGCATCCCAGGGTGATGCTTTTTGACGAGCCGACGTCGGCCCTGGACCCGGAAATGGTGGGCGAGGTGCTGGCGGTGATGAAGGACCTGGCCCGGGAGGGTATGACCATGGTGGTGGTGACCCACGAGATGGGCTTTGCCAGGGAAGTGGGGGACCGGGTTATTTTTATGGATGAGGGGCGCTTGGTGGAGGAAGGAACCCCGGAACAAATATTTGGTAACGCGCAAAACGAGCGTACCAAGGCTTTCTTGAGTAAAATATTGTAAAAAAGCGCGCTCAGTTGGTTCCCTGGGCGCGCTTTGCGGTAATTTTTCTTAATTTCGGCATATCTATGGCCGGGGTATACTTTCTAAGTATACCAAACAAAGCCGGCATTTAGTATCAAGTTGCCGGCGGGTGCTCATGCGGGTATTAAGATCACGGTGCCGGTGTAATACGCGGGTTAGGAAAGACCCGACGCGTCGCTCAACCGGTTCTTGAATTTCATACTTTCAAAAAGGGCCATGTCGTTGTTGTGAACCCTGGTCCCCACGCGGGCCATAAGCACATTGGCCGGGTGCTCGATAATATCCGGGTCGTCGGTGGGCACTCTTTTCATGCCCACCGCGCCAAACAACTTGGTCAGCGTTCGTTGGTAGGACCAGATGTCCAGCTTGGTGTTGGCGGTATCCCAGTGCCAGCAAATCTCCATGGTGATAACAATATAATTTTCCATCATCGGGTTGTTGAAACATACTTTTAACAGGGTTCCGGCCACTTTGCAGCGCCGCCAGTCCGAACTGATTTCAATACCCCCCAGTTCCATTATCCGGGGATGTTTAACCCAGCGGGAACAATCATCCGGCGGGTGAAAAGTGATGTAACCCGCTATTTCTTTCTCATGGCGGGCGATATAGATCATTCCCTGGTCCAAGTCTGCTATCATTTTGAGAGCTTCTTTTTGTTTGTCCGGGGGGCGGAAGTTGTTCAGTTTATCGTTCATGGTCAATTCCGCCAGATAGGACGAGGCGCAGGGACCTTCCAGGTACAGCGCGCCCTTGGGTGTCTCATGAACAATTTGTTTCATTAGGGCATTAACCTCCTCGGCCCGGGTGCAACCACTCAAGTTTTAAAAACCACTGCTTAACTTATTATATCTACAGCTCGGCGAATTTTGCAATAGCTGGAAAACAAGTGTCTATATTAAAAATATTCAGTTTAATGAGCATTATCCGTTATACCCAGTATTCATAAAAACGTAATTTTAATTCTTTTAATCTTATGGGCCGGGTGGAAATTTTGTTTAGAATACTGGCGGCGGTATCCAGGGCATAAATACTTAACCCGATGCTGCGGGGGTCGATTTCATCCAGGTCAAGTTCGTGGCCACCTCGCCCCGCGGAACGTATTCGGCCCCAAAGGCTGGGCAGGATAATCCCGACGTAAGGCCTGTCCACAGGCACCAAGATAACTTCATATACTTTTTTACAGACCCCGTCAAATTCGTATTCCTCTTTCATAACCGGGTCCACCTTTGATTCGTAATTGTCCCAATCAATGGTATCATCATAAACCAGCAGGCCTATGCCGAAATGTCTAACCATTCCTATCATTGCCGATCTCCTTATAGTTATTTTGTGTAATTTTAGCATGCATTTTAATATGTTTCTACTACCGACAGGAAATTAACATAACAGGTTAGAACTTTCATTGTATATATCAGCCAATATTTTGCCCTGATTCAACGTACAATGAACACAATTGCAAGGTGAGAGGTAAGTGGCACATTTGGGGTTCGGCAACAGTCAAGAGAAAAACGATAATGGCAACGATTATTACGCTCCGGGCACGGCGGCTTTTAGGCGCGCCAGTCTGGCCCTTTTTATCGCTTCTTTTGTAATCTTTGCCAATATTCATATTGCCCAGCCGCTGCTGCCCATACTGGCCCAGGAATTTGCTGTTTCCCCCGCCGTTTCCAGCCTGACTGTCTCAGTAACTATTTTTTCCATTGGCCTCGCCCTTTTAATTTACGGCCCCATGTCCGATGCCGTGGGGCGGCGGCCCGTTATGCTGTGGACAATGTTGTTGGGTGTTCTGCCGGCGCTGCTGGTTCCGCTGGTTACTACTTTCGACCAACTGCTGGTAATTCGCGTGGCCCAGGGACTGTTGCTGGCGGGACTGCCTTCGGTGGCCATGGCCTACCTGGGGGAAGAAATTTCTCCGCGGGCGCTGGGATTGGCTTTAGGGTTGTACATAAGCGGCAATACTATCGGGGGTATGAGCGGGCGGGTTATCAGCGGTGTGGTGGCCGATGTTTGGTCCTGGCAGGCTTCCTTTGTCGTTCTGGGCTTTATTGGGCTGGCCGGGGTGTTCCTGTTTTACCTGCTGCTGCCTCCGTCGCGTCATTTCGTGCCCCGGGCGGCGGGTTGGCGGCTGGGGGCCGCCGCCACATTCAGTCATCTGAGAAACGCAACTCTTTTAAAGGCTTTTGGCATTGCGTTCTTGCTGATGTTTATATTCATGGGTGTGTTCACTTACATCGCCTTTCGGCTTAGCGCGCCGCCTTATGACCTTTCACCCGCCGCCCTGGGCTGGGTGTTTGTGGTCTACCTGGCGGGCACGTTTAGTTCCGCCATTACCGGACGATTTGTGGATGTCGCGGGGCACCGGGCCGGGATAATAAAGGGGGTGCTGGTGGCTTTATCCGGGGTGCTGCTAATGCTCATGCAACCTTTGTGGGTGATTGTCGCCGGGCTGCTGGTTTTTTGCTACGGTTTTTTTGCCGCTCACACCTCGGCCAGCGCCTGGGTGAATGGTAATGCCAAGCAATCAAGGGCCAGCGCGGCGGGGCTGTATTTGGTATTCTTTTATGCCGGGGGCAGCTTCGGCAGTACCGGCTTGGGATTTGTTTGGCATCCCTGGGCCTGGCCGGGGGTCACGGTGGGTTTGATCATTTCCCTGCTTATAGCTATGGTCATTGGGTTTACTGTAAAAGATAATTGGCGATAAAGTGTGCGCACAAGCAAATGAACATGAAAAGGGAGTGAAAACAATGTCCCACGAGCCACCGGATGCCGGCGGGCGGCGGGCGGAACAGGGCAGGCATACCGAGTTCACCGGCGGTGACATGTTCAAGTTTCGCTGCCACGAGGGGCTGGAGTGCTTTAACCGCTGCTGCCGGGATATCAACATTTTTCTTTCGCCCTATGATGTGCTGCGCCTTAGCAGAAAGCTGGGGTTGCCCACCGGTGATTTTTTAACTCGTTTCACTATCCGAATGCAGCCGGGAAAAGGGGGTTTTCCGGTGGTGATAATCAAGATGCGGGAGGATGCCGACCTGCAGTGCCCGTTTTTAACGCCAAGGGGTTGCTCGGTTTACAACGAAAGACCCTGGTCGTGCCGGATGGCTCCGGTGGAAATCAGGGGGGGAGACAGGTACGGATTCGCCTTTGACACCGGTCACTGCCGCGGCCTGTTGGAAGACAGGGAATGGACCGTGGCCCAATGGATGGAAAACCAGGGCAGCGACAAATACCAGCAATTGGAGATAGGTTTCCGGGATATACCGGAGAAACTTCGTTTTACCGGGTTTCCGGATTTAGACGCGCATATCCGGGAGATGTTCTTTATGGCCTGCTACGACCTGGACATGTTTCGCCGGTATATTTTAGGGGGAGGATTCCAGCAGGCTTTCGGGGTGGATGACGATACCGCGGCAAGGTTGCGCCGGGATGACGTAGCTTTGCTTCAGTATGGTTTTACCTGGCTGGCCGGCGATTTCAACCTGCGCCGTTCATTGGAAATAAGGAACGAGGTATTCGGCCGGTAAAAAAAGAGCACGCGGAGGGAACGAATTGGTGCGCTTTTTTTATACTTTTTTTATTTGCGGCCATAGAATATGGCCGGGTATACTTTCCAATAAGGATGAAAAAATGCTTCCCGCGGCCCGCCCGGGATTGCTATTTGCCGCGCTTGACGCCGACTGCCGGTTGACAGGTAATGGCAAATCATGACAATTAACAGTTGGAAACA
>JAKSCU010000459.1 GCA_022360435.1 Bacillota bacterium
GCGCACACAAAGGGAATTGAATAAGTGCGCTTTTTTTATTGGCATTGTGTAATGGCAGGTATATTTGGTGGACTAATATAATTATAACATCTAACCAGGAAATATTATTTCATGGGTGTTGGAGGTGGATTATGGCTTTCAACAAGTGTGAGGAGTGTGGCGCCAGGTTGACGGGAAAAGTGTCTGTCTGCCCCGGGTGCGGCCATTCCTGCCATAATACCGCCAAAAAATACATGGAATTTGCGCTAACGGGGCTTGTTTTTGCCGGCGCCGCCCTTTGGCTGTGGTTTTACCACCTGCAAGGTCAAAAAAATGTTGTCGATCTTGCGCTGCAGCAGATAACCGGCCAGGCCGTGCCGGTTTATAGTGAGCAAAACGTTCAGATATTGGAAGACCGCTATCGCTATTATCGTATATTTTTAAAAAGAGATGCCGAAATAACAGTGGCCTATGAAATAAAGTCGGGGCCGGCTATTGACGTGTTCTTTTTGGATGCCCATAATTTTGACGCTTGGAAGAGGGCAATAAGCCGGCATACAGAGCCTGAATGTAAATACTACGACGAGTTGTCTTTTTTCGGCGCCGAAGCGGGCGGCAAATCGCACCGGATCGAACCCGGCGCTTATTATGTTGTATTTGACAACACCGTGTGGGGACCATCAAAACCCCCCGATAACTTTAAAAACGATATTACCCGGCTGGATTTTAAGGTAACCCGCAAGTGGTAAATTAAACAACCAGGCCCGTAAGCGCCTGTAAACGTTTATGAGCTTACGGTGGAGGTAGTATTTGATTAAGTAAGCAACCAGTTCCAAATTGAACGCCGGGAAACCCTGCCCTGCGGCGTTAAAACGCGCGCCGGCGCCGGGCGGAAAATTTACGGTTCTTTTTGGGTCTTATTTGTTGTATGCATTAATAAATGGCCGAAGACGGGAGGTGCAAAGCGCGGCCCGCAAAGTCGGGCCGACAAAAAATATTGTCGTTGACCATGCCCGTGACAGAACGGTGACCGGCGCATTTGAAAAAAAGATTTTTAATTGAGGTGAATCATGGACAAGAATATACATAAAATTATTGACTTTAAAATTTTAACCACCACTGCAAAACCACCGCGTCTTTCGTATGCCACCAAGATGGTGGGCGCCGAGTTGGAGTGGCTGGAAACCAAAGGCGCGGGGATCAAAGTGGCGGTGTTGGATACCGGCGCCGACACAAAACACCCCGATTTGCAGCATCTGGCCGGGGCGGTGGATATGACCGGCCAGGGGCCGGAAGATAAGAACGGGCACGGCACTTGGTGCTGCGGGGCTGTGGGGGCCAGGGGCCGCATGGTGGGCGTGGCTCCGGAGTGCGACTTGTACAGCGTTAAAGTCGTGCGCAATGACGGCTACGGCTACTCCAGAGACATAATTGCCGGCCTGGAATGGTGCCTGAGCAATGGCATCGACGTAATCAGCATGAGCCTGGGCGGGCCGAAACCGGCTCACCCAAGGTATCACGAAGTTGTCCGGGAGCTTTACAGGGGCGGCGCGCTTATCATCACGGCGGCCGGCAATTATGGCGAGCAATATCCCGACGATGACACTGTAATGTACCCGGCCGGGTGGCCGGAGTGCTGCGCGGTAATCGCCGTGGATATCACCAAGGATTTGGCCGAATTCAGCTCCCGCGGCGCGCAGGCCGAGATTGGCGCCGCCGGTGTGGATGTGTGGGGCCTCTGGCCGGATAATCAGTATGTGAAGATTTCCGGCACATCGATGGCCACGCCGGTAATCGCCGGAGCCGGCGCGTTGCTGCAAGCCCGGTCGGTGCGGCGCCATGAAAAAAAAGCGCCGCCGGATGTGTTGCGCTGGTTTATGCAGTTTGACGCCGAAGACTTGGGCGAGCCGGGCCGGGACCGGGAGTTTGGTTATGGCGTGTTCAGTTTTGCCCGGTTTGTGGACGGGGACCTGGCGCTCGAACGCCCGTCCATCGATCTGCGGTTCGAGGTGGGGAGCAAAAAATACTGGCGCAACGGCGTGGAACGCACCGGTTATACCGCCCCCTTTGTTGATGGCGGCCATACGTACCTGGGTCTGGATGATGTGGGCGAGGCCCTTGGCTGCCGGGTGGAATGGGTGCCGCCCAAGACTATTAACATTAAAGGGTGATCACGGGTGAGCATGCGACTCTCTTTAATTATGCTCAATTTAATTTATCCGGCGGCGATATTTTAATTTGTTTATTGTAATCCCACAGCTCAATGACAATTTCCAGCCTGTCCCGGTTTCCGTTTTTGCCGGCGGCGGTTATGTGCGCTTTTCTGATTAGCTCTTTTTGAGGCTCAACCCAAACCCGGTACATGAAGTCATGGTAATTGAGCTGCATCAGTGGGTTTTCAACTATGGGGCGCATTTCCAGAACCAGAAGTTCCTCACCTGCCACTTTCTCGGTATTCAGCCTTTTTATCTGCGGTATGTCTTTAAAAACAAAACTAACCATGGGATTGAGCTCGGCAATAAACAACTCTGAGTCCACCAGCTTGTCGTTTTGCAAAACAGCCCAGTTTTTTGACCAGTAACCTTTGATGTAAGACTTGCCTTCGGTGTTGATGAATTCCACCGGCATGTTTTGCATGGTTCCGGTGATGTGTATTTTGTCCGGCCCGGCTTTTTTGCCTTCAATGTCCGATATCAATCTGTCTCCCATTTTCACCTTGACGCTAAAATGGAAGGATTCGCTGTTGAGCGTATTATTGAGCACGCTCTGAAACTTTTCCGCCGGCAAAGACATTATCCGTGCCCGGTATGAGTCGGTGGCCCGGTATGCCGCGAAAAGCAAAATCAGGCCCGCCAGCGCCAAAATTATTGTTTTCCGTTTAATCACCAACCACTTGGTGTCTGCCATTGTTGATACCCCCCTTCAACTACAATTTATACTGGGCCGGCGGGACAAATATTCCATCTCGAACCTGTCGGCCTGTTTTTTACCTGACTGTTGTGTTAAAATATTAATGGTTTTGACAAGGGAAGATTCACAAACTGCGGGAGGGACGATAAATGGCGGGTATTATGCCCCTGCGCGGCCTGCGTTACGACGAAACAAAGGCCGGCGGTATCAAGGAATTGGTTACGCCCCCTTATGATGTAATCAGCCGGGAGGCCCAGGAAAATTATTACGCGCAAAATCCTTACAATATAATTAGGTTGGAATACGGCAAAAAGCTGCCGGAAGACGATGACGGCGACAACCGTTATACCAGGGCGGCTGATTTTTTCCGCCGCTGGCAGGAAGAGGGCGTATTGCGGCAGGAGGACGAGCCGGCGATATACCTGTATCGCCAGCGCTATACCGTAAACGGAGCCGAGCTTGAACGCACCGGCATAATTTGCGGTGTCAAGCTGGAGCCCTATGAAAAGGGCGTGGTGCTGCCCCACGAAGAAACCATGCCCGGGCATAAGGCCGACAGGCTGGCGTTAATGCGGGCCTGCCGGGCCAATTTCAGTCCCATATTCAGCCTTTACAGCGATCCGGAGCGAAAAATAGATTTGCTGTTGGAACAGGCGGTGGGCGGGCTGCCGCCTGAAATCGATTTCGCGGACCAGTGGGGGCAGAGGCACCGGCTTTGGGCGATAAGCGATCCGGCTTTATTGTCGGAAGTGCGGGGGCTGATGGAGCCGCTGCGCATATTTATCGCCGACGGCCATCACCGTTACGAAACCGCGCTTAATTATGCCCTGGAAAACCCCGCCGCCGGTTTTATAATGATGACACTGGTTAACCTTTATGATCCCGGCCTGGTTGTTTTGCCCACCCACCGCTTGATTATGTCCGCTAAAAAGGACTGGCGGCAATTGACCGACGCCTTGGGTGAGGATTTTTGGGTGGAAACGGTTTCAGAAACGGATGTTGCCGCGGTGTCGGCATTGATGGCCGAAAGGGCCGGCCCGGGCGCTGAAAAGAACTGGGTATACGGTCTGTATACGGGCAACGGGCGGTTCCACATATTAAAGCTGCGTGACGAGAAGATCATTGAGGACAAGATGCCGGCGGACCGGTCGCCGGCCTGGCGCAGGCTGGACGTATCGGTGTTGCAGAAATTGATCCTGGAAAATGTGCTGGGCATTGACCGGGCGGCGCTGGCCCGGGGCGAAGCCGTAGGTTATACCCGGGATGCCGGCGAAGCGGTGCGGGAGGTGGACCGGGGCGGGTGCCGGTTCTCGTTCTTGTTGAACCCGACCGGGGTTTCCGAGGTTACCACGGTGGCCGAGTTGGGGGAAAAGATGCCTCAAAAATCCACTTTCTTTTACCCCAAGCTGATAACCGGCCTGGTGATTAACAAGTTTTAATTTGGGCCTCATGATAATGAACAGGGACGGGCGGCTGATAAAAAGCCCCCGTCCCTTCGGGATCCAGGCGGTAACCAATCAGTTCAAATTGTTGGCGCCCAAGGTGTGAATTCTGTCCTTGGTGGAGATAATGCTGGTTATCTTGACCCCGAAATTTTCGTTTACCACCACCACTTCCCCCCTGGCCACCAGCTTGCCGTTGACCAGTATTTCCACCGGTTCCCCCACTATGGTCTCCAATTCCACAATGGCTCCCGGCGTCATTTGCAGGACGTCCTTAATTTGTTTTTTTGTTCGTCCCAGCACCACCGAGACTTTTAAGGGAATATCCAACAATAAATTTAATTTTTCAGGGTCTATATGGAGCGGCAGGGCGCGTCCGGCGGGCTGGGACTCCGCCCCGGGCCTGACGCCGTTGCCGGCGTCGATTTGCGGCGCCGGTACGCCGTTTGACACAGGCAATGCTTCTTCCGGCGGCGGAACAATACCGTCGTTCAAAATATCTCCGGGCAGCTCAGGCATATCTTCGTCCTGCAGCACACTCTCCGCTTCTTCCTCGGCCACGGCGAATTTTTCCCACAGCAGGGCGGATTGTTCTTGGGCCGTGCTCATATTGATGACTTGCATAATAGTGGTGTCCAGCAGGTCTTCAATATTCATGCGGAAGGAGATAACCACGATGGGGTCGTCAAAGGGCAATTCAATTTCCAC
>JAKSCU010000535.1 GCA_022360435.1 Bacillota bacterium
ATGGTTTTTTGGTAAGGTTGCTGATACGATATATAGAAAAAGAAGCTGATGCAAATGCCCAAACTGCCTATTTTGAAAGTATAAACGATTTATTTCAAACAATTAAATCACAAAGACATGATTTTAACAACCATGTTCAAGTTTTATATGGAATGATAACAGAAAACCTTATAGATTCTGCAAAGCAGTACATAGCTGATGTCTTTAAAGAAACAAAGGAAATTAACGAGATAGTGGTGGTGGACAGGCCGGAATTGGCCGCCCTTTTTAGAGCTAAACATAGTAGGGCTGCCCTAAATAACATAGGCCTTAATATTAGCGTAAATTGCAAGCTTTCAATGCTGAATGTAAAACCCCATGATTTAGTGCGCATATTTGGTAATTTAATAGATAATGCTATTGAAGCAACGACTTTAATAGAAGGGCCAAAACGGGAGATTTATTTAAATATAAATAAGCGAGATGTAAGGGTTTATATTAAGATTATTAATCCGGGCGAGATGTTGCAGGAAAAGGAATATTTATTTGTTCCAGGCGCTTCCAGTAAAAGCGGTCATTCGGGTCTTGGGCTTTATGTTGTAAAGAAAATAGTAGAAAGTTATAATGGTAGTATCGATATTGAAAGCAGCAATGGGCAAGTGCAATTCATTGTCAGTATTCCATGCAGTTAGTACGATGCAATAATCTGAAGGAAACTAATTTGCTATGAAATCATTGGCTCATTATATTGCGAAAAAAATAACATATGATTCTAGCAATAAAAGCTCATTTGATATTGTGGCTTATGGTTTGGAAGTATTTTTAAATATATCTTTTCAGCTCATTCTTTTATTTGTGATAGGATATATGTTAAATTGTATAGCCGCTGTAATGCTTGCATCGTTGTCAGCTATTGTTTTACGCAGTTTGACCGGCGGCACGCACTGTACAAGCTTTTATAAATGCACGTTATTGTCTTGTGTGGTTTTTTCAATTATTGGCATCTTGTCGCAAACAATATATTTTAATATAAATTTTTTGATTATTATTTGTTTGATAATGGTTTTATTAATAGTTGCCATAGCTCCGGTGAGCAGTAGAGACTGGACGCACTCAAATAGAATTTATTTTAAAATTGCAAGTAGTATTTTGGTGTTACTTGTTCTAGTTTTACATAATTATATAAAAGATGATTTGATTGTTGCCATAACGTTGGGTTTGGCGTGGCAGGTTTTTACAATAACGCCGGTTGGTTTTTTAACTATTAGTAAAATTGATCATTTTTTAAGTATTCGTATAAGAAAGGAGGTGACTTAAAAAATGCGTAAATTCAAGATTCTTTTTCTAAACGGTCTTTGTAGCTTTACTGCGGCGGTAGCCTACTTAAATGTGGGCACTAATTGCATAGGTATGATTTACGAGCCGGATATGCCGGAATCATTAAAAAAGTAACTGTAAGCGTAAAATAAGCCCAACCTTGTAATGATGCGCTCACTGCAATTGTTGTCCAGCTCCGGCCGGCCGCCTTGCAGGAAGGCCGCGGGTTTGTCCCGTTGATTGCGGCGGTTGTTTATGGCAAGTCCAAAAACACTTTGGGGCGGCTGCGGCATTTTGGCCACGCCGAAAAAGCCTCCATGTAACGGACTGCGCTCTTGGCGGATTGCGTAACGTTCCTCCGGGCGGCCTTACAGAGCTGGCGTTCCATAGAAAAAGCTGGCTGGGGAATTCGAGCCCCTTTTTGGCGGTTGCAGCCGCGTTGGGCCGTTCAGTCGGCAGGACTTAAGCGCTTCGTCAAACTTGCGCCGGGCATGGCCCAACATCCGACCGGGATCACATCCGGCAGCCATTGTAACCGGCCTAGCCGTGCGCTCCTCTAGTGCGCCTGCTTCAACTTCATGCTCCGCACCCATATCTTCGTCAATTATCCGCTCAGCATACATATGCCTCAAAGGCACGATGCTTTCTTCAGTTTCCCGCACATCAAGTTCATTTCTTTTCAGCCGGTGGACCGTCCTTTTTATGACTGTAGCAGTTTTTTATTATTCAACCTGTCTATCTTGGGGGAGCATATCAGCTCCTATATTTTTAACATGGCCGGCAGTTCTTTTATTTTCCGCCAGGCGCAAAGGCTCCATCTTGACGGTTATGGAATGTATCGGCATTTCATTGGCCCTCCCGGAGATGTAATTCCCCCGGCCTGTTTTGCCGCTGCCCGGGGGTAAAAGTGGTCGGGTATAATATCCGCATGCTGCCGGTCATGCTTTGGCCACATTCTTGCTTAATATTACAAAACACTTTCAAAAAGTTTAAAATAATTAAGCTTTTATTAATATTTTGGCTAAATGCTTGGAAAATGGCAGCTTATAAGCTATAGTTCAATTGATAAGTTAATTCAATTATAAGAAGGGGGTAAAAAAATGCTGTTTACCGCGTTAAAAGCTGCCGGAAAGAATAAGCCGGAGAAAAAACTGCTCAACGGCTGTGATTCCCAGGACTTTACCGCCGCAGTAGCGGATTTTTCCCTGGCCCACACGGAGTTGATGGCTTTCAGGGCGGGGCTGAAGATCCAGGAAGTTGTTAACAAGGCTTCGGAACTGGCTGCGGCCAGCCAGGAAATGGCGGCTACCACCCAGGAGGTTTCGGCATCAACCCAGGAGATCAATGCAGGCATGCATGAGGTAAAAACCGACGCCGAGGAAAACATAAACCGGATTGACAATTTGGAGGAACTGACTGCCGAGGTAAAAACTACTTTGGGGGCCATGACCGGCAATACCGGCAAACTGGCCGGCAGGATTAAGAACATTGACGCTATCAGCCAAAATGTGTCCGAAATTGCGGACCAGACCAATCTGCTTTCTCTTAACGCGGCCATTGAGGCCGCCCGGGCCGGGGAACACGGCAGGGGCTTTTCGGTGGTGGCGGAGGAGGTGCGCAAGTTGGCCGGACAGACCAAGTCGGCGGTAAGCGAGGTAAAGGAAATCTCCGACTATATCAACAACGAGGCCATATTGGTGGGCCAGGCCGTCTCCGGGGTGGAGGAGGTTTTTGAAAAATATATTTCAGGGGTGGGTGATGTTTCGGGCAAAATCCGCCACAGCGTGGACAGGATTGAGAAATCCACCGAAGCATCCGATAATATCGCCAACGCCATGCAGCAGCAAGCCGCGGTGACGGACAGCCTGGCCCAGTTGGCCCAAAACCTGACCGAATCGGCCAATTTTGTGGACTTGTTAACCGGTGACGCCAATCATTTGGCTAAAACCGTCAGCGGGCACATCAAGCTTACGGGCAGCGACTTGCCCGTGAACGTCCTGGCCGCCAGGCTTGTGGACCATGCCAATTTTCTCAGGCAAGCCATGGCCGGGGCCGGCAAAAATATCTCTCTGCCCGACCATCACCAGTGCGCTTTCGGTAAATGGTACGACGCAAACTATGACCGGTACAAGCACCTGAAGGAGTACATCGCCGTCGACGAGCCGCACAACCAGGTTCACGCCGCCGCTATGGCGCTGGCTCGTGAATGCACCGTGGCCAACGCCGAGGCGGTTTTGGCGGCTTCCATGCGAATCCTGGAGGCGTTCATCAAACTGCTGCTGGTTTTTGAAAAGGAAGCTGCGGCAACCGGCTAGCACTACAATGAAACTTTGTTATATTGCTGAGTATGCTGCGCCGTTTTCCCCCGAGCACGACGCTTTGCGTCGCGGAAACGCTAAAGCCGGCCCATGGCTTTTGGCTACCCTTGCCGAGCCAAATAAAAACCCGGTTAATCAAGCATTTAGAAGCATATTTGTTGCAATGACAGGCATGAAAAAACGGCTGATATGCAAAAACCTCATCTGGGGCATTATAACTATTTTTATTTATACTATTCTTAGAAAAAAAAATTAGGTTTTATTTTTAATTATAACTTAAAGGAAAACAATGGCGGGCAGCGAAAAAATGCATTGCAGGAGATGGCATTTACAGCCGTCCCCCCTTGAACGCAATGCCAAAAATGTCAAGGAGGTGGTGGCGACAAAAACACTGCTCCCCGGAACCAGGGTACAGTTGTGGCCCAAGGATACTTTTTTCAAATACGGGGTTGTCACCGCCGTGGACCGCCATTACGTGACCTTTAAGATAACGCTGGTGCATCCCGGTGAAAAGCATTACCGGGAAGGAGACATTGTCAAAATTCATAAGTCCATGCTATATGTGCATATTTGCTAGCCGACGGCCGGCGCCGGGAAAAATTCTTGGCGCCGGCCGTCGCGTTTTTATACTTTAAAAATGTGCTCGCCATATAGCACCGGCTTAAATAAAAAGTATCAACGCAGAGGGTATTTAATGAGCGCGCTTTGGGGTAGGGTTTGCTCCCAAACCGCCCCGGAAAATTGTACCGGGAAAGGTGTCTTTGTTTCCATAAGCGGGTTGGGGCTGCCGGCAGGCAACATTATGGTAATTTTTTCTTGCTCCTTTGAATAGTTATTTTTACCAGCAACCAATAGTGTCGAGGGGTGAGGACATGCCTGGAATCTGGCAAAGGCTGAGTGCCGAAGAAACCGCTGCTCGTCTGGGAGTGGACCCGGTAAGGGGGCTTGCCCGCCGGGAAGTGGAAGAACGCCTGGAAAAAGCCGGCTTGAACATTCTGGAGCAGGACCGGGGCGCCGCGCCGTGGCAGATGCTCTTGAACCAGTTCAAAGACTTTATGGTGCTGGTTTTGCTGGCGGCCACGGTGGTTAGCGGCCTGCTGGGCGAGTGGAGCGACGCCGTAGCCATTGCCGTCATTGTATTATTGAACGCCGTGCTGGGCGTTGTTCAGGAATTTAAGGCCGAACGGTCCATGGAGGCCCTACGGGGGATGACGGCTCCCGAAGCCGGGGTAATCCGCGACGGTATGGAGAAAAAGATTGCCGCCGCCGAACTGGTTCCGGGGGATATCGTTATTTTGGAAGCCGGCGACCGGGTCCCCGCGGATATAAGGATTATCAACGCCGTGGATATGGAAGCGGTGGAAGCGGCTTTGACGGGTGAATCCACGCCGGTATCCAAGCATACCAAACCGCTGGCAAAAGAAGTTGAAGCCACTGATGCGGCCAATACAGCCTTCATGGGCACCATGATAACCCGGGGTCGGGGCAGTGGCATAGTGGTGGCTACGGGCATGTCCACGGAAATGGGCCAAATTGCCGGCATGATCAGGGAAGCCGGCCAGGAACCCACTCCGTTGCAGCGCCGCCTGGCCCAACTGGGCAAGGGCCTGGTTGTTTTTTGCCTGGGTATTTGCCTGCTGGTAACTTTAATTGGTATTTACAGGGGCGAGCCTGTATACCAGATGTTTATGACCGGGGTAAGCCTTGCGGTGGCAGTTATTCCCGAAGGCCTGCCAGCTATCGTTACCGTGGCCCTGGCCATCGGGGTACAGCGCATGATCCGGCGCAACGCCATCATCAGGCGTCTGCCCGCCGTGGAAACCCTGGGCTGTTCCACATTTATCTGTTCCGACAAAACCGGTACCCTGACTAAAAATGAGATGACGGTGCGACTTGTTTGCGCGGGGGACAAGTTATACGGGGTAACCGGCGAAGGCTACGATCCCAAAGGAAAGTTTTCCGGTGCGGGTCAAGCCCGCCAAGATCCCGACTTTACGGCCATGATGCGGGTGGCCGCCCTGTGCAACAATGCCACCCTTTTCAGGGGCGGCATTGCCATCGGCGGGCTGTTCAGACGCCAGGGAGGCGGGCAGGGGCGAGTTTGGCAGGTGTCCGGAGATCCAACCGAGGGCGCGCTGCTGGTTATGGCCGCCAAGGCCGGGTTCTGGCGCGAGCATTTGGAAAAAAAGGAAAAAAGGTTGGCGGAAATGCCCTTTGATTCCGAACGCAAGCGGATGACCGTAATTTACGGGAGTAATAAAGGGCCGAGGGAGGCGCTGGTCAAGGGCGCGCCCGACGTGGTGCTGCGTTTGTGCACCCACTACCTGCGCGGCGGGGTTGTTGTGCCGCTGGATACCCGCGCGCGCGAACATGTAATGAATACATACTCCTCTATGGCCAAGGACGCTCTGCGGGTGCTGGGTCTGGCAATGCGGACGTTGCCGCCGGGGTTTGACGTGATCAGGCCCGCGCCCGGCGAGGTGGAAAGGGAACTGGTGTTTGTCGGGCTGGCCGGCATGATCGACCCGCCCCGCCCGGCTGCGGTCAGCGCGGTGCACAACTGTCGCCGGGCGGGCATTCGGGTGGCCATGATTACCGGCGACCACCAGCTTACCGCAACGGCGGTGGCCCGGGAGATGGGTATGGCCGGCCGGGGGGGCAAAGTGCTTACCGGCGAGGAACTTGAACATATGGACGACGCCGAGCTGGTTCGGGAGGCCAAAGATGTAAGTGTATACGCCCGGGTATCCCCAAAGCATAAACTGCGTATAGTTCGGGCTTTGAAAAAAACCGGGCATGTGGTGGCCATGACCGGTGACGGGGTTAACGACGCTCCGGCCGTAAAAGAGTCGGATATCGGCATAGCCATGGGGCGGACGGGAACCGATGTCACCAGGGAATCGTCGGCCATGGTGCTGGCCGATGACAATTTCAGCACCATCGTGGCCGCTGTGGAGGAGGGCCGGGGGATATATGACAATATACGAAAATTTGTTCGTTACCTGCTTACCTGTAATGTCGGGGAGGTGCTGGTGATGCTGCTGGCGGTAATAGGCGGCATGCCGCTGCCCTTGCTGCCGATGCAAATTTTGTGGATGAACCTGGTCACCGACGGTCTGCCGGCCATGGCGCTGGGCGTGGACCCCATAGACAAAGGTATTATGCGGCGCCCGCCGCGCGAACCCGACGAAAGCATATTTTCCCACGGTTTGGGCCTGCGAATTTTGGGCGGCGGCGCCATGATCACGGTGCTGACGCTGGCCGTGTTTATGTATATGCTGTCGGAGGGGGGAAATATCGACCTGGCCCGGACAGCGGCATTCAATACCTTGGTATTCCTGCAACTTTTTTACGTGTTTGCCTGCCGCTCGGAACATGCCACCATAATGGAGGTGGGTCTTTTTACTAATCCATATTTGATAGCCGCGGTGTTGACCTCGGCGTCGCTGCAGGTGGCCGTAACCCAAATGCCTTTGCTGCAACCGATATTCCATACCGTCCCATTGGATTTACACCATTGGGTGCTGGTGGTAGGGATAGCTGCTGCTCCCACAATGGCCGGTATTCTTATGGACAGGATGAGCGGCGGGATAAAGGAGAGAATAACATATCTCAGGGTTTGAAAGGTCCGCGGCGCTTGAAAAATGTTGTATACATGACGCAAATGGCCGAGAAACATTGAACAACCGGGGAAAAATAGTGTAAAATAGACAAGATAAATAATCGGGGGGCAGTTTTAATTGAGATTTGTCAAGGTGCATGGTCTGGGTAACGATTTTGTAATGGTAAATACCCGGGAAGAACAAGGATTGCCGGGCGATCCGGAAAAACTGGCTGCATTGGCGCGGCTGGTGTGTCACCGTCATTTCGGCGTGGGGGCCGACGGCTTGGTGCTTATAAAACCAAGTACCGCGGCAGATGTCGCCATGCAGATTTTCAACTCCGACGGCAGCGAGGCCGAAATGTGCGGCAACGCCATCCGTTGCGTGGCCAAATACGCTTACCGGCGCGGCCTGGTACAAAAACCGGTCATGCGGGTGGAGACCGCCGCCGGCATAATGGTGCCCGAGCTGGTTGTCGAAAATGGAACCGTAAAAGCGGTGCGGGTGGATATGGGCAAACCGGGACTGGAAAGGGAACAGATTCCCATGGCCGGGGAGCCCGGCAAAGTGCTCAATGAGCCTCTTGACTCGGCGGGAGATATATTCCACGTTACCGCTGTCTCCATGGGCAACCCCCATTGTGTCATTTTTGTGACCGATGTGGCGGCGGTGCCCTTGGAAACGTTGGGTCCGCGGTTGGAAAAACACCCCGCGTTCCCCCGTAAAACCAACGTTGAATTTGTCCAGGTTATTAACAGCGGGGAAGTGCGCATGCGGGTGTGGGAAAGGGGCGCGGGCCTCACCATGGCTTGTGGCACCGGAGCTTGCGCCGCCGCGGTGGCCGCCTGTCTTAACCACCATACCGGAGAAAAGGTGCGGGTGCGTCTTGAGGCGGGCGCCCTTGACATAGAATGGGCCGGGGACGGCCACGTCTACATGACCGGTCCGGCGGAAGAAGTTTTCACCGGTGATTACCCGGTTTAAATATAAAAAAAATTGCCAGGAGGTATTGCTATTGACCTTGACATTTGAAGAAGCGAGGCGAATTAAAAATTTACCACCGTATTTGTTTGCCAGGATTGAAAAGCTGATTGCGGAAAAACGGGCCGCCGGGGTTGACATAATAAGCCTGGGTATTGGTGATCCCGACATGCCCACCCCGGATTATATAATCGAAGAGTTGCAAAAAGAGGCCGCCAACCCGGTCAACCACCAGTACCCTTCGTCAGCCGGCATGCTTTTGTACCGCCAGGCGGTGGCCGACTGGTACCGGGACCGCTTCGGGGTGGAGTTGGACCCGGCCCGGGAAGTGGTTACCCTGATTGGCTCCAAGGAAGGCATCGGCCATATTGCCTGGTGCTATCTGGATCCCGGCGACACCGTACTAATTCCGGACCCGGGCTATCCGGTTTACGCCGGCGGCTCCATACTTGCCGGCGCCGAACCTTATTACATGCCCCTTAAACGGGAAAAGGGTTTTCTGCCCGACCTGGACCAAATACCGGCCGAGGTTGCCCGCCGGGC
>JAKSCU010000460.1 GCA_022360435.1 Bacillota bacterium
CTGATCCGTGAGGCCTGTCAACGCGAAATTAATCGCGGCGGCCAGATCTATTTACTGCACAACGAAGTGTCGACGATCGAGAAAACCACACAAAAGATTGCCGACCTCGTACCCGGGGCGCGGGTGGAATTCGCGCACGGACAAATGCGCGAGCGCGAGCTCGAAAGCATCATGCGCGATTTCTATCATCAGCGCTTCAATATTCTGGTCTGTACCACTATCATAGAAAGCGGGCTTGATATTCCCAACGTTAACACACTGATTGTCAAGGAAGCCAACAATTTCGGCTTGGCCCAGTTATACCAACTGCGCGGCCGGGTGGGGCGTTCCAACCGGCTGGCTTACGCTTATCTTACCTTCCGTAAGGACCGGGTGCTGAACGAGGTGGCGGAGAAAAGAATGGCCGCCATCCGGGAATTTACCGAGTTCGGTTCGGGTTACAAGATTGCCATGCGGGACCTGGAAATAAGGGGCGCCGGCAACTTGCTGGGCGCCGAGCAGCACGGCCATATCGCCGCGGTGGGCTTCGATCTGTACTGCCGGCTGCTGGAAGAAGCGGTGCAGGAAGCCCGGGGTGAAAAAACCGAGCAGTCGGTGGAAGCCGTGGTGGAATTACCCGTGGAGGCGTACATCCCCGAAGATTACATCCCGGACAGCAACCAGAAAGTGGAGCTTTATCGGCGTATCGCCTTCTTGCGTCGGGAAGACGACGTTCCCGAACTGGAGGAGGAACTAGTGGACCGTTTCGGCGACCTGCCGCCGCCGGTGCAGAACCTGCTGCGGGTGGCCCGGATCAGGGTTATGGCCGGGTGCCTCAAAATAAAGTCTGTCAGTCGGCAGACCGGCTTTTATCGTCTGGTTTTCGTCGACGGTCACCATTTGACCGGCGACAAGCTGGTGCATGTGGGGGAGCGTTACCGCCACCGGGTGAAATTCAACAATGCCGACGAAGGGTTTGAAATCCGGCTCAAGTACCGGGAAGCCGGCCGCACCTCCAAAGAACAGTTGATTGAACTGGAACGTTTTCTGAAATACCTGGGAGAGTAAATATTCCATATTTGGCGCCGGTTAACCCGCGCCGGGCGCCGCAAAAACTGTTGCTGTCAGCCGCCGTTTGCTATATAATTGAATGAACCGGTGCCGCCGCTTATGGTGGCATTATTATTGGGGAGGAGATATTTTGCGTAAAAATATTTTGCTAATCTCGCTGGCCCTGCTGGTAAGTTTGGTTTTTCTTTGGGGCTGCGGTTCCTCCGGTGTGGTGGCCTCGGTAAACGGCAAGGATATTACCGGCCAGGCACTGGACGAGGAAGTGGCCGCCGGTAAAAAGATGTTGGAAGAGCAAGGTTACAACTTTGAAGGCGATGAGGGTAAAGAACTGGAAGAAATGATGCGGGTCAGTCTCCTGGAGCAAATGATTACCCGGGAACTGTTGATGCAGGAGGCCGAACGTCTCAATCTGTTGCCTTCGGACATGGAAGTGCGGGAAGAGTTGGACAGGGTTAAAAAAGAACTGGGTTCCGAAGGCGATTACAAAAAATTTCTTGCCGCCAACGGACTCAACGAACCCAAGCTGCAGGAAAGGCTAAAGCAAGATAAGGCGATGGTCAAGCTGCAGGAAAAAGTAACAGCCGAGGTGCCGGAGCCCACCGGGGAAGAGATTGAAGCTTATTACGAAAACAACAAAGAACAATTCAGCCAGCCCGAGCAGCGGCAGGTAAGCCATATACTAATCGGCACCGGGGATTTTACCGACGGCGATAACCGTTCCGAAGCCGACGCCAAGGTGCGGGCCCTGCAGGTTGTGGACAAATTGAAGGCCGGCGACGGCTTTGCCGAACTGGCCAAGCAATACAGCGACGACCCGGGCAGCAAGGACAACGGCGGCCAATATCCTCCATTCAGCCGGGGCGCCGGTTTTGTCAAGGAATTTGAGGATGCCGCCTTCGCGATGAATAAAGGGGAATATACGGTGGAGCCGGTTCGCACCCAATTCGGATACCACGTTATCCGGCTGGACGACGTGATACCGGCCAGCCAGCAAAGCCTGGACGAGGTCAAGGGCGCCATTTCCAGTATTTTGTTTGAACAAGCGCTAAAGGAAAAAGGGGACGCCTTTTTGGATAAGCTGCGTGATGAAGCCGATATCGTAAACAAGCTGGAAAACAAACCGGACAAGTAATTACAAAAATTAATTGACAGCGGATTGGAAAAAAATGAATAATTTCGGCTGCCCGGTTATATACTAGCATAGAAAGATTGATCGCGATTATCTTCTGGTAAAGGAGGGAAAGGGGCGGCCCATGAAAGCAACGGGTATCGTGCGTCGTATAGATGACCTCGGCAGGGTGGTAATCCCCAAGGAAATCAGAAGAACGCTCAGAATACGCGAAGGCGATCCCCTGGAGATTTTTGTTGATCGCGAGGGGGAGGTCATCCTTAAAAAGTACTCCCCCATCGGTGAACTGGGAGATTTCGCCAAGGAATATGCCGATTCTTTACATGAAGCCCTGGGGCATATCGCCTTTATTGCTGACCGGGATGCCATTATTGCCGTTTCCGGAGCGTCCAAAAAAGAGTTTTTAAATAAACCAATCGGATCCGCCATAGAAAAAGTGATGGAGGAAAGAAAAGCGGTAGTTGTCAACAACCCCGGCACCGATCCCTTGTGCAGGGAATGTTTGACCGCAGATGAAGAGGAATGCCGGTATTCAACCGAAGTGATTGCGCCCATAATCGCCGAAGGCGACCCCATCGGAGCGGTGGTTTTAGCTTCTCGGGAGCCCGATGCGCGGATGGGGGAGCTGGAACTGAAACTGGCCGAAACAGCGGCCGGGTTTCTGGCCAAACAGATGGAACAATAAACGGCCTGAATCCACGGGCCGCTTTTTTTTAAACAGTATTCCAAGAATTTACTCCTGGAACTGGAAATACTCTGTAGCCGTTATTTGCGGGCGTTTCGGTGGAATCAATTTGTTTTCGAATACGCGCCGGATCGCCTTGAAACGATGGGTTTTTACCCTTCTGACATTGCCGCGCCGGCGGCGTGGAAGCCTACTATGATGGGATAATGGGACAGGCTGGAGTATTGAAAAAACAGCCTGTCCCATTATATTTAAAGTTATGCGCAAATAGTACACACTTGTACATATGGCATGAGACAACGGTTGGAGTATTACAGGCGCGCGCGCTTTTTTTATACTCTTTAGAAAGTATACCCGGCCATATTAATGGCCGGATTCAAGGATAAGAGTATTAAAAAGCGCACGCAGAGGGAACTGAACAAGTGCGCTTTTTTTATTTCCGGGAAAGGAAATACGCCGGTACCGTATAATAGTAAAAAAGTAATGCCCTACGCAAG
>JAKSCU010000465.1 GCA_022360435.1 Bacillota bacterium
CAAGCCCTCCGCCCGCCAGCGCCTTGCTGCCATGCTTGAAGGCAGGGAGATCGAGGCGGTGGAGGTAACGAAATAACTGACCGGCATTCGACGGAGCAACATGTTGGTCATTGCGGCAGGTAATCAACCAGCCATTCACCTTTGTGCGTGATGGCCGTCGGATATTGGGTGCGGATGATCTCGGCCATCCGGGAGGCCTGCTCGGGTTGTTTGTTCTTGTGGTAGTACCATGCCAGATAGTAGGTCGCGTAGGGACCGACCTGAACCCCGTCACCGTAGAAGCAATCGCCATAATCTTTCACAGCACGTTTGAGCAGTGCTTCCTGTTCTTTGCCCGTGGACATCTGAGCCAGGTAGAGCACAGCACAGCCGGTACGGTTGCAATCAGGGTATTGCTCGATGAGCTTGTTGAGAATTTGCCGGGTGTCGTCGCCGCGCAGGTTCTTGTTGGCCGACTGGTAGAGCTTCTCCACCTTCTGCAGCGTTTGGGCATCATGTTTTTCACTATCCAACTGCATACGTTGGCGGGCTTTGGCACGCCATGTGTCGCGGGCTTTCTCCAGCTTCGCCTTCTCCAACACCGGCTCAAGCTGGGCTCTCAACTCAGTCAGTTCCTTTTCCAGTTCGGTGACGCGGCGCTCCAGTTGAGTAACGCGGTCATCCTCCGAACCGGCATCCGCGGCAGACAGGAGCAATCCGACCACGAGAGCCACAGCGGCCACCAACCCGATCGTGCGTGCGTGAGACATTTGAGACCCCTTTCATTGAGTTGAATGGACAAAAGGACAATACACTTCGTCGGCACGGTTAGACACTTCACGCCATGCGTTCTGTAATTGTCCCGTCCAGTACGTGTGATTCTACGCAACCCGGCGATCCTTACAAAACGCCCAGACGTGCGGTTGTGCGAATTCATGGGCGCGAACTATCCAGCGCTGGAGTTCATCCACGTCGCAGCGTGAGAATACCGGGGGCTTTATCGAACATCCAAAAGCCGATCGGCATGAGCAGGATCGTGCAGGCGATCGCGTACGCGGCGCTGAGCCAGAGGGACGTCAGCCACCAGCCGATGAGAAGGAACCAGATCGCACGCAGCAGGATGTTGTGTTGTTCGATCGTTTCACCGGC
>JAKSCU010000468.1 GCA_022360435.1 Bacillota bacterium
AGAGGGAACTAAATTTAGTGCGCTTTTTAATACTTTAAGAAATTGCACCCCCGGCCATATTTATGGCCGGAATTAAGGGTTAAAGCATTAAAAAGCGCACGTAGAGGGAACTAAATTTAGTGCGCTTTTTAATACTTTAAGAAATTGCACCCGGCCAAATTTATGGCCGGAATTAAGGGTTAAAGTATTAAAAAGCACACACAGAGGGAACTAAATTAAGTGCGCTTTTTAATGGGACGGACAGGTGAATCTTGCCCCGGGAATGAATAAGTATACCGGGCGCTTTTATAATTCCATTCGTTGGGAGCCGGGCAAATACCTTTTTTTCAAAAGTATCAATATTCGGTGTATTGGCGGGGACCGGGTTAACTGAAACTAAAAACAGTAAAAAGCAGGTGATGGTATGCTGGAAGGGATTCGCGTGCTGGACTTGTCCAGGTTGCTGCCGGGACCGTACGCCTCCATGATTTTGGGAGACCTGGGGGCCGAGGTAATCAAGGTGGAGGAGCCGGGCAGGGGCGATTATATGCGCTATTTCACGCCCCAAGCGCATGGCGCCGGTGTTTTTTTCCTGGCGGTGAACAGGAACAAAAAAAGTATCACCCTGAACTTAAAAAAAGAACGGGGCAAGGAAATTCTCCGCACCCTGGTCCCAAAGGCCGACGTGCTGTTGGAGGGTTTCCGTCCGGGTGTCATGGAGGGGCTGGGTTTGGGTTACGACGCCCTGCGGGAGATTAACCCCGGTCTGGTGTACTGTTCCCTGTCCGGGTACGGACAGGATGGCTCCCACAGCAAACTGGCGGGGCACGACGCCAATTACCTGGCTGTCAGCGGGGTGCTGGGCATTACCGGTATCAGGGACGGTCGACCGGTTATTCCCGGGGTGCAGGTGGCGGACTTCACAGGCGGTTTGTTTGCCGTGGTGGGTATTCTGT
Source organism: Bacillota bacterium (assembly GCA_022360435.1). Classification (GTDB taxonomy): domain Bacteria; phylum Bacillota; class Desulfotomaculia; order Desulfotomaculales; family Desulfallaceae; genus BRH-c8a. The sequence continues at coordinate 936 of JAKSCU010000468.1, forward strand.
CGGCTTTGTGGCAGAAACAGCGCACCAGGCGGGGCGCCCACCTTGACGTGGCTATGACTGACGGGCTGTTTTCCCTGATGTCCATGCACCTGGCTTCCCTGATGACCGCCGGAACGGCCGCGGCACGGGGCGACATGATGTTGTCCGGCGCCTTGGCTTGCTACAATGTCTATCAGACCATGGATGATGGTTATGTGGTCTTGGCCGCCCTGGAAGAAAAGTTTTGGCAAAATTTTTGCCGGGGTCTGGATCGATCGGACCTGATTCAGTCACATCTGTCCCGGGCCGAGGACGGCGACCCGGCGTATGAAGAGTTGAAGTATATTTTCCGTTCCCGCACTGCCGAAGAGTGGAGGGATTTTGCCGGCCGGGTGGAGTGTTGCCTGTCGGTGGTGGACAGCGCGGAGGATATAATTACCGGCAGTTACGCCCGGGAGCGGGGCCTTTTCACCGAAGTGCCGCTGGCCGACGGCAAAACCATGACTCAGGTGCGCAACCCCATTGTTTTTTCCGGAGCCGGCGCAAAAGCGCCGCTGCCGCCGCCGGAACTGGGCCGGCACAATGCCGAAATATACGGCGAACTGGCGGGACTGACCGGTGACGATATTGCCAAATTGCGTGCAGACGGTGTCATTTGAACCAGGAAATGTATAGGCGCACTTTTTTTATTTTACTGGCAGGAAAATCTTCAGCCGTATTGAATAAAATGTATTAAGCGTAGTTATGGTATGATGGAAAATAATCAAGCCAGGCATTAAAAAAAGGTGGAACGGTTGGACGGTAGGTAAAGCGTGAGGTTATTCCGGCTCCGGAAGCTTGCCCCGCAGTAGCAAAACCCACTTGCCGGCAATTAAGTTAATTGGTTTGTGTCCGTCGCGGTTAAGTGGTTTTTGGTTTTGGACCCGGGCAGAGTTCCGTTTCTTTTGACGTTGGAAAACCGCATTCTTAAACTCCTACGGGGGTTTTTATTTTTATATAAACGTTTTTAAGGAGGTAAAAATAATGAGAAAGATTTTATGTCCAAGGGGCGGGCGGTTAGGTTTAAGCGTTGTGCCGAAGCTGATTTTGCTGCTGGTGTGCATACTGGCCCCGGTTCTCACCGGCTGTTCGCCAACGGCGCCCGGAGAGCAGGAGCAACAGCAAACGGTGGAATTGAAGCTGGCTCATTTCTTCCCCGCCACCCACCCGGCTGAAACCGAACTGGTGCAGCCCTGGGCCAAAGCGGTGGAGGAGGCCACCGGCGGTCAGGTGAAAATAACCAGCTACCCGGGCCAAACACTGCTTAAGGCCGACGCCACTTATGACGGCGTGGTAAACGGCGTGGCGGATGTCGGTCTATCCTGCTTTGCTTATACCCGGGGCCGCTTCCCGGTGCTGGAAGCTTTTGAACTACCGGGTGTTACTTACGAGAACTCCAAGGTGGCCAGTAAAGTGGCCTGGGAAGGGATCAAACAGCTCAACCCCGAAGAAATACAGGACACCAAGCTGATGATGGTGCTGACCACTGGCCCCGGAGACTTGTTTACCAAGGATCCCGTTAGAACCCTGGGTGACCTTGAGGGGTTAACCGTAAGGGCCACCGGGCTTAGCGCCAAAACCCTGGAAGCCCTGGGAGCGACTCCGGTGGCCATGCCCCAGTCCGAAGCCTATGAAGCTTTGTCCAAGGGAGTGGTCCGGGGGAATATGGGTCCGGTGGAAGTCTTAAAAGGCTGGAAGAATGCCGAAGTTACCGATTACGTGACCAGAACGCCATTTCTCTACAATACGCTGTTCTTCATTACCATGAATATTGATCAGTGGAACTCTCTGCCCACCGATGTGCAGCAAGCTATTGAAAAGGTGAACGACGAAATTTTTACCGAAGTGGCCATGGGTCTTTGGGATAAACAAAATGAAGTGGCGCTGCAATGGGCGGTGGATGAGACAGGTATTGAGCTCATAGATCTGCCGGACGGAGAAGCAAGCAGTTGGATAGAACTGGTTGAACCCATTCAGGATGATTTTGTGGCCAAAATGGACGAGAAGGGCTTAAACGGCCGGGAAATCCTGGATACCGTCAAGCAACTGGCCGACCAATATAATCAAGAGTATTAAACAAACCTGTTGGAGGCTTTGTACCGACATGAAAGCACTTGCGGAAAAACAAGCCGGCGGGGAAATGCCCATTGCCCTGCCGGCGCAAACCGGCGCCAAACAGTTCGCCAATTTGGTGACGGGTCTGAGCAAATTATGCGACAAAGTGGCCGGGTTTTGCCTGGCGGCCTTAATGTTGCTGGTGGTGACCAACATTATTTTACGGGTTTTATTCAACCGCCCGTTGCTGGGCGCCGTCGAGTACGTGGGTTTTCTCGCGGCCATGACCATAGGCCTGTCCCTGGCTTATTGCGCCGCGCAAAACGCCCACATCGCGGTGAACTTCATAGTGGATCGGTTTCCCGGTAAAATACGGTTGGTCGTTGATGTTTTAATGAATACCGTCGCCCTGGCCTTTTGGAGCATGGCGGCCTGGCAAATATGGATATACGCCGGGAGTCTGGCTGCCAGCGGGGTGGTTTCACCCACAACCCAGACGCCGTTCCATCCGTTTGTGTACCTGGTTTCCTTTGGCCTGTTCGCCTTGTGCCTGGTGTTATTTGCCCGGATTATGAACTTGGTAAAAGGACGGCAGTTGATAAATGAGTGACAGCACAATTGGTGTGGTTGGCGTAATTGTTTTTTTTGCGCTTCTGGCTTTGCGCATGCCAATCGCTTATGCCATGGCCCTGGTGGGTTTTGTCGGGTTCAGTTACCTGGTGACGCCTACCGCGGCCTTTCGCATGGTCGCCGAGGAGATTTATTCAACCTTTGCGTCCTATTCCCTCAGCGTAATCGCCATGTTTGTCTGGATGGGCTTTCTGGCCTTTTACTCGGGAATCGGAACTAGGCTTTATGTGTTGGCCTACAAGCTTATCGGGCACCAACCCGGGGGCTTGGCCATCGCAACTCAGGTGGCGTGCGCCATATTTGGCGCCATTTGCGGTTCCAACACGGCCACCGCCGCCACCATGGGCGCCATAGCCCTGCCGGAAATGAAAAAATATAATTACAATGATTCCCTGGCCACTGCCAGCATAGCGGCCGGCGGTGTGCTGGGAGTAATGATTCCGCCCAGCGTTATTTTAATTGTTTATGGTATGGCCACGGAACAATCGGTGGGGAAGCTTTTTATGGCCGGCATTTTACCCGGCATTATGCTCATGTTGCTTTATATGGTAACCATTTACCTGCTGGCCGCCCGTAATCCCGGTCTGGCTCCCGCCGGGCCTAGGGCCGACTGGAAAGAAAGGATACAGGCTCTGCGGGGAGGGCTGGTTGAATCCCTGGCGGTATTCTCCCTGTCCATCGGGGGCCTTTTCGCCGGCTGGTTTACCCCCACCGAAGCCGGCGCCGTGGGCGCCGGCGGTGTTTTGGCGGTGGCCCTGCTGGGGAGACGTATTAACCGGGAGGGCCTGAAAAAATCTCTCCTGGACGCCACCCGGACCACGGCCATGATTATGCTGATGGTTGCCGGGGCCATTATTTTCGGGCGGTTCATGGCTGTAAGCCGGTTACCCTTTGAATTCGCCGATTGGGCCGGCGCCTTGGCCCTACCGCCATTTATGATTATGGGCATCATTCTGCTTATATATCTGGTGCTGGGCTGTTTTCTCGACGCCCTGGCCCTGGTTTTATTGACTATCCCCATATTTTATCCGGTGGTGGTGTTAACCCTGGGTTACGACCCCATATGGTTCGGGGTGATAATTGTGATGGTGGTGGCTATGGGGGTTATCACCCCTCCGGTGGGCATGAATGTTTATATCCTCAAGGGAGTGGCCCCGGATATACCCCTGGAAGTTATTTTCCGGGGCATATGGCCTTTCCTGGCGGCTTTGATCGTAGGACTGATCCTATTAATCGCCTTCCCGCAAATAGCCACATTTTTGCCGGGATTGCTGAACAAGTGATGAAAAAAGACAGGCTAACTTTTGTTTTCTATCAATAGCCTGTCTTTTCCTTTTATTGCATATTAATGGGTAATTTTATCTCAATGCCAAGCTTGACGTGCAGTTCAACCGGTTATCATCACACAGCTAAAGCAGCGAGATTTACGATGTGGTTTTATTAAATGTAATAATATGAATGTCAAAAAATTTGCTAATTTAAGCATCAAGTTCCTTTACTGGAAATCCGATATATAGAGAAAACTAGTTTTTTTAAAAACTACGGTAAATATGGTTGCTCACTTCTATATTTAAAATCCAATAAACTAAAAAGGTGATTCTATTGAGATTGATTAATAACCCCAATATCTACTCACTATTAAAATCAACCATAGATATGAGTTTTATAGCTCAGCGGAAAGCATACTCTAATGTTAATTCAAGCAATAATTTTACTGATAATCAAAAAAACACCTTGTCTGTAGCAAAAATACAGGACAATAAGATACAAAGCTATGATATAAAAAAATTAAATGCCTATAATAATAGTCTTTTATTTAAAGAAGATTACTATTATATTCTTCAACCTAAATGCGGAAGAACAGTTGTTCTTAAAAGTGATATTAATGGTCATGTTTATATGCCTTTTACAGAGTTAAATATAGACAATAATTGCTTTTTGCCTTCTGATTATAGGGAAATACAAAAAATAGAAAAGTTTTTTACTTATCTTTCACGTGACAAAAGTGCTTACTTGATTCGTTCAAATTATGCCAAAGCTGAAACTAAGAAAATGTTAGCGGAGGTTGGTATTGAGCCAGGATGGTTTAAGATTGAGAATGGTACTAAATCTAATAGATTTTATATGCTAGATGATGGTACTATATATCCTGAATATCAAGTAGAAGCTACTAGAAATTTTTTTAATAATTATAATCTTTTTAAAAGTGGTTACACAAAAGACTCTGTTTTTATAATTGATGGTAAAGAATATAAATTAGATAGTAATGGTCATTTAAATGTTCCTAAAGGAACGGCTTGCGTTTTTGAAAAAATAAAAATTATTAAAAATTAATTTTAAGCTATAATTATACTTA
>JAKSCU010000471.1 GCA_022360435.1 Bacillota bacterium
AATCAAGAGTTCGACCAGTTGCTTATGGAAGTGGGAGATGACGTATTGCTAGCACAACAAATGAAACGAAAGGAAAATTTGTAATGAAAAAAATTGTTATTATTGGTGGAGGAGTCGCTGGATTAAGCGCGGGTATTTTTGCCCAAAAAAATGGTTTTGACAGCGTTATTCTGGAGAAGCATCATACTTTAGGTGGAGAATGTACCGGCTGGGATCGTCAGGGTTATCATATTGATGGTTGCATTCACTGGCTGGTAGGGACGAAAGAAGGAACCCCCATCCGGGAATTGTGGGATACAGTGGGAGCCCTTGATGGAGTGGAAATTTATGAGCCTGAAAGCTTCATGGCTGTTGAACATGAAGGGGTGACAGTGTGCTTTTACCGCGATCTTGACAGATTAAAGGCGAGCTGGCTGGAAATGTCACCTAAGGATCAAGAAACAATTGAAGAGTTCTGCAATGATATCGGCAAACTGCATACTTTTACTTTTCCTGTCGAGAAACCAATGGATATGATGAATTTGATTGAGAAGGTTAAGTATATGCTTTCCATGAAAGATGTCGGTCCGGTCATGCAGAAATACAGTAAGCTAAGTGTGCAGGATCTGGCCGGCAAATTTGAGCATCCGGCTCTTAAAGAAGCACTGGCCTCGTTTATGCCTGAAAGTGATTACAGTGCTGTATCGATAATTTTTCCGCTCGGAACTTTTACCGGAGGCCAATCTTCTATCCCCTTAGGGGGCTCAAGGGCTCTGGCCAGGCGGATGGAAGAAAAGTATCTTGCCCTGGGCGGAAATATTGAGACTTCCTGTGAGACAGTGGAGCTGGAGATCGAAGGGGATTCAGTCAGGATGGTAAACTGCAGTAACGGTAAATCTTTTGAGGCCGATTACTTTATTGCAGCCTGCGATGCTAATGTGCTTTATGAAAAACTGCTTAAGGGGCGGTACCCCGACCCGGAATTTCAGAAGAGATACAGCGACCCCGACACCTACCCCCTGGCTTCAAACATTTATGTGGGTATTGGGTACGAGGGCGGTATGCAGGAAATGCACCGGACTCTTAAATTTCATGTCGATGCACTGGCGATAGACCAGAACCGGAAGCCGACAGAGT
>JAKSCU010000393.1 GCA_022360435.1 Bacillota bacterium
TGAAGAGCATCGATATCTCGTTGGGCGCTCCATCGATCGCCGATGCCGTTTCGAACAGGCCGTAGCTCTGATAGTTGTCGCCGTACATCCAGTTGCTGCGTTTCGTGCCGGCTTCCGGGCCGGGACGTAAAACCTGTACCCGGGGGGATTGATTGTGACGGTGGGCGACGGTGGGTGTCGCAGCGGCGGACACCTGCTGGTGGCCCTGTATGCCCGGCTTAGTGTCAACGAAAGCGGCGAGCGGGACCAAAGCTTGGAAACACAGCGCCGGCTGCTGGAGGAATACGCTGGGGAGAACGGGCTGGGCCGGGCCAGGTTTTACACCGACAATGACGTATCCGGTGTTTATTTTGACCGCCCGGGCCTCACAAGGCTGATTGATGACATAAATAGCGGCCTTATCGGTACGGTGGTGGTGAAGGACCTGTCCAGACTGGGCCGTAATAACGGTGAAACGTTGCTTTTTCTCGACTACCTGCAAGAAAAAAATGTGCGGCTGGTTTCTTTGAGCGATGGTTACGACAGTTTTCGCGATGACGATGATACCATCGGCATCAGAACCTGGGTAAACGAGTATTATGCCAGGGACATTTCCAGAAAAGTGCGGGTTAATCTGAAAAAAAAGATGCGCGGCGGCGAATTCTTGGGCCGGCCCCCCTTTGGTTACCGCAAGTCAATCCTGTATAAAAACAGGTTGGAGGTAGATGAACGCTACAGGGACACTATCCGGAACATATTTGAACTTTACATTGGGGGTTGGGGTTACCGGGCCTTGGCCGATTACGTCCAATGCACCGGTGTGCCCACACCCGGCCGGGATAAAGGTTGCACCCGCGTCTCCGGTTTCAGCCGGTGGGAGGGTCAGCATATCAGGCGCATTATTACCAACCGGGTTTATTGTGGGGACACGGTGCAGGGGGTGAGTGAAAAAGTATCCTTTAAATCCAGAAAAACACGGCGGCTGCCCGGCGAAAGGTGGATAGTGGTGCCTGATACACACGAGCCCATTGTTGACCGGGAAACCTTTGCGCTGGCTCAACGGGTGCGGATGAAGCGCTGGCTTGAGGGAGGCGGTCGCAAAAGCAGAATCAGCGCTGGGGCGCATTTGTTTAGCGGATTCCTGGTTTGCGCCGCCTGCGGGAGCCGTCACGTCTACCGGAAAAAGGGCAACCGGCCCGGCGGTTATATTTGTGGACGGTACAACAGGCACGGACGCCGGGGTTGCACCAGTCATCATGTGGCCGAAAATCGCTTAATCAGCTGTCTGCTGGAAGACTTGCGGGCTATGGCCGGCTCCGTATCGTATCATGACCAGTTGAACAAACGGTGCCGGGAAGAATTATTGGCTGGTGAATGTCGCAAGGCCGCCGTAGACAAACTGGACAGCAAGATCGAGCGCACCAAGGAATACTTGGCGGCTGCTTATCTTGACAAGTTAAAGGGCGTCATTTCCGAGGAACTGTTTGGGCAAACCAGCGCCGCGCTAAAGTGGGACGTAAAAAGCCTCTCGGCGCAGCGGGACAGGCTGAAAGCCGAGAGGATGAACCTGGAGCAGTCAAACCACAACAACAAAGATATAATTGTCCCGGGGCCTGAAACCATTGAAGAAATCGATGTGGACAGGGAATATTTAGAGAAATACCTGAGGGTAATTATAGTGTTGGAGGAAGAGGAAGGTATTAACGGTTTAATAGCGGAAGAATACGGGTTGACCGGCGGCGGATTAAATCCCGAGGAACATCAATTCCCGGAGTTGGTGATAGTTTATAACCTGGCGCAGTTCCGTGGTTAAAACAAAGGTTGGCGAGGGGAAGGTTCGAGCGGTAGGGTTCAATGTGCTTGCACAGCCCGGCTCTTACGACGGCGGCACCAACACAGACCGCATCGCTGAATTGGAACGGTTCATTCCCCTGCTCCGGGAAACCATGCAGGTGGAATGCCCGGTGGCCGGCGGAATGGCGGCTGTGGTCAACAGGATTTTAAAATTAATCCGTCCGGCTTATGAAATGCGGTTTTATAAAAAACTCAACCAATACAACGTAGTGGACTGCGCCCTGGCCAAACCGGTAAACCCCGGCATCATTGGTGATGGAGTAATTGGATTGGGCAAGATTGCCGGCGTGGGGGAACTCCGGGACGGCATCACGGTCAAAAAAAGCGGTCGGTCCAGCGGGATTACTTCGGGCGAGGTATCGGCCACCGGGGTGACGGTAAAAGTCGAGCTTTCCGACGAGGAGTCGGGGTGGTTCAGCGACCAGATTGTGGCTGATTTGGTGTGTAAACCCGGAGACAGCGGCTCTCTGATTTTAGATACAGAGAATAAAGCGGTGGGACTACTCTTTGCTGGCTCCGACTCACATTGTATTGTAAACCGCATTCAAAATGTAATGAAATTGTTGGAAGTTGAATTATAGCATATCCCCCTGCCCTGCCAGCAGGGGGGTAGTTTTGTCCTGCCGGGGAGGTTTGTTTAACGTGAAAGTATACAACACCGAAGACGTGGCGTTAACTTTTATAAACGATATACCGGCCATCGGCCCCCTGTTGCCCTGCAAAGAAGACGCTTTAAAAGTAACCGGAAGCTATCTCCGGCTGATAGAAAATTTGACCCGGGAAAAAAAGGAGTACCAGAGGTGCAGCCTTCGTTTTATCAAGCAGAAAGACGGTCGCTTTACCCTAGTGGTGCGGGGGCCGAGCATGGCCATAGAAACCCTGAGCAACCTGGATGAGTTGATGTTGCAACGGTTTAAGCGCGGATTAAAGGGGAATATGTTTATTCTAACCAGTTTTTTTGGCGGGCCGGGCGGCAAGCTATCCTGTCTGGCGTTAACCGAGGGCATGGGCGCAGTTTTATATTCACCGATGTAATCCGTATGGCTTCAATGGCTAAATGTACCATCAACTATGTTTTATTTGACAAACAGGGCAATGCACCATAAATTGTTGGCATTCCTAAAAATATGGAGCCACCCCTTTTTATTCCCTGTTTGTTAGGTTGATTATATATTGGTATTATTACTGTCAGGCATCCATAAGCTGGGACAGATCATTCCGTTCGGCTTGGGATGTGGCGCTTAAAACGGGGGATCAGTTTTGGGCGCTTAAAAAGACAATAGAAAGGGGAGTGTTATTTGGTGCACTCACGGACGAGAACACTGGCGTTGATCCCTGTTTTGATGTTCATACTGGTGGCCTTGGCGGCGGCACCCGCCCTGGCTGCGGAGAATCCGCCCGTTGATGAAATGACAGCGGGGCCGGATATTTTACTGGGCATGCCGCTGGCTGTGGGCGGAACCGAAGGGGTTGAGCTTACGGCCGATGAGGACATGCTGTGGCAATTAATTAACAGGGAAAGAAATGCCGCCGGCCTAAATGAGTTAACGGCGGACCATATGCTGACGGTGCTGGCCAGGCTTAAGGGTAGGGACCTGGCGGCCCGGGGATACCTGGCCCACCGTTCGCCTTTATATGGCACAGTGGAGGATATGCTTGCCCAGGCCAAGGTTAGTTATTGCGATGTCGGGGAAAACCTGGCCCGGGCCGGCAATGTTGTTACAGCGCATAAAGCCTTGATGCGGAGCGATGCCAAGAGAGACATTATCCTGAAGCCCGGGTTTGATAATGTCGGCCTGGCGGTAGTTCCGGATTCCTGGGGCAAGCTGTACCTGGTGGAGATATTTATTGACCGGGACGGCGCCGTTCAACCCAAACCGCCCGCCGGGAACACCAATCCCGTTGGCGGTGATAAGGAAACCGACCCGGACACGGATAATGGTGCTCCGGATTCCATCGGCATGACCGCGTCCGAACAAAACTTGTTCAATCTGGTTAACCGGGAGAGGGCTAAGGCGGGTTTAAGCCCGTTAAAGTTTGATGCGTCCCTGTTGAAGCTGGCCCGCGTCAAAGCGCAAGATATGGTTGATAACAATTACTTCAGCCATAATTCGCCCACTTACGGTTCACCCTTTGACATGATGCGCTCCGCCGGCATCCGGTACGTCTATGCCGGTGAAAACCTGGCCATGGCGCCCACGGTTGAGCGGGCCCATAGAGCTCTGATGAAATCCAAAGGCCACCGGGCCAACATACTGCACGATGATTTTGACCGGGTGGGTATCGGTGTTGCCACCAAGAGCGGAAATAAGTATTTCGTGCAAATGTTTACCGGCGGCCAGCGGAGCGGCGGTACCGCACCGACACCTCGGCCCGAACCCCAACCACAACCGAAGCCTCAGCCACAACCCCAGCCCGAACCCCAACCACAACCGAAGCCTCAGCCCCAGCCCCAGCCGCAACCGAAGCCCCAACCTGAGCCTGCCCCGGGGGCCGGTACCCACAATTTAACGGCGGATGAGGCCAAAATGTTCCAATTGGTTAACCGGGAAAGGGCCGGCAGCGGGGTGGGCGCGCTGAAGGTTAATCCCGACTTGGTGCAATTGGCCAGACTGAAGGCCAAAGATATGATTGAAAAAGGTTATTTCAGTCACAATTCACCCACTTACGGCTCACCCTTTGACATGATGAAGCAGTTCGGCATCAAATACAGTTACGCCGGCGAGAACCTGGCCGGGGCGCCGTCGGTGGGCGGGGCCCACGAAAACTTGATGAACTCCGACGGGCACAGGCGCAACATATTAAGCAGTAATTTTACCGAGGTTGGAATTGGCATAGTGGACGGCGGTCCCTACGGCAAGATGTATGTACAATTGTTTATCAGACCTTAAAAGGGTCGGGAATGTTTCAAAGGAAGGGCGGGCGCCCTTCCTTTTCTTTTTGCCCGCTCCGAACCTTTAAGCACATTTTAGACAGTCCCTCATATACTATTATAGAACTCTCTTGAAAGGAGGAAATCGCGTGGCCTATACCAAGCAAACAATCACCATAAATCAGGTCGTCAGCGAAGAAAGCCGGCAAGTTGTGGTCCGTGGCACTATTACCGTACCCAACCCCAAACCTGATGTTGACCAAATTATTTCAACTGATAAAACGGTCAGCATCAAGGACACCAAACTCCTGCCGGACAAGGCGGTAGTTCAGGGTAAGCTTACGCTGCAGGTTGTATACGTGGCCTTTGAGCCGGATCAGTCGGTGCATCACATGCACGATCAGGTTCCTTTCACGGCGTATGTTGACCTGCCGGGGGCGCTTCCGGACATGGATGTTGATGTGGACGTACTGGTGGAAGACGTAAAAATTACTCCCAGCGCCAAAGATCCGCGCAAATTCGATGTCATAGCGGTCTTGGAAATCAGCGCCAAGGTCACCGAGCCCCGGGAAGTGCGGATACTGATCGACGTGGATGACGACATGCAAGCCGAGTACGATATCATTCACATCAACGACCTGGTGGGCCGGGAGACTTCCCAGGTAATAGTCAGCGACTCGTTTGACAATCCCCCGGAAAAACCCGAACCGAAAAAAATTCTTGATGTCGATGCCACCGCTGCCATCACTGAAACACGCATTGTTGCGGATAAAGTCATCGTGGACGGCGAAATACACTTGCAAGTCTTATATGTGGGTGCGGTGCCGGAACAGTCGGTGCACGATATACATGAAACCATTAAATTTACCGATTATATTGAAGTGCCCGGCGCCGAACCGGACATGGATGTTATGGTCCGGGCAATGGTGGAAAATTGTAACGTGGAAATCGTGGGAGACCCGTATTTTATGGCGGATTGTGTGATCAAGCTCGACGCCAGGGTCACCGAGCCCCGGGAGGTCCGGGTGGTGGTCAATTGTGTCGACACCACCATGGAGACTGTGGAGCTTAATCTTGAGCAGTTAGTGGGCGAAGACAGTTCCCAGGTGGTAATCCGAGAAAATTTTGTTGTTCCGGATCCCAAACCGTGCCCGGAAAAAATAATTAATGTTTCCATCCAGGAAATTAAGGTTACCGAAACCAAGGTCATTAAGAACAAAGTAATCACCCGCGGTTACGTGGACGTCAAAATTATTTACGTGTCCGCTGAAAAGGACCAGGCGGTGCATGCTATGCACCAGCGGCTGAACTTTCGCACTTTCGTGGAAATCAAGGGCGCCGTTGAAGGCATGGACGTTGATGTAAAGCCCATGGTGGAATATATCAATGCCGAACCCGAGAATTGCGAAGTTAACATTGAGGCTGTGATTAAGGTCAGGGTCCGGGTCACGGAGACAATGCGGCGGGAAGTTTGTGTCGACGTGGTAAATGGCGATGTTGTTTGCCCGCCGGGTGAAATCATTAACTACACCATTAAAGCGGGAGATACCTTTTTTGAGTTGGCCCAGCGCTACAACACCACCGTAAATATGATTAAGCAGCTTAACCCGGGTGTGGATCCGAACAATCTGAAAGTCGGCCAGGTTATCAGGATCATGTGCGGGAACGGGAAACCTAAAGGTTAATATTATCCGGATAGGAGGTTGATTGAATAATGCCGTTACAGTATTTCTACAGTGAACCGGATAACGTCTTGTGCGTGAAGATTAAGGTTCCTGTGGTTCTGGCGGAAGAGGAGGTCCAGGTCATTGTAGACAACGTCGCTATATTGCCCGAGCTGGCGCAAAAAATTGATCACATCGATGCCCGCTTGAATGAATTTGACTCCAGGCCAATATTTGTCCATGAAAACGGTGACCGGTGGATTAGTATAATTGAGGAAGAAGGTTGGGAAAGGTTTGGCTGGCGCTGGCGGGATCACAGGCAGCCGGTGGTGAAAAAGCTGCTTATCAGCGGCATTTTGCACAAGCAGATTTACTATGTTGACAAGAACGATAACGTTAAGCACGTGGGTGAGGACATACCTTTCAGCACTGACATAACCCTGGATGATCCCCAGCCCGTTGTTAACGAGGAAGATGTTTTTATCCAATTGCACCACAAGAAGATTGACATGCGTTGGGATTTGCGCCGGGGTTCCAGGCTGCAGCAAACCGGTGTAATGATCTTCAGCGTCAAGGTTGTGGAAGAAAGGCAAATATTTGTTCAGGTTTGCCCCCGGATTGATAGAAGGTGCGAAAGAGGGGTAAACATTATTAAAGACGGTAAATTCGAAGCATGGGCCACTGATGACACTCCCATCTACTGGGGTGCCAGCAACGTGGTCAGGGAAAACGGCGGGGCGCGGATGGGCGCCGTCGCCAACGAGGCCGCTTCGTTATTCCAAACTATAAGGGAGAACCTTGTCCCCACCGGGACTTACCGCCTGTGCTTCGACGTCACCGAGATTCCCGAAGTAACCGATGTTATCGCCGGGACGGTTTCCTTTACGCTGACGGCTGAAATTGTATACTTCGACCGGTTCGGTAATCAGATAGAGTATGTGGCCCAGTCCTACACGGCAACCCAAATTCCGGACAACAGTTCCGTCAGGCTGTGCTTGAACGCGGTGGCTCCGCGGGAAACCCGGGAAGTTCTGGTCAGGTTCACATTTGACCCCAACGTACTTAATACCAGCGCCGTTGTAATTGATAATGTGGTATTGGAGTGCATCAGGGCCAGGGAAGAGTTTTTTGAGGAGTATTACGGCGGTTAAACCGGTTTACCGGGTCTGAAATGGCAGGAGATGGTTTTCATGCCATCTCTTTTTTTATCGCCGGGGTTACATCCCGGTGAAGCGGCTAATTATTTGGCTGTTACGCACATATATTTGATCTAGTACCAAAAATAAACCGGGGGGAGCAAATGTCCATGATGGGTAATATGGAAGACATGTTTAACATGATTAAGCAACTGCAGGAACAGCTTAAAGTTATGACCGTCAAGGTCAGCGTCGGCGAAGGGGCGGTACAGTTGACCATGAACGGCAACCAGGAAGTGGTGCAAATTAATTTCAAGCCCGAACTGATGCAAGATCCGGCTGAATTGGCCCGCTTGATGGCCAGCGCCTTTAACGAAGGCATGAAGGAATCAAAAAAGATGGTGCGGGAAGAATTGTCCAAGATGACCGGCGGTATGAACATCCCTTACGTCCCGGGTCTGCTTTAAAACGAGGCGGGGGATACTGATGCCCGGCGGTGACAAGAACATGGAAAAATTGTTGATGGACCTGTTGGACGTTAAAAACAGGTACGGCTTGGACAATGATAAGTTCCTGGTGTTGCTTGGCCTGATCAACCTGATGAGCATAATCGATTTGCTGGAGGGCAGGGTGACCGGGGGTGACGGTAAGCAAGCAGCAAGCCACCGGCGCACCCCGCCGGAAAAAATCCCTTTCATGGGGATGTTCGGCGGCCCGGCACGGGTAAGGCAGCCGGTGGAAGAAGAAAACAAATGAAAAATAAAACGGGCCGGCCCGGTAAACCGGCGTTATCCGGTTTTAAAGATTATAGCCGGCTCGCTTTTTGCCAGGCCGCCGGCCGGGAGTACCGCCACCGGCGACTCCAATTGAGACTCGGCGACAATTCCGTCATCCGGCGTTTGTTCTGTCGCCGCTTCTTGGGGTTCACCGGTTGTTTCCCCATCGTCCATGGGTGGATTTTCTTTTTCACTTTCCCCGGAGGGCTCAACCGCCGGGGGTAAAAATGGTTTCTCGGTTTGTTCGTCTATATATGGTTCCTGTTCAGGCGGCTCGGTGGGAAGCAAGTTTTTTTCGTTGTTGTAGTTGGCGTCCTGGTCCAGTTTGCCGGGTATGAAGAATCTGCTTCCCAAAACCAGCAGTGTCAGGACCAGAAAAATATCTAATAAATCCAACTGGTACCCTGTTCCGCGCGTCAAATCCGTAGTCCTCCTTTCAGATAAATCGCCGGCCTAGCGCTACGCGTTATTTTAAGGTCGGCGTCCGCCCCGGGGAAGGTCCGATGGTCCCGAAACGGAGAGCCAAGGGACCCGGGGAAGGCGATGGAACCGGCCTGTGGCGCGGCGAGCATGGCAAAAAAATAAGCAAAATTACACTGTGATGCAGGTGGTTTTAACTATGTTATGTTTGAGCGGCATGAATTGTTACTTTATGGTAAGCCTTGCCGAGAGGAGGTGTGAGCATGGAGGATGATCATGAAAAGATTGAGCGGACATTGGCCAAACTGCTGGATTACAGTTCCGAGCATAACGTGGACCAGGATACGCTGTTAATAATGCTTAGCCTTTTAAACCTGATGGGGCTGATTAACGCCATGAACCGGGGCGAGTCCGGCACCGCGTCCGGGGGCAACAACCTGCAGTCATTATTGGCCCCGTTGCTGGGGTTAATGGCTATGGGTATGGGCGGCGGGCCGCCCGGGCAACCCGGGCAGCAGGGGCAATTCAACCCCGCCGCCCTCTTAAGCATGTTGGGCGGCGGCAAGAGCGACTTGTCCGGCCTGCTGGGGTTGCTGGGACCGCTAATGGGCATGGGGGCTCCAAGTCAGGCGCCCGCCCCGGTAAAAAAACCCAACCCCGTGCAGCGGGAAATTAATCTGGATGGGAAAGATAAAAAAGACGGGGAGGTATTGAAATGGGAGTTCAGGACATGATAGTGTCAGGTATTTGGGAGGAAATGTATGAGCATCAAGATGCTGGCCCTTTTAATTGCCGCTCTGGCCGGGGTGACCATGGCCATACAGGGTTCGCTGAATACGGCGCTGGGCAAAATAATCGGTTTGCTGGAAACCACATTTGTGGTACACCTGGTGGGGCTTTTGCTGGCCGGGGTGTTGCTATTCGTGCTCCGGCTGGGTAGCGGAGACTGGCAAAGATATGCCGACGTACCCTGGTATTTTTATTTGGGCGGTGTTTTGGGCGTCATTATTATTTACGGGGTGGTCAAAAGCATTGCCAGCGTGGGGGTGGCGGCGGCCACCACCGCCATCATTGCGGGTCAGTTGCTGACGGCGGCCATGGTGGACCACTTGGGGTTGTTTGGTCTGGAGCGAATTCCTTTCAACTGGCACCGGGTGGCGGGCGCGGTAATGATGACCGGAGGGGCGTGGCTGCTGTTAAAAAAACAGTTTTAAACGCAAAATCAACAGAAACCCGGCGGTCATCCCGGCCAGCGCTAAAAATCGATGGCTGGCCAGCGACGCGGGTATCAGTTTTCCGGTGACGATATAAACCATGGCTCCGGCGGCCAGAGCCAGCAGCAAGGCGTTGAAACCCGGCGAGGCGTACAGGATAAACAAGCCCAGCAATGTGCCCAGCGGAGTCACCAGGCTGACCAGCGCGTTGATGGCGATTACCCGTCGGCCGCTCATGCCGCCCGCCCGCAATGGAGCGGCGGTGGCCATGCCTTCGGGTATATTGTGTAATCCGATGGCCAGAGCCAGGGCCGGACCCAGCACGGGCGAAGAAGAGTAACCAGCGGCGATGGCTATCCCCTCGGGCAGATCGTGCAGCGCTATACCCAAAGCGATCAGGTAACCCATGCGCAGATATAACCGTTGCCAATTGCCGCCGGGTATTAACGTTTGCATAATCCGCTCCATAGCCTTTACCAACAGGAATCCGCCGGTAAACCCCAACAGGCAAACAACCGGCCCGCCGTGCTGCAGTGACGCCGGCAGCAGTTCCATTAGGACCACCGCACCCATTACGCCCGAGGCAAATCCCAGTAACAGTGCCAGGGTTCCATCGCCCATGCGACCGAACAGCACTACCAGGACGGCGCCCAGGCAGGTCCCCAACCCGGCGACCAAAGCTTGCAGTAATATATTAATCAACTAAATAGTCCTCCATTGTTTTATACTCTTAGGAAAGTATACTTCCGGCCATATTAATGGCCGGATTCAAGGATATGAGTATCAAAAAGCGCACGCAGAGGGAACCGAATGAGTGCGCTTTTTTTATGGTAATCTAATGACTTGGCCCGGTGTCAGCCGGTTCGGGTCTATGGAATTGTTGGCGAATATGATTTTATCAAGGGGTATGTTGAACCTGCGGGCGATTTTCCAGAGGGTATCGCCGGCTTGCACGGTATAAGTTTTTTCACCATTTAAAGGTGAGTTCGGAGAAGAGATATACGGGCCGGGGTTTGCGGTTTCGACGGTGCCGCTATAAATATGTACCGGTGTGCCAATGGGGATCTGAGGAAACAATTCCTCCACATGGTTGTTGTGCATACGCACACAGCCTAGGGACACGGCATTGCCTATGGAGGACGGATTATTGGTGCCGTGGATGCCGTAGTTGCCGCCGGTAATGTTTAAGCCCATCCAACGGGTGCCCAGCGCGCCGCCGGGATGCATGGTCTTATTTATTACTTTGTAACGGCCGGGCGGAGTGGGGGTGGATGGCTTGCCCACCGCCACCGGGTATTCCTGTAATAACCGGTCGCTTTCATAATGACGCAACTTTTTGGTTACGGTGTTTATGGTCAACTGTTTGCCGGTGTTGTCCAAAGTTGGCCGGGTCATAATTTCACTCCTTCCATAAAGATATATATGTACCGGCGTAACCAAAAATGAAATGTATCCCGGGCGGGCCGGAGTTGACACTTGTTTCCCCGGAATAAGTTGGATATACTTAAAATTACATAAATTAGCGAGTTTGGGGACGGTTCGAGGTTTTCGCAGCGAAGCTAAGGGTTGCAGGAAGGCGAGCGAACCGTTCCCCTTTAAACAGGTGAAAATATTATGCTGGTTAAAGCCCATGCCAAGATTAATCTGGCGTTGGACGTGCTGGGTACCAGGCTTGACGGGTACCATGAGCTGGAAACAGTGATGCAGACCTTGGACCTCCACGACCGGATTGAGTTATCACCCGCACCGGTGGTGGAACTGGTGGTGTATGGCGCCGACTTGCCCCGGGGACCGCAAAACTTGGCCCGCAGGGCGGCCGATTTGCTGAAGGAGCGCACGGGATACCATGGTGGCGCCCTGATCAAGCTGCATAAAAAAATCCCGCTGGCGGCCGGCCTGGCCGGCGGTTCGGCGGATGCCGCGGCGGTGTTACGCGGTCTTAACCAATTGTGGAACCTGGGTTTGACCATGGAAGAATTGTCTTCGTTGGGGGCCGAAATAGGCTCGGACGTACCCTTTTGCCTGCGGGGCGGTACTGCCCTGGCCCGGGGCCGGGGGGAAATAATCGCCGGGCTGCCCGACTTGCCCTCCGTGGGGGTGCTGCTGGTCAAACCGCCCTTCGGGGTTGACACGGCCGAGGTTTACCGACGGTATGACAGGTTGCCCGGGCCGGGTCGGCCGGGTTGCGCAAAAATGCTGGCGGCGGTCGGCGTGGGTGACATCGGTGGCGTGGCGGCCAATCTGTGTAACGCTTTGGAACCGGTGACACTGGCCATGCACTCGGCTATCGGGCAGATTAAAGCCGAAGTGGCGGCTGCCGGCGCCCTGGGGGTTTTGATGAGCGGCAGCGGTCCAACGGTTTTCGGTGTTTTCAGGAATGCGGAATTAGCCGGATTGGCGGCCGGGAAAATAAACAGGGGTGATCGCTGGGTGCGGGCCGCTGTTTTTGTCCGGGGAACCGATTAAATCGGCCATGTTTATGGCCGGGATTAAGGATGAAAGTACAAGAAATGCTCGAACTAGGGAAACTGAATATATCGAGCATTTCTTGCACTTTATTGTACCACCAGGCCATATTTATGGCCGGGACAAAGGACAAAAGTACAAGAAATGCTCGTAAAAATGGAACTGATATAAACGAGCATTTCTTGCACTTTACCGTACCACCCGGCCATATTAATGGCCGGGATTAAGGATGAAAGTACAAGAAATGCTCGAATTAAGGGAACTTAATATATCGAGCATTTCTTGCTAAATGTGGCGGGGCGGTGTAAAATAAGTTTTAGTAATTAAAGGAGGGCAAGGAAATTTGGAACAGCCCAGGTTGGTACCTATAAAACTTGATAATTACAAACCGCTCCGGGAAATAGTTTTTGAATCTCTGCGGGAAGCGATTATCCAGGGCCGCCTTAAACCGGGCGAACGATTGATGGAGATTCAACTGGCCGAAGAAATGGGAGTAAGCCGCACCCCGGTGCGGGAAGCCATAAGGAAACTGGAATTGGAAGGCTTCGTGGTGATGCTCCCCCGCAAAGGAGCCTACGTGGCCAGTTTTTCCGTTAAAGATATTGTCGATATTTTCGAAGTTCGGGCTGCGCTGGAGGGTTTGGCGGCCGGCCTGGCGGCGGAAAGGGCCACCCCCGAGGAACTGGAGGAAATGGAACGGGCCGTGCTGCAGATTTATGAGGTTAGCAATGGCCAAAACCTGGGCGTTCTAGTGGAAAAGGACACCAACTTCCATGAGTTGATTTACAAATCAAGCCGGAACCAGCGGCTGGTGCAGATTGTCACTCACTTAAAGGAACAGATCCAGCGGTTCCGTACCACCTCCCTGGCGGTGCCCGGCCGGGGCAAGCATACCGTTGAGGAACATAAAAGCATCATTGAGGCTATAAGTGAACGGAATATTGAACTTGCCGCCAGCTTGGCCCGGGAACATATTGAAAATGCCGAGCAATTGCTTTTGTCAGCCATTGGAGAGGAAAAGGGAGAAAATGATTGACGCGTTGGTGCTGGCCGGCAGCCCCAACGACGGACCATTGCGCCTGTGCAGTCCGGCCAGCTATGAAGCTTTAATTACCATCAAGGGCAAGTTAATGGTTGAATATGTGGTGGAAGCCCTGGGGCAGTGCGATCAGGTGGATCGCATAGTCATCGCCGGTCCCCGGGACGAGTTGGCCAGACATTTCCAGGCAAACGACCGGGTGCTTTTGGCGCAACACGGACAAGACCTTACCGAAAATGTTTTGTTGGGGTTAAAGCAACTGCCCGCGGCCCGGCAAGTCCTGTTGGTTACTTCCGACATACCCCTGATCACCAAAAAGTCCATTGATAATTTTATCGACCTGTGTAAAGGGGCCGATGCCGACCTTTTTTACCCCATTGTTTCCCGGGAAGTGGTGGAACAGCGTTTTTCCGCATCCAAGCGCACTTACGTGCAACTCAAGGACGGGGTATATACCGGTGGTAATATATTTTTGATTAATCCCAATGTTGTGGAAGAATGCATGCCCCGGGGACAAAAACTGGTGGAGGCCAGGAAAAATCCCCTCAGGATGTGCAGGCTGGTGGGGCTTATATTTCTGATAAAGTATCTGATGAAAAACATAACTCTGGAGGAAGCACAGATAAAAGTTTCCCGGTTATTGGGCATCAGGGGCCGGGTTGTGATCAGCCGGTATCCTGAGGTTGGCGTTGATGTTGATAAACCCAGCGATTTGGAACTGGTGAGCCAGCAGCTTGAGTTGGCATAAACAAGGGATTCAATTGCCCCGGCGGACATGCGCCGGGGTTTGATTTTATGTATATTCCATGGAAAAGGTGGGGGAAAATAGTGGCAAATAACCGGGTGGAGGGGGATTGTGCTCACCTGCCCTTCACTAAGATTGTTGAAGCGGCTTCGGTGTTGGCGGGGGTTATACACCGCACTCCGGTGGATTATTCCCGCACTTTTAGCCAGTTGACCGGAAGCAACGTATATTTTAAAACCGAAAATCTACAAAAAACCGGCTCATTTAAAATAAGGGGCGCTTACTATAAAATTGCCGGGTTGACCGGAAAACAACGGAGCCTGGGGGTGGTAACCGCTTCGGCCGGCAATCATGCCCAGGGGGTGGCCTATGCCGCCGCCCGGGCGGGTATAGGCGCCACGGTGGTAATGCCGGTAACGGCGCCCATTTCCAAGGTGGAAGCCACCCGGGAGTATGGCGCCACGGTGGTGCTGGCCGGTCAGAGTTACGACGAGGCATATGGCCGGGCTTTGAAACTGCAAGCCCAAACCGGGGCGGTTTTTATACATGGGTTCGAAGATCAGGAAGTTATTGCCGGACAGGGCACGGTGGGGTTGGAAGTTTTGGAACAACTGCCCCGGCTGGATGCCGTGGTGGTGCCGGTGGGGGGAGGCGGGCTGTTGGCCGGGGTGGCGCTGGCAATAAAAACCCGTCGCCCCGAGGTAAAAGTGTTTGGGGTGCAGTCCGCCGGAGCGCCGGCTATGTATATGAGCTGCCGTGATCAGCGTTGGCAGGAGTCGGGCCCGGTTTGCACCCTGGCCGACGGCATAGCGGTTTGCCGGCCGGGCAGGCTTAATTTTGAACTTATCCGCCGCCATGTGGATGAAATGTTTACAGTTGACGACGAGGAGATAGCCCGGGCCATAACCATGTTGCTGGAGAGATCCAAAATGGTGGTGGAAGGCGCCGGTGCCGCGGGTTTGGCGGCTCTGCTCCAGGGGCGGCCGTCCCTTCCCGGCTCCCATGTGGCGGTGGTGTTGAGCGGCGGCAACATTGACATCAACACGGTTTCCATACTGGTGGAACGGGGGCTGCTTCGTTCGGGACGGCGGGTCAGCATGCGGGCATTGCTGGATGACCGGCCGGGGGCATTGCAAGGTCTGTTGGAAATAATTGCCTCGATGCAGTCCAACATAATCTCGATTTCCCATAACCGGGTGGATCCGCATGTTCCTTTAAAAAAAGCCCGGGTGGAGCTTTTATTGGAGACACGCAACCGGGAACATGTGCAGGATATAATGGCCGCACTGGGTGGCAAGGGCTATGAAGTGTGGAAAAATTAAATTTTTAGGAATTATTTTCTAAAATACCGTATAATTCAGCAGGAATATTTCTCCTATATATAGAAAAATATTTGAAATAATGGCATAAGTGGACTACGGAAGGTGGTGAATGGATGAACGTTACCGATGTACGGGTACGCAAGGTGCTTGCGGAAGGAAAGATGAAAGCAATTGTTTCGGTAACTCTTGATGACATGTTTGTTATTCATGACGTTAAAGTTGTAGAGGGGCAGAACGGGCTATTTGTGGCCATGCCCAGCCGAAAAACACCCAGCGGGGAGTTTAGGGACATCGCCCATCCCATTAACTCTTCGGCCCGGGAAATTATACAAAGCGCGGTTCTAAGTGCTTACGCCGAAGTTTTATGAGCGGACGTCTCGATAACGATGTAAAAAGGCGGCCTATTTTTGTATAATTGTTTATGATATAAGCACAGGGGACATCCAACGGGAGGTCCCCTTTTATCCTCCGGCAGTATCAAAAAACATGCGCTCCAGGGAACCGAAAGAGTGCGCTTTTTTAAAATGGATACCAAAGGAATAACGCAGATCTTGTTGAATAAATTATGTATACATAGTTTGCAAAAGCAACTTTTACGGGAGGTTTGACGCATGGGGCTGGCGGCGGTGATACTGGCGGCGGGCAGGGGAACCCGGATGAAGTCCGCCACGGTAAAGGTTTTGCACCGGGTTGGCGGGCGGGCCATGGTTGAGCATGTACTGTCGGCGGTGGAGGAAGCCGGGGCACAGAAAACCGTACTGGTGGTGGGCCAACAGGGTGAGCAAGTGATGGAACTGTTGGGTTCCCGGGTGGAGTACGCCCGCCAGGCCGAGCAGTTGGGCACGGCCCATGCCCTGATGCAGGCCGAGGCCAAACTGGCGGGTTTCACCGGAGACGTGTTGGTGGTCTGTGGCGATACCCCGCTGCTGCGCGCACCGACCCTGTGGGAGCTTTGTCGGGACCACAGCCGGGCGGGAAACGCCGCCACCGTTTTAACCGCCATTATCCCCGAACCCGCCGGTTACGGTCGGGTTATCCGCGCCGCCGACGGCGGGGTACAAAAAATAGTGGAACAAAAAGACGCCTCCCCCGGGGAATTGGCGGTACGGGAGATAAACACCGGGGTATACTGTTTCCGGGCGGCGGGTCTTTTCTCGGCCTTGTCCGGATTAAATGCGGATAACGCCCAGGGCGAGTATTACCTGCCCGATATAATAGAGCATTATGTGACCCGGGGCCGGCCGATGGGCGCGGTGGTGGTGAATGACCCGGCGGAAATCGCGGGAGTCAATGACCGGTGCCAGTTGGCGGCGGCGGAAAAGGTCTTGCGGCGCCGAATACTGGAGGAGATTATGCTGTCCGGCGTTACGGTGTTGGACCCGGGCAACACCTACATTGACGCCACGGTGGAAATTGGACGGGATACGATAATCTATCCCTTTACCTTTATTGAAGGAAAATCGATAATTGGCGAGAATTGTACTATAGGGCCTTACTCCCGGTTGTCGGACGCCGTGCTGGGCCACCGGGTGACCGTGCAGAACTCTGTTGTGTTGGACAGCCTGGTGGGGGACGGGTGCCATGTCGGTCCCTACGCTTACATCCGCCCGGGCTGCCGGTTGGGCCGTGAAGTCAAAGTGGGCGATTTCGTGGAACTGAAAAAAGCCCGCCTGGGTGACAGCGCCAAGGTACCCCACCTCAGTTATGTCGGGGATGCCGAGGTGGGCAAGGCCGCCAACGTCGGGGCCGGCACCATCACCTGTAATTATGACGGGGAGAAAAAGTCAGTCACTCGCATTGGCGACGGCGCTTTTATCGGCAGCAATACCAACCTGGTAGCCCCGGTGGAGGTCGGCGCCGGGGCGGTTACCGGCGCCGGTTCCACTATAACCCGGGATGTGCCGCCAGGAGCGCTGGGTGTGGCTCGGGATAAGCAAAAAAATATTCCGGGCTGGACCGCCAGGAAAAAACCGGTGTCTGCGGGTAATAATACCGAATAATTTTTGGAGGTACGTCTTTAATGTCATCCAGACAACGCCTTAAAATTTTTACCGGTAACGCCAACCCCGCCCTGGCCGAGGAGATTGCCCAGTATCTCGGGGTTCCGGTGGGCGCGGCCCGGGTCACCCGCTTCAGCGACGGGGAGATTCAGGTCAAGATCAACGAGAGCGTCCGGGGCGCCGATGTTTTTATCATCCAGCCCACCAGTGAGCCGGTAAACGAGCAAATTATGGAACTCCTGGTGATGGTGGACGCGGTGCGCCGGGCTTCGGCCCGCAGAATCACAGCCGTTATTCCATATTATGGTTACGCCCGGCAGGACCGCAAAACCCGGGCCCGGGATCCTATAACGGCAAAGCTGGTGGCCAACCTGCTTTTCGCCAGCGGCACCAGGCGTGTAATCACCATGGACCTGCACGCCGGCCAGATCCAGGGCTTCTTTGATATACCGGTGGACCACCTGCCCGGGGTGCCGCTCCTGGCCCAGTATTTCATGCAGCAGCAATTAAGCGACGTGGTGGTGGTGAGCCCCGATCTGGGCAGCGTTCAGCGGGCCCGGGATCTGGCCGAACGCATCGGCGCTCCCCTGGCCATTATTGATAAGCGGCGTCCCGAGCCCAACGTGTCCGAAGTAATGAGCATTATCGGCGATATCCGGGACAAGAAGGTGCTTATGATTGACGATATTATCGACACCGCCGGTACCATCACCCATGGCGCCGATGCTTTAAAACAATTCGGAGCCGACGATATTTACGTGGGCTGCACCCACCCGGTGCTCAGCGGCCCGGCGGTGGAGAGGCTGGCCAAAGCGCCCATCAAGGAGGTGCTGGTAACCAATACCATACTGCTGCCGCCGCATAAAATGATTAATAAAATAAAAGTATTGTCGGTGGCCCCGCTGCTGGGCGAGGCCATTATCCGGATTCACGAGGATTTATCGGTAAGCAAGCTTTTTGATTAAAGGTGTTATGATCTGTGTTGACGGGGCGGGTTTAATTTGCTTTGGGTGGATTTTCCCGGGGGGGCCGGTTTTCCGGCATTTCCGTCTCCGCCGGGTTATCCGGTTGTTCGCTGTTTTTGCCGCGTTTGATGCGGGTCAGCGGCTTATTGACGTTTGAACCCAGTTCCCGGGTTTTTTTCACGGTGGATTCCCAGATATGGCCCGTAGATTCCCTTACGCCGCGAAACTTTTCCTGCAACCCCCCGTCCAGTTTAACCGCATTTTCCAGGGCTTCATTGGAGCAGACAATCATGTCTTTGCCAATGGTCAGAACATGCTCAATGTCCAGAAATGCCCGGCCGTTGAACACTGCGTTCAGGTAACTGCTGCTGACTTCCATGCCCACAATTTCGCCGGTGTCCGGGCTTACATAATAATCGTCCGCCACACCAAGCATGGTGCCGCTTTCGGTGACAATGCGGGCCCCGGAAATGCCGTTTTTCTCCCGGGCCAGGTTGACGATTTCCGGCAGGCTGCCGCTTTTTTGCACGGCGCCGGTCTGGCTAATTGTCACGGCGTCATCGCCGACGCTGTGGATTTTGCCGTAGGGTATATACTTATGCTCTTTGAACCAGCCCTTTTGTTCCACGGCCATGGCGGTCACTCTTTTGGTGTCGGGGTTGACCACCAGTTCCTTGATCATGCCTATTTGCCGGCCCTCTTCCAGACTGATGACGGGCATGGATATAAATTGTTTGCTTTTACGCACAGCTATTCCCCCTGTGCCCATTATATTTTGATTAATGTTATGCCCGGGACCTGTTTGTTATAACTATGAACAGGGAATATTATCCCAAAGGAGGTCAAAAAAATGACAGAAGTGAATTTACAGGTTAATTATCGCCAACAGACAGGTAAGAGTTACCGTAAGGAACTGGCCCGCAAAGATATGGTACCCGGAGTTGTTTACGGCAAAGCCGTGGGCAGCATTCCGGTGGAAATGGAGTTCAAAACCCTGAAAACAGTGCTGGCCGGCGGCCGGAATGCGGTTATCGACCTGGCGTTACAGGGACCCGGCGAGGCTGAAAGCAGGAATTTCAAAGTGCTGATTAAAGACCTGCACGTCGACCCCATCAAGCGAGTAATCCAAAATATTGATTTTTACCAAATCTCCATGGATAACGCTATCCAGGTCGCCGTGCCCATCGAGCTTACCGGTGAGTTGGAATCGGGTATTTTGCAGTATGGGCTGCGGGAATTGCAGGTGTCTTGTTTGCCCGGAGATATACCCCGGGAAGTGGCGGTTAGCCTGGAGGGTATGAACGTGGGGGACTGCGTTTCGGTGCAGGACATCAAGGTGCCCGACAGCGTTACCGTGCTGGACGACCCGGGCTCGGTGGTGGCCTCGGTGGTGGCCCAGCGGGTAGAGGAACCCGGACCGGCTGAAGACACGGTAGAAGAGGGCGCCGAATCCGAGACAACGGGTGATGTTAATTCCTAAAGCTATATCCGGGTTATGTAACTAATTCGCCTTGTCATGCATATTTTGGATAAAGCATGATAAGGAGGGATTTTATGTCCGACGTTGGTAGTACCGGTTATCCCGGTGGTTACCCGGGTCACCCCGGAGGAGGATCATACGGACCAGGATATGGCGTAACGCTGGTTGAACGGCTGCATGGTTATATCGGCAAAAGCGTCACCGTTTATGTTGAAGAGGGCAACCCCATCAGGGGTATGCTGCAAGCCGTGGGGTCTAATTTCGTGGAAGTGCAAAGGGTGGTAAATGGCGTACCGGAAACAGTTATCATACCGATATATAGCATTAAAGCTATCACTCCCGCGTAACGGTTTGTTTTTTTGATCTGCCCCCCTCCCGCGAGGGGGCGTTGTTTTACTGGAAAGTATATCTCCGGCCATATTAATGGCCGGCTTCGAAGAAAAAAGTATTAAAAATCGCGCGCAGATGGAACCGAATCAGTATTGCATCTTTATAAAAGGTGGAGGTAAAACAATTGCAATTGGTGGCAGGGTTGGGCAATCCGGGTTTGCAATACGCGGCTACCAGGCACAACGTGGGATTTATGGCGGTGGACCTGATGGCCGAACACCTGCAAACACGGGTTGACCGTCGGTTTCAGCGGGCCTTTGTGGGACAGGGCATTCACCGGGGGGAAAAAATAATCCTGGCCAAACCCCAGACCTACATGAACCTGAGCGGGGAAGCCGTGGTCCCTCTGTTGCGCTGGTACAAAATTAAACCGGCGGCGCTGACGGTGGTTTACGACGATCTGGACCTGGAGCCGGGCCGCCTGCGTATCCGTGTCAGGGGCGGCGACGGCGGCCACCGGGGTTTGGCCTCCATAATAGCTTTACTGGGCACCGGCGATTTTGTCCGGGTGCGTATCGGTATCGGGCGGCCTCCGACGCCGGGGCCCGAAGTAGCGGATTACGTGCTCTCCCGGCCCGCCCCCGGTGAAGAGGAGGCTGTTACCCGGGTGTTGCGGATGGTTCCGGAGGTGTTGCTTGAAATATTTGCCCGGGGACCCGAATCGGCTATGAACAGGTTCAACCGCGCCGACCCGGTATAAGGGCGGGTGATGTGGTCAATAATATTACCGGCGGATAAAAATGTGAGCAACCAATGACTCCGCCAACCTTAAAAAAATACCGTGATTTTAAGAGGGCGTCCCGGAAGGCGGGTGAAAAACCCGGTGAAAATATTTCACTTGTGTCAATGCTGTGATATGGTGTACAAGATCACCGAGACCTATGGACCGGAAAAGGCCGCGGTACGCTCGGGCTTGACTGGAGAAGGCGCCGGGGATATAATAGACAATGAACCTGAAACTGGAAACAGATTTGCTCCCGGTTTTTGTGACGAGTGCCGGGAGGAAATATACGGTCCCGCCGGGGGGATTGGGCAGCCTTACAGGTTACATTAAAGGGACA
>JAKSCU010000472.1 GCA_022360435.1 Bacillota bacterium
CCACGGCGTCGGGTGTCATCGCGACCGGATCAGATTCACCGTCGGGTTTAACCGCGAGCACCTTCAAGCCGCTGGCGAGGGCTTTGTCACTCATTGCCACGATCGCGATCGCTCCCGGATCATCGGCAACCGCTTCCAGTACCTCGTTCAGATGATAGGACATCCTCTTCTGCGCGTTGATATTGCGGCTTTCGGCGAGAATTTCACCCCTTTTGCGCAGGCGCTGCGGATCGCTCCGCGAACGGATGGGCACACGAATGTTGTCGCCGTCCTTGTCATGAAGCAGTGCCCACGCTGTGTCGAACACCCCGTCAATCCAGCGTGTTACGTAGTCGTCGCGGTCCCAGCCCAACTCACGCCATGACACGCGGCGCGGCATCTTCCGGATCAGGCGGAGCCGATCAACCGTAAGGGCGTCGATAGGATTGTCCGGGTGCACGAGCGCGACGACCGGCGTGAATCCAATGATTTCAACCTCCGGCTTGCCGGACAGATCTTTCAATTGGCGTTGCTGCTCGCCATCCATTGAATGATGCAGCCAACCCTGCGTGGCGTAGAGAGCGAGCGAGCCATCCAGCCAGGCGTTACCGATATTGTCAGGGCGGTCAAAACGGAACTTGATGTCGCCGTGATCTTGCTGATAGGCCTCTGCGGCGGCGTGAAACGCATCCGACCAGCCCCGGCAGACCACGCGAATGGTGTTGTCGTCTTCGGCCCGGGTAGCCTGGCCGACTGCGAAGCATGACAAGCCGAACAGTGCGATGGCGTAGCGCGCGAATCCATCCAATGCCCACAACTTTCGACGTCTGCAACTCAGCATGCCAATGCCCCTTTGATCATCGCTTTCGTGGTTGTTGTCATTTTCCTACGGACCATGCGTCTTATCCGTCGGTGCCGGCAGCTTCACGCGCATCACCTTCATTTCGTAGCGACCAGTCATATTCCAGATGACATTGCCGTGGCCCGTGGCGGGGGCGACCGAGCTGCTGGAAAAACCACGCAGACGCGCTGGGAACAGAGACTGACCGGTGAAGCGCCGCTCAGAATCGGCAAGATCAATACGAATCCGCCCCCATCCGCCACCGCCCGAACCGGCGAAGATGACGGACCCGTCGGGCTGAGGAATTAACCGGCCGTCTTCGACATTGCCCATGTCCAACGAATCTCGTGAGCTCCACTGATCGATCTTCTTGAAAGTCATGCTCGGACCGACCGTTTGATCGCCCGCCTCGTACAACGCGACACCGTATGTGCCGGCCGCCAGAAACAGGTTGGTCGGCTCGTCATTTGCCCCGGTCACCGCGTGGAACGAATACCAGCGTTGATCCCAGCCCCAGAACGGGTTGACTACCCCACGGCTCATCGGCGGCGGCCCTACCGTCGTGACCTTATGTGTGTCCAGGTCGACCGCGAGTGGCAAGTAAGCACTCTCTCGCCCGACGATCAAATACCGCCCCGCCTTGCCACGATCCCACAGCCAGAGCCACGCATACCTGCACGTTGCTTCCGGATCGGATTTTTGCTCGCGGCGATTTTCCCAACCACTTTTCTTAATCGCGGCATGGATCAACTTGACGCATGGCCGGCCCTGTTCGTCCAACCACAACTCAGTGATCCAACTGCGTTGGTCCCGGCTATTGGTCCCCGCCGCGATCGCCCGACCCTGCCCCAGCGGCTGCACGAGGATCGTCCAGGTTCCCACCGGGAGGCCAGTCTCTTTGTTGAACGTCGCCACCAGATCACCCGCCGCGTCCAGTAGGTGGACGCCTTCGTAGGGATCGGCGATCCATGCGTATCGACCATCCCATCGGGCAGCGGTGACGCGATGGTTCCGTGGCAGTTGCATCACTTGCTCAAGCTCACCCAACTGACGTTCGTAGAAAATGGCATTGCGCCCAACCCAGATGTTGAGC
>JAKSCU010000370.1 GCA_022360435.1 Bacillota bacterium
CGAGATTGTTGTACACTGCTTGACACGGAGTTTTGTTTTTCTTCTTGATTGTGACGTGACAAGTGTTACAAATGTACATATTTCCGTTAAATGACGTGACACTTGTAAATGAACAGGAACTGGAGTTGTAATTGTCCCTCTTAAATTCCAATACAGCTTTTCTAAGCAAAAGTCTATTGCACACTACACGGATATAATCAGTATTAAGCGCACATTATCCGATTGCGGCGTTTTTTTTATATCCATCAAGGAGAATTACGACAGCCGGACCGATGACGATGAATTCTTACTTGTTTTGCACGGCGCCCTGGCCCAGAAAGAAAGAAAGACCACCAGCTCGCGGGTCAAAGTCACTCAATCGATCAAAGCCAAAGAGGGCAAAACAAACGTTCCACTGCCGGCATTCGGCTATATGCTGAGCCAAAACAGGCAGTATCTTGTGGTTAATCCTGAAACGGCGCCTGTTTATCGCCAAATCACTGAAAAGTTCCTGGCCGGCTGGGGGCAGTTAAAGATCGCCAAGTGGCTGAACAAGCAAGGCATTCCCACTCGCCGGGGCGGGCAGTGGTCCACCAATGCCATTAGAACCATACTCGCAAATCCGGTTTATCTTGGTGTTACTATCTATAATGTCACCACTTTGCTCAGGGACAGCCGGGGCAGACAAAAAAGGGTTGTTCGCCCCGGGGAGGAATGGGTGGTCAGGGAAAACACCCACCAGCCGCTGATCACCGAAGAAGATTTCAGCCGGATACAGGCTTTAATAAAGCAAAAGAAAGAAAAATACTCCCGTGAGTGGTCATGCGACAGAAAATATCTTGGTTCAAGCATATTGAGATGTGCCGTTTGCAAGGGCAAAATATATGGGTTCAAACTCAAGCCAAAAAGAAAGGGAAAGGAAAGCGCGCCCAGATATAACTACAGGTGCCTAGGCATGAATGGAAAATGTACCGGGAAAATCAAACATTGGAACATGAAAGACATGGACAATATAATACTGAACTTTATTAAATCCTTTTTTGCCAATAAGGAAAAAGTGCTAAATACCCTAAAAAGGAATAGGGATTTGTTCGCCAATGACCCTGGCGATCTGATTCGTAAAAGAGATGAGTTGCAAATCAAGATGGGCAGAAACAGGGCAGCCGTTAGTAAACAACAGCTTGCTTATGAGCAAAATATAATTATAATCGATGAGTATAAGGAACGGATACTTGAACTCCGGGAGGAAAAGCGGGTCATTCAGCGCCAAATCGACGAACTTAATTTCAAGCTTGAGCAAACGAATAGCGCCGAATGCGTGATTAACGAGCTTTTTGGTATAATAAACAACTATATTGATAATATAGCCGGTCTCCCCCTTGAGGAAAAATTCAACCTGGTGGGCCATTTTTCCGAGATATACATAAATGAGCGCGGTGAAATAACCGACTTCCGGTTTAGGCTGTAAACATTCCCACCGACGCGTGTTTTTAGGGGTACTTTAACGCTTTGATAAATATAAAATAGTAAGTAGGGCGGGCCGGAGGGTGAGTTATCCGCGGCGCTGCGTTATTTGAACATGCGTTATAGCATGCCCACCGGCCGGGCCAAGGGGGTCTTGACTGACATTGGCACCGAAGAACTCGCTCACATGGAAGTAGTGGCGACACTGGTCTATAAACTGCTGGAAGGCGCCCCCCTGGAAACCATTAAAGCCGCGGACTTTGGCAGTCATTACGCCGACCACGACCGTGCCTTATACTGGGAGAATGCAGCCGGTGTGCCGTGGGTGGCGGCGTATATTTCGGCTACCGGAGACCCGGTGGCCGACCTGTACGAAAATCTGGCGGCAGAACAAAAAGCCCGGGCGGTATACGAAAACTTGATTCACCTCACCGACGACCCGCAGGTAATTGACGTGCTGCGCTACCTGAGAGAGCGGGAGATTGTGCACTTCCAACGTTTTGGCGAAACCCTGATGCATGTTGAAGAATACGTCAATAAGAAAAAAGTTTATTAAAAAGGTTATCATAACGTAACTCATACGGAGTCGCCACAGGTGCCGGTTTCATACATCCCGGGCCTGTTTTTTTGTTTATGACAAGCTTTCTATTGCCCTAAATGGGTTCAAGATATAAATCAAGCAATACTTGGCGAAGCTTTGGTTGGCTTTCCGGCGGGCAGAATAAAACACTGAAACTGAAGAATTCAACGGTACTTTGAACCGGGGTAGCCGGAAAGCTGCCTTGGACAGCGTAGCTTGTATTTTTAGCTTATTTTGGTTACAATGATAAAGACATCTCAGGGGTAGATATATCTACCGATTGGAGGCTGACAAATTTGAAACGAGTGGTCAGCGTTAGCTTGGGCTTATCCAGCCGGGATCACTATGTGCAAGTTAATCTTTTGGGTGAGGATTTTGAAATCAGCCGTATTGGCGTAGACGGAGACTTCGATAACGCTCTGGCCAAACTCAAGGAATTGGACGGGCGGGTGGACGCCATCGGTCTTGGCGGTATTGATGTGTATGTTTTTGCATCCAACCAAAGATATGCTTTCGAGGATGGATTGCGTTTGTTGAATGCTGTCACCAAAACACCGGTGGTGGACGGCAGCGGTTTGAAAAACACCCTGGAGCGAGAAACCGTACATTACCTTTTACGGGAAACAGACTTTATCAAAAAAAACGCCAAGGTGCTCATGGTCAGCGCGGTGGATAGGTTCGGCATGGCCGAGGCCTTTGTGGAAGCCGGCTGCGATGTTACGTTCGGTGATCTGATTTTCGCCGCCGGCATACCTTACCCCGTCAAAACATTGACCGAACTTGCGGACCTGGCCGAGAAGATGCTGCCCCAACTAACCAAACTTCCGTTCCAAATGCTTTACCCGACGGGCAAAAAACAGGAATCCCGGGATGAAGAAAAGTCTAAAGAATTTGCGGTTTATTACCACGAAGCAGAGATTATCGCCGGTGATTTTCATTTTATCAAGCGCTATTTGCCGGACAAACTGGATGGCCAGACCATTATCACCAATACCACCACCAGGGCGGATGTGGAATTGCTGAAGGAGAGAGGCGCCCGCCGACTGGTGACCACAACCCCGGAATTTGAGGGCCGGTCCTTCGGAACCAATGTTATTGAAGGTGTGCTTGTTGCCATGTTGGACAAACCATGGGATCAAATCGCGCCCGGGGAGTACATGGACATGCTCAATAAATTGGACTTTAAACCACGCATTATTGAAATGAATGGTTGACCGGCCGTATTTATGGCCGACATTAAGGATTTCAATAACAAGGGCGGCGGCCCACAACCAAGCGTGAAAACAGCACCGGCTGCGCGCGCAGGAGGAACCGGATGAAAGCGTTTTTTACAATCCCAGCAACCGGTACACCTCGTCGTCCACCGCATTGTCCCGGCGCAGCCCCTTGCTGTGGCGAAACTCCACCACTGCCCGTTCCATGCCGCCACCCCAGATGCCGTCAATAGGGCCGGTATAAAAACCCAGCCTTTGCAGCCTTAGCTGCACCTCCATAACATCGCCGCCCCGGGACCCCCTTCGCATTAAACCAAACTGAGCCGACTTATATTTGAACGGGTTGCCGGTAATTACCACCCTGGTGCCGGGTTTAACCCAGGGGTACACTTCTTCCACACTCCGGTTGTTCATCCTGACGCACCCGTGACTGGCGTAACCGCCAATGGCATATGGCTTGTTAGTGCCGTGAATGCCGTAAACCCCCCAGGGAACGGTCAAACCAATCCAGCGGGTGCCAAACCCGGTACCCCAGTTTCTGGCCCGGCGCAGTACTTTGAAATCGCCGATGGGAGTTGGGGTATCGTATTTACCCACCGCCACCGGATATTGCTTGTAAGGTTCCCCGTCCGACAAAATCCACAGCTTGCGTTGTTTCGTATCTATCAATATGCTCACTTGGCCTTCGGGCGCCGGCGCTACTTCCTTGCCGGCCAGAAGACAGTATTCTTCGTCCAGAGCCTGCCATGTAATTTCCTCAGCCACTCCGTCGGGTTCAATACCTCTTTGGACCTGAAATTCCTTCACCGCCTCAATGGTGGCTGAATCGTAAACACCATTGACGGGACCGCGGTAGCAATTAATTTGTTTCAACATCTGTTGCAACAATTCCACGCTTTGTCCCCGCACCGCCGGTTTCGCCGGTTCGATCACCCAGTGGCTTTCTTTCGCCACCCGGCAAAAAGGGCATTCGACGGATGCCCGGGCCGGGCCGGACCAGCACAGCAGCACGAATACCGCCAGACAAAACGCCACCCGCGAATTTTTACCCACACCCATATATCTACCCCCGGATAATAATTGAATATGGACTTGATTATTTTTTCCCTTTCGTCGGGATGTATGCCAAAAACCTTTGTCATATTCCCTCCTTTTAAACATAAACATTAACATAAACCAAAGGACAACCCCGGAAGGAGAGAAAAAGAATGAAGTCTGTTGTGAAGTTTTTTCTTTATTTGGGATTAATCAGCCTGATATTATATACGTCAGGTTGCCTCAACAGGTCCGGCGGCCCGCAAGAGGAGGCTCAAAACGCCATCACCTTGGAAAGAAACGCGCCGCCCCCGGCATTGGAAGAAACCATACCCACGCTGACGGATTACGTGGAAAAAACCACGGTGGCCCTTTACTTTTCCGATGGTAAAGGCGGACTGGCGGCGGAGCAACGGGAAATACCCAAAGTAGTGGGGATTGCCCGGGAAACAATGCACCAGCTTTGTGCCGGGCCGGAAAGCGGCACTCTGGAGCCAACCCTGCCCGCGGGCACGGCATTGCTTGATATCGACATCCGGGACGGCTTGTGTACCGCGGATTTCAACAGTGAATTGATTAACGGGCATACCGGTGGTTCGGAAAGCGAGTACCTTACTGTCTATTCTATCGTAAATACCCTGACTCAGTTCGGCACCGTGGAGAATGTACAGATTAAGGTGGATGGGAAAGTAACGAATACAATTGCCGGTCATGTCGACGTTGCCGCCCCGCTGTTCCGGGACGACAACATTATAAAAGCCCTGTAAAAAAGCGCACTCATTTAGTTCCCTCCGCGTGCGCCTTTTAATACTTTTTACCTTGAATCCGGCCATAAATATGGCCGGAAGTATAATTCTTAAAGTATAAAAAAAGCGCACTCATTCAGTTCCCTCTATGTGCGCTTTTTAATACTTTTCACCTTAAATCCGGCCATAAATATGGCCGGAAGTATACTTTCTAAAGTATAAAAAAAGCGCACTCATTCAGTTCCCCCTGTGTGCGCTCT
Source organism: Bacillota bacterium (assembly GCA_022360435.1). Taxonomy (GTDB): domain Bacteria; phylum Bacillota; class Desulfotomaculia; order Desulfotomaculales; family Desulfallaceae; genus BRH-c8a. The sequence continues at coordinate 5,279 of JAKSCU010000370.1, forward strand.
TTAATACTTTTTTACCTCCGTATTCCCTGCGTCCTTCGCTCCGCGCCAAAAAAAACTCGAGCCGTCCCCACGACTCCGCCAACCTTAAATTACGCTGTGTGTTAGCCGTAACACCAAAGTTTTTAATGCCAGTGGGGCTGCTGGAATTGAAAATGAACCTGCTGCCCGCCGGGGACATAGGCCGGAATGTTACCCCCGGCCAAATCCACGGGCACGATGCTTTCCTCGCGGACGGAACGCAGTATGTCCAGTACCGTTTTGACGTCACCGTACGACATTTCCGGGGTGACTGAAATCGTTTCCTTTCCGGTCATGGCATTGTACAGGTTCAACAACTCGTTGTAGTAACCCCGCTGCGCCCGGTACGGCACTTGTTCAGTATTGCCGTCATTGTATGACACGTTAATGGTTCCGCAGTCCCTTTCCTCCAGAAATATCATACCGTTGGTGCCGAAGATGCGCAGGCCGATTAGCGGACGCTGCGGTTCTTTGCCCGCGCAATAAAAGGTAAATTGGCCGGTTATCCCGTTTTGAAAGCGCATATTTACGTTCACCACGGCGTAAGGTGCAAAATCATCTTCCTGGGGCACCCCGAAGGCCTGCAGCTTGTCTATTGCCCCAAAAATATGCCGCAGGGCGGCTATGTCGTGCACCGCGGTGTCAATGATGGCGCCGCCCTGAAAATTTGGGTGCTGGCGCCATTCGGTGCGCGGAAATTTATCCATCAGCATGTCCCGGGGAAAGTTCAACACCCGGTTTTGCAAAAAATAAATGGTATCGCCCACCTTTTTCCGGTGTACCATGTCGCGTATAATATTTATATCTTCATTGTAGCGATAGTTTTCCGCAATCATAACCGGTATACCGTACCGGCGGGGTATTTCCGCAAAGGCCCTGGCCTGATCGTAACCGGTGGCCAGCGGTTTTTCGCAGATTATTGCCTTACCCGGTCGATAAGCCATGGCTTTGGCTACATCCTCGCTGACCCGGAAATTGTGCTCAATGGGCACCATGATATCGAATACATTAATATCCTCACGCCAGAGCATGGGCCGGTAGTCGACGTAAACACTATCTCCGTCCAAGCCCAGTTCGGCGGCCCATTTCCCGGTTTTTTCCCGGTCGGGATCGCATATGGCCACTATCTCATACTTATCCGCCAGTTCCTTGAAAGCAGGATAATGAAGACGCTCAAAGGCCATTCCGGTCCCGATAATGCCAACCCTCAACTTTTCCAAGGCACATCCCCCCAACTATGTTGATTATTGTTATTATGTAGCTGTTAATGTTAATCTATCCACAAAATTAGCCGATCAGGGAACTTTTTGAGGCCAAATTGCGTCACAATACTGTGTGTAAAAAAGTTGTGTAAAATTTTGCCTTAGTTGATGGGCAGGTTTTTTTAAGCAACTTGTCGAAATCAGGGGGAATAAGCAGTATTAAAAATTGGGAAACGAGGGAAATAAGGCCATGTCTTCACAGTGGAATCCCGGACGCAAAATTAAAATAGGTCTGATTGTATCCCTTTTTTATACCGCAGGCTTTATCGGCCTGCCCGGCGCAGCCTTCTCAGCATCCAGTATCGTTGTCAAAGGCGACGTGGTAAATGTGCGCGGCGCCCCGGGTATTGCCAACAGCATTGTCGCCACTGTCCGCAGCGGCGACCGGTTCCAGGTTCTTGACACACGGGGCGACTGGCATAAAATAAAGGTTAACGGCCGGGAAGGCTGGATTGCCGGTTGGCTGGTGGACGAAAACAACCGGCCCGCACAGCCGGAAGACAGTATCCAAAAGGTGAAACAGGCCACCATTACCGCCAGCGCAGCCAATGTGCGCTCGGGACCGGGCACCTCTCACGGAATGATTACCACCGTGGCCAAGGGCGGCAAGTTTAACGTCGCCGATGTCAGCGGGCAGTGGATTAAAATAAAGCTCCCCGACGGCAAGCAGGGATGGATCGCCGGCTGGCTGGCCGCGGTCGACACCGTCACGGTCAATAACCCGCCTCCTCCCAATAACGGCAGCATGGTGGCCGTGGTTAACGGCAGCGATGTCAATCTAAGGGGCGGACCGGGCAGGGGACACCGGGTCATTGCCCAGGTGAGCCGCGGGCAGCGCATGGGAGTGCTGGAACGTAGCGGTGATTGGGCCAAGGTGCAGCTTGAAGGCGGTGTTATTGGCTGGGTAGCCGGCTGGTTAATCAATGTGGAACAGGCCGAAGCTTCACCATCTCCCGGAGACCCGCCGGTGCAAACACCCGACACCGACCAGAGCAACGAGCAGGATGGACCGGTCGAAATGGTAAGGTTGGAGAAAATTGAAATTAGCGAGCAGGACGGCCATACTTATGTTACCATTCAGGCCGAAGACCAGTTGAATTACGATATGTTTATGCTTACCGGGCCGGAAAGACTGGTCTTGGATCTGAAGAACATAGACCCGACGGACTTGCCAGAGAAGATGCGGGTGGATACCGAAGCCGTCTCCCAGTTGAGGACGGGCTGGTTAACCCAGGAACCGCCGGTGGTGCGGTTGGTTTTCGATCTGAAAGGCACCGTGGCCAATGTGGACAAGCTATCCCAAGACCGCACCCGGCTGGACCTTGACATATTCATACCCCAACCGGGCAGTTTCCTGCACGGGCGGGTCATAGCCCTCGACCCGGGGCACGGCGGCAGCGATCCCGGCGCCAGGGGCCCCAGCGGTTTGCAGGAAAAAGACGTTAACCTGGATATCGCTCTGAGACTGCGGGAAATCCTGACCCAAAGCGGAGCCAAAGTGATAATGACCAGAACCCAAGACAGCTATGTGGATCTTTACGAGCGAACCAATATCGCAGCCCGGCATAACGCCGATGTTTTTCTCAGCATCCATAACAACGCCAACCACTGCCGGGAAAAAAACGGCACCAGCACTTACTACCGCCGGGATTATGGGGATTTGGCCCCGGGAGTGAATCAGGCGGACAACCGTCGGTTGGCTTCACTGGTTCAGTCGGAAATGCTAAGATCCCTGGGCAGACGCAGCCTGGGCGTATTACAGGCCAATTTTGTGGTCCTGCGCACCGCCTCAATGCCGTCGGCCATGGCCGAAGTGGTTTTCATATCCAACCACGAGGAGGAGCAGATGTTGCGCCAGGATATGGTGCGCCAGAGGGTGGCCGAATCCCTGGCCCAAGCTTTGAACAGTTACTTTGCTCCCACCAATTAAAATAACGCAACCTATTTTTTTCAAAGCATGATTTACTAAGAAACCGGTTCTTGTTTGACCGGTTTCTTTTTGGGTTCATGCTGTCCCCATTTTGTTTTGTAGTGTTACAATAACACTACATTGTAGTTTAGCGGGCTTCTGAGCAAAGGGCTGAAGGGAACCTTCCCATAGCGATATAAACAATATTACGTTGTAGTGATGGTGTAAAGTGTTATAATATTGTTTACGGTCCAAGTAAATTTATGGCCAACTTCAAAACAGCCGGTCGGTAAGGAGATTGCGGTATTGAAAATAGGTATTACCACCACTGTGCCCATGGAAATTATTTATGCCGCCGGGCACGTGCCGGTGGATTTAAACAATATATTCATCACCAGCCATGACCCCGGCGGCTTGGTGGATAGAGCCGAACTGGCCGGATACCCGCGCAACGTTTGCGCGTGGATCAAGGGGCTTTACGCCACTGCGCTGGAAAACGACGACATACAAACCATAATAGCGGTGACCCAGGGGGATTGCAGCAACACCCACGCCCTGATGGAGACCCTGGAACTGGCCGGTTTGGAGGTCATCCCCTTTGCCTATCCCTTTGACCGGGACGCCGACCTTTTGCGCTTGCAGATGAAAAAACTGGCGGACCGGTTGGGCGCGGGCTGGGAACATGTGCTTCGCTTGAAAAATCAACTTGACGACGTGCGCCGCAAAGCGTGGCTCATTGATGAAATGACCTGGCGGGACAATAAAGTAACCGGCTGGGAAAATCACCTTTTTCAGGTGAATTGCAGCGATTTTCAGGGAAACCCGGCCAATTTTGCCCAAAAAGCCGCTGAATTCATCCGGCAGGCCCGGCAAAGAGACCCCGCCGGGAGCCACGTTCGCCTGGGCTACATCGGAGTGCCGCCCATTGTGGACGACATTTACGATTATCTGGCGGAACAAGGCGCCCGGGTGGTATATAACGAAACCCAGCGCCAGTTTACCATGCCCTTTGCCGTGGACGACCCGGTGGAACAATATCGGCTTTACACCTATCCCTACGGCATTTTTTACCGCCTGCGGGATATTACGGCCCAAATTCGGCACCGTGGTCTGGAGGGCATTATTCATTATGCCCAGAGCTTTTGCTACCGGCAAATAGAAGACCTGATTATCAGACAAAAGATTAACCTGCCGGTACTGACCCTGGAAGGCGACCGGCCCGGCAAGCTGGACGCCCGCACCAAAATGCGGCTGGACTCATTTGTGGAGATGCTGAGGTGAATATTTATGTGGTTGGGCATAGATCTGGGCAGCCGAACCGTCAAAACTGCTCTGATGGACGAGAACCAACAAATTAGCTACCGCTTGTTCGACACCATAAAATTTTACCGGGAATTCGGACGGCTGGAAAACGGCCGGCTGCAGGTGGACTTGCACAAACTGCTGGGTACAGACCGTATTCAAACTGTGACCAGCACCGGCTACGGCAGGCAAAACATCAACCTGGCCGGCGCCCGCAGCATCCCCGAAATTAAGGCGCACGTCACCGGCGCGGCGCATACCACCGGGCTGGCGGATTTTACACTGCTGGATTTGGGAGGCCAGGACAGCAAGGTGGCCCTTGTGCGCGGCGGCCGGATGGCTGACTTTCAAACCAACGACAAGTGTGCCGCCAGCACAGGCCGTTACCTGGAAAACATGGCCGCGGTGCTGGATATTTCACTGGAAAAGCTGTCCCTTTATTACCAAGACCCGGTTGACTTAACTTCGACCTGCGCTATTTTCGGTGAAACGGAATTAATCGGTCGGGTGGTGGAAGGCTGTAGCACCGCCAGGCTGGCCGCAGGTGTGAACCACACCATATTCAAACGCATCCGGCCCATGCTGCAACAGTTGTCCAGCCAGGTGTTGGTTTTCACCGGCGGTGTGGCCGCCAACACCGCCTTGCAAGAGATTATCCGGCGCGAACTGGGGGTCCGGCTTGTTTTGCCTCCGGAGCCGCAATACGCCGGCGCACTGGGATGCTGCCTGATAGCCGCTGCCCAAGCACCGGCAACCGAAAGGAAAAGATTTATTTTGTAAATACTATCTGGCATACAAAAGTTACTCGGGAGGTTACTATGGACAGATTGGACGGCAGAAAAAACCACCAGTTGCGGCCGGTGACAATCACCCGGGGCATCAACAAACACGCCGACGGCTCGGTTTTAATCGAGGTGGGCGACACCAAAGTAATCTGCACGGCCACCGTTGAAGAACGGCAGCCCATGTGGTGCAAGCTGGAGGGCAAAGGCTGGGTCACCGCCGAGTACAGCATGCTGCCCAGGAGCACCGGCAGCCGCACTTTGCGGGACGGCACCCGCGGCAAGCCCAACAGCCGCAACCTGGAAATACAGCGCCTCATAGGTCGATCACTACGGGCGGTTACCGACCTGGAAGCCCTGGGTGAACGCACCATAACCCTGGACTGTGACGTTATCCAGGCTGACGGGGGGACACGAACCGCCTCCATCACCGGCGCTTTCATTGCTTTGGTGGAAGCGGCCCAGTGGCTGGTGGAGCGGGGACTTATCGGCAAAACACCGGTGTCTGACTTTGTCGCCGCTACCAGCGTGGGCAAAACCGGAGACCGGGTGATACTGGATCTTTGCTACGAGGAGGACTCCACCGCCCAGGTGGATATGAACATAGTTATGACCGGCAGCGGCAGGTTCGTGGAAATACAGGGCAGCGGAGAAGAGTCCTCCTTTAGTAGGGAGGAGGCGGATCGCATGCTGGATCTGGCTCAAAAGGGCATTATGCAGCTGGTAAATTACCAAAAACAGGTGTTGGGTCCCCTGGCCGGCAGTATAGGAGGCGGCGGTTAATGAAAATTATACTGGCCACCCATAACGACGGCAAGGTACGGGAACTGCAGGAACTGCTGGCCGGTTCCGGCCTGGAAGTGTTATCACTGGCCCGCTACCCCCGGGCGCCCAAAGTGGTGGAAGACGGCTCCACATTCCGGGCCAACGCCGTAAAAAAAGCCCGGGAAGTGGCGGATGCTTTAGGTGAAATTGCCCTGGCCGACGACTCGGGTCTGGAAGTGGATTACCTGGACGGGGCGCCGGGCGTTATATCGGCCCGTTTTGCCGGCGAAGAACACAACGACGCCGCCAACAACAAAAAGCTGCTTGGCCTGCTTGCCGGGGTGCCCCGGGAAAAGCGTTCGGCCCGCTTCCGCTGCGTGGTGGCCATAGCCGTCCCCGGCGGCGGGGTGGAGACCGCGGAAGGAACCTGCCGGGGATTTATTACCACCGGACCCAGGGGGGGTTGCGGATTTGGTTACGACCCGCTTTTCTATGTCCCGGAACCAGGTAAAACTTTCGCCCAACTGGACCCACATGAAAAAAACCGGCTCAGCCACCGGGGCAAAGCCCTGCGCAACGCCCTGCCGGTACTGCAAAAATTGGCTGCAAAGTCGGCCCTAGGGCGGTTTTAATGATAATCAAGCTCAACAGCAAAGGGGCCTCGCGACCGCCAGGCCGGCGGATACCGGCCTGTTGCGGGTTTTAATCGTAATGCGCCCATATCAAAAGGCTTGGATGTGGTTAATTTGCGTGTCGGCGTAATGAGCGACACCCATGGCTTAACAGCGGGAACGAACCGGGCGCTTCAAGCCATGGGAGAAATAGACGCCCTGATTCACACCGGAGATTTCCATGCCGACGCGCTGCGTCTGGCTTCAATGTTAAAAGTGCCGGTCCACGCCGTGGCGGGTAACTGTGATGCTCCTTTGCGCGGTCCGGAAGAATTGCTCCTTACCCTGGAGGGTCATAAAATATTCATCACCCACGGTCACCTGTTCCGGGTTAAACACAACCTGCATAATCTGTTTTATAAAGCGCAGGAGATTAGCGCCAAAGTGGTGGTATTCGGGCACACCCACATTCCCCTGAACCTGCTTAATAGCGGCATACTTTTCTTCAACCCCGGCAGCCCCGCATACCCGCGGCCGGGGCATGCAGCCGGATGCGGCGTGCTGGAAATAACCCGGCGGGAGGTAAAAGGCGAGTTGCTGTCACTGTGACTAGCAGACCAGTTTAAAATACTTCCATACTTTAAAATGCCTGTAAAAACTGAAATTACACTTTGACTCCCAACATATTTTTTTGTATAATTAACGTTAGTGTTTAATCAAATCAATAGCCGTTAACAGGCGGGTGTAGCTCAATGGTAGAGCCCTGGCCTTCCAAGCCAGTCGCGTGGGTTCGATTCCCATCACCCGCTCCAATTTATTATCTCCCGGTAGCTCAGCTGGATAGAGCAACGGACTTCTAATCCGTAGGTCGCGGGTTCGAATCCCCCCCGGGAGGCCAAAACTACAGGGCTTCTGACGTATTGTCAGGAGTTCTTTTATTTTTCTTGACAATCTCTTGACAATCTCTTGACAATCTGACCATTCCTGATCCACTAGCGTTTAGCTGGAAGTTGTTTTGCTACACGGGGAACAAAAATATTTATTCATACGTGGCCCTTTTTTGTATCTTGAAAATACTTTTTTGCTGTTCGGGTGGTTGCTATCTGCCGTTCCCAGGAGCAGGCAGCCGAATGTAAACGCGCGGGCTATAATAGCGAAAGTTTTAACTGTTAGTATAGAGGAACTAAAAAAAGCGCGCTGATTCGGTTCCCTCTGCGCGCGCTTTTTGATACTTTAATCCTTAATTCCGGCCATAAATATGGCCGAGTATACTTTCCTAAAGTTCAAATAAACCCGGCAAAATGCCGGGGTAGTAGCTCAACAACTAATGAACATATTATCTTACTCTTAGAATCGCTTCTACAATTTCAGATAGGTCTATATTGTTAACATTTCCATCCTTATTAACATCCGAATTTTGGTTGCTCCATGAATAATTAGGTTGTCCAAAATTGTAGGCTGCAATAGCAAGGTCACCAACTGAGTTCTTCCCATCTCTGTTTACGTCAGTATTTGATGGAGTTGATGGCTTGACATAAATCCCCAATTCATCAGTAGCAAAGTACTCATAACCATTTTTATCCGCAACCACTCCATTTACACCAAAGGTGCCTAATCCTTCAAAATATCCACTTGCCCTAAAATTTAAACTTATTAAAATTGAATCCTCAGAAATACCATATCCACGACCTTCACTTACAACAATATAACGAATTACTCCAGCAGGGTCGCGGTCTTCAGCATATAGCCGTAAACCTTCTTTTACTATCTGATGTCCAATGTAATTAAATAAATCAGTATCGTAACTAAATATGAAGTCCTCAGCATAAATGTCTTGTCCATTTTCCAACCAGACATTTACTGTAAAATACTGCGAGGTATATACTTCATCAATTATAGAGCCATTATACACACTGCCAGCAACACATTGCAATTTAAATTTCGGCGAGGTATATACTTCACTTTGTATAGAGCCGTCATGGGAAGTTGTTGCTAAAACTGATCCTGCTGGCATAATCATAACCATTACAAAAACTAACGTTAAAAACAAACTAACCTTTTTCTTAATATTCATCCTACCACTCCTTTTTAAATTGCTAATAATTTTATCATATATTGGTTAATTAGTCCATTAATATTACATAATTAAGCAGTATTCGACAATATTAGACAACTAGTAAAATAAAAAAAGCACGCTCGTTGGTTCTTTCTGCGCGCGCTTTTTAATACTTTGACCGTCCCATGTCACAAAGAGCCTGCCGCACTCCAAGAGCCAGGCGCAGGCATTGCAAAAAAAAATCAAAATAATCTAATTTATTAGCAGGAATATTAAAAAAGCCATTGAATACTATAAAAAATAAGGAAAGGTGTTCCGCATTAAGGAACTATTGCTTCTCTTTAAATAATTTGATGAAAAAATAGCCCGACAAGACTATTTTTATTTGAATTGCGCCCGTAAGGGCATGGGGGTTTTAGGGGAGTGTTTGGAACAAATATGAATATTACTGAGAAAATACTTTCCAAAGCAGCAGGAAAAGAAAAAGTAGTTCCCGGCGAGGTGATTTTTGCCAAGCTCGACGGTTTGATGGGTCACGACCAAAAAGTAAGCGCTTTTCACACTTTTGAAAAAAAAATGAATGCCAATAAAGTCTTTGATGCGGATAAAATTTGGATTGTTTTCGACCATCACGTTCCGGCGGATACTGTCAACGCTGCTTTGCAGCAAAAAAAAATGCGGCATTATATTAAAAAATACCAAATCACCCATTTCTATGATGTGGGGCAAGGGGGAATTTGCCACGTAGTGGTGCCGGAAAAGGGTCTGGTTAAACCGGGCCATGTGATTATAGGGGGAGATTCCCATACTTGTACATATGGCGCCTTGGGAGCTTTTGCCACAGGGGTGGGAAACACAGATTTTGCATATGCACTGGCTTATGGAGAAGTTTGGTTACAAGTTCCTTCCACTGTAAAAGTAAACTGTGCAGGTACTCTGCCCGATTATGTCGGAGGAAAAGACATTATTCTTAACTTATTAGGAAATATTGGTATCGCCGGGGCGACATATAAGGCCTTGGAATTTTGTGGCGAGACCGTTAAGTCCCTCTCTATGGCCGATCGTTTTACAATTTGCAACATGGTGGTTGAAGCTGGAGCAAAAAATGGAATTTTTCTTCCGGATGAAATTACTTTTGATTACTTGGAGCGTATTATTTCACTTGAACCAAGCCGGAAAGAAGAATGGTCTCTTTTAAAAAGTGATCCGGACGCCCATTATGAAGAAACTATTAATATTGATTGTAGTCGGCTGTCCCCTCAAGTAGCGTGTCCCCATTTACCCGATAATGTTGTTAATGTGGAGGAATTAAAGGACATCAAAATTGATCAAATTTTCATTGGAAGTTGTACCAACGGCCGAATAGAGGATTTGCGCAGAGCGGCTAAGATACTAAAAGGAAAGAAAATAAGTACTTCGGTAAGATTAATCGTGATACCGGGAAGCCAGCTTACTTTGCGACAGGCAATAAGGGAGGGTATCTGGGAAACATTTCTTAACGCGGGAGCCATACTATGCCCACCCACCTGCGGTCCTTGTCCCGGCGCCGACTTGGGACTTTTAGCGGCGGGGGAAGTTGCTTTGTCGGTTTCCAACCGTAATTTCCGCGGGCGAATGGGCGACCCCGATTCAGAAGTCTACCTGGCTTCTCCGGCTGTGGCGGCGGCCTCCGCGTTAACCGGTTATATAACTCATCCCGGGGAGGTTTAGTAATGATAGAAGGACGGGTTTGGGTCTTTGGAGATAACATTAGCACCGATGAAATTACTCCCGGCAGGTTTATGGATAGGATAGGCGTGATTCCCGATGAGGAATGGGCAAAAATTTGTTTTATAGACCATGAGCCGCGTTTTCATCGGGAAGTCGAATTTGGCGATATTATTGTTGCCGGGAAAAACTTTGGCATCGGCAGCTCCAGGGAAGTGGCCCCACTTGCCTTAAAAAAAGCCGGAATAGTTTGTATAATTGCACAATCCTTGGCCCGAATTTTTTATCGTAATTGCGTTAATTTGGGTTTGCCCATATTGACAGCCGGTAAGGAGCTTATGTCCGCAGTTAAGACCTTTGACGCAATTTCGGTTGACGTGGACCAAGGCTATATATACATAAGAAAAACAACTAAAAAAATTCAGGCGACCCCTATCCCCCCTTTTGCCAAGGCAATTATTGCAAGCGGAGGACTATTGGAATACGCCAACAATCAAAAATAAGTTTTGGGCGCCGGTTGTTTGCATCTATATTTAGATTTGCGAGTTGAATGCCAGGGAGGTTCCACTGTGAATTTTCGTAATGCCGGATTGAAAGAACGTTTACAACAGCAGGATATTCTTGTCGCCCCGGGAGCACCCGATGCTCTAATAGCCAAAATAATTGAAAAAAATGGTTTTGAAGCAGTTTATGTGACCGGAGGGGGTATCTCGTACACAACTCTGGGAAAACCCGACATTGGGTTAATTACCATGAGTGAAATGGTACAAAAAGCATCCTATATTGCGGAAGCTGTCAATGTTCCGGTCATAACCGACGCCGACACCGGTTACGGCAATCCCCTTAATGTTATTAGAACAGTAAAGGAGTTTGAGCGGGCTGGAGTTAGCGCTATTCAGCTTGAAGATCAAGTGTTTCCAAAACGCTGCGGGCATATGGCCGGAAAAGCCCTCATTACAAAAGAAGAAATGGTAGCCAAAATAAAGGCAGCTGTTGACGCTCGCAATGATGAAAATTTTTTAATTATTGCGCGTACCGATGCTATAGCAGTGGGCGCTTTGGAAGAAGCCATTGAGAGAGGGATAGCCTATCAAGAAGCAGGAGCGGATGTGCTATTTGTTGAAGCGCCGGAAGAAATAGAAGAAATGATAAAAATAACCGATTCCTTTGATATACCCCAATTAGCGAATATGGTGGAAGGGGGCAAGACCCCGCTGCTTTCAGCCAAGGAGTTGGAGCAAATTGGTTATAAAATAGTAATTTTCCCAAATTCAGCCGTACGAATTATGGCCAAGGCAGTTTGGGAGTTAATGCAAGAGATTAAGACCAAGGGCACAACTAAACATTATACCGACAATATGTTTTTATTTGACCAATTAAATGATTTACTTGATCAAAATCAACTCCAGCAATTAGAGAAGAAATATTTATACTAAAACATTTTTCGTTACAGTTCCAAATAGTGAAATTGGAAGAGGTGAAGAAAAAGTGGGTTTAAAAAGTGTGGACAAGGTATTAAAGACTGATGTTTTGGTAATCGGGGGTGGCGATACCGGACTTAGGGCAGCGATCGAAGCCCGGGATAAAGGCGCCAATGTCATTTTACTTGCCAAAGGAAATGTTCCCGGCGGCGCCAGTGTAATGGCGGCGTTTATTGCGGGGGGTATGGGTGAAGAGTCCGGAACACCCCAAGAGCATTTTGAGGATACTATCCTTGGCGGAGGCTATTTAAGCAACCAAAAATTAGTGAGGAAATTAGTTGAAGACATACCGGTAAGAATTAGAGAACTTGAAAAATGGGGCATGCTTTTTGCCCGTGATATAGATACCCATTATATCGCCGTCCGCGAAGGGGGACACAGGTATCCCAGACTTGTTCAGGCCGCAGGGAGAGGTTCCGGAAATAGAGTTCCCCACGTCTTATTGGAGCAAGCGGTTAATAGGGGTGTTGATATACATCTGTTTATCTTTACCACCGGCTTAGTTAAAAAAGACAATGAGGTTATTGGGGCAACTGCCATTGACATGAAAACTGGAGAATTTATTTTTGTCCACGCCAAAAGTACCATACTGGCCGCGGGAGGCACATCAAAAATTTATAACCGCGGCGCCTGTGCCCGTTTAAATACCGGTGACGGCTTTGCCATGGCGTTAAGGGCGGGCGCGGAACTGGCAAATATGGAATTTATGCAGTATATACCATTGGGCATAATTAATGAAGGAAGTCCCGATGGTTATACCCTGGGCGGAACGCCTAAAGCTAAAGAAGGATATTTGATCAATAGACTGGGTGAAAGATTTATGAAAAGGCATGACCCTGTGTGGATGGAAAAAGCCAACCGGGCAAGAATGACAGTGGCTATTGCCAAGGAAATTAAAGAGGGCAGGGGTTGTGAAAAAGGCGGCGTCCTGGTGGACTTAACCAGAATAACAGAAAATTAGAAAGCCGGCCGAATAAAATACCAACCTTATTTCCCTTTTTGCCTGAAAGAAATTTACGGGGACAAAGTGGGAGAGTTTCTGGAGCCATATGAAGTGAAACCCACCGCTCTTTTTCAAAACGGCGGGGTTAGAGTAAATGTGGATTGCGAGACAACATTACCCGGCCTTTGGGCCGCCGGCGAGGTAACGTGCGGCATTCATGGCGCCAACAGGCTGGGGGGAAATGCCCAGGCGGAATGTTTTGTATTCGGCAAAATTGCGGGGGAACAGGCAGCAGCCAGGGCAAAAGAAATTGACTTCGGCCAAGTTGAAGAAGAAGTGATTGTGCGGGAAAAAGAAAAAGTTTTCGCCTCCTTAAATAAAGAACAAGGTTTTCACCCTCATAAATTAAAGGAACAAATACAGGACCTAATGATGGAATACGTAGGGCCTCTGAGAAATGAAGAGGGATTAAATTTAGCAATGAATTACTTTAAGGATATTGGAGATAAGAAAGATTTACTTTTCACCACCGGTAAGTCAAGGATAATGAACATTGAGTGGATGGAAGCCATTGAAGTGTGCAATATGGTTGACCTGGCCATGGTGATGACCAGTGGCGCATTGTTAAGGGAAGAATCCAGGGAATCGCACTACAGGGAAGACTTTCCCGAACACTTTCCTTATGGCGACAATGAAAACTGGGGCGTAGAAACCGTGGTGAAATTAAAGAACGGCGAGATAAAGATTGATAAGGTTCCCGTGGAATACGATGAAATCAAACCGGGGGAATTTGAAGTCAAAAAAGTAGACGTTCCTTATCAAACTTTTAGAGCTTAACTGAATCAAAGGACAGGGAGAATGGAGGGAAAAATTATGGACAAACAAAATAATTTAAAAGTTAAAGTATATAGATTTGATCCCAGTGTTGATAAAGAGCCATATTACAAAGATTACGAAGTGCCGTTCCAGTATGACAAAATGAAAATTTTAGATGTGCTTAGGTTTATCCAGGAAAAATTGGATGGGAGCCTTTCTTTTACTTGGGACTGTAGGTTATGGAATTGCGGCCTTTGTGGAATCACCGTAAACAAAAAATCTTGCAGCGCTTGCCTTGTTGATGTAAAGAACATAATCAAGAATAACAGTTTGTTAATTGAGCCAATGTCCAATTACTCAATTATAAAAGACCTTGTGATAGATAGAACTGTTGAAATTAAGCAGATGCAAAAATTGGGTATTAAATATGACAGGAACAACGGTGAATTTTCTCTGGATAATATACCGGAGGTTATGGACCCAGAAAAAGTGGCATTTCTTAGAGACTGGTATCTGGCGTGCATCGATTGCTTAGTATGCAACTCCGCATGTCCGGCATTTTCAAGTGATTACGGTTTTATTGGACCTCATTTAAGCGTTAGATTGGCTAAATACCTAAACCACCCTAAAGACGAAGGTGACCGGCCCAACCAAGGGTATGCAGGGGGCATTTTCCAGTGTCTTGGTTGCCGCAGATGTGACATGGTATGTCCTCTCAGCTTAGAAGTGAGCAGCAATACAATGGAGCAATTAAAAACCGAGGCCATAGAAAATGGACATGCTCCGCCTGAGGTAAAGAATTTCCTTAAAAATGTTTTCAAATACGGAAACCCTTGGGGAATGCCATCCCATGACCGCGCGCAGTGGGCAAATGATTTGGGGGTTTCTTCCTTCAATACGCAAAAACATAATTACCTCATGTTTGTTGGTTGTACAGGTTCCTATGATCCGAGAGCCCAGGAAACTACCAAAAGTCTGGCTAAACTACTCATGAAAGCTGAATTGACTTTCGGCATTTTGGGGGAAAAGGAAGTAAATGACGGAAATGAAGTGTCCAGGGTTGGTGAAAAGGGTTTATTTGAACACTTGGCCGAGCAAAATATTGAAAATTTCAGTTCTTTACAAGTGGAAAAGATAGTAACTTTATCTCCTCATTCCTTTAATACAATTAAAAACGAATATCCCAACTTGGGAGGTCAATATGAGGTAATTCACTATACTCAATTGTTAAGAGATCTAATTTATAAAAATATATTAAAACCAACAAAAAAAATCAAAGGAAAAGTAGCATTCCACGACCCTTGCTTTTTAGGAAGGTATAACAATGAATACGACGCACCTAGAGAGATACTAAAAGCCATACCGGGCTTAGAACCGGTGGAAATGGAAAGAATCAAGGAGAATTCTTTCTGCTGCGGTGGCGGAGGAGCCAATTCCGTAACGGACTTGATTAGTAGAAAAAACAGGCCCAGCACTTCAAGAATAAAAGAGGCTTATGCCACCGGTGCCAATATTTTGGCAGTATCATGCCCAATATGCCTAACTATGTTCGAGGACGCTGTTAAGGATGAAGGACTGGAAAATATTATTGTTGTAAAAGATATTGCAGAGCTTTTACTGGAATCGCTGGCTGATTGATTAACGACTTTTTAATAATATTTAATAATTATCAACAGGTAGATTTTAAACCGCGCCATTATAAAAGCTTACGTACTGATTCTTAGACCGGTATTTTTATAGTGGAAAAATTTACTGTAATTTAATAAGCATTCAGTAATTGACAAAATTTTTAAATAAAATTACACTGAAGTTGTTCCTCTATTTGGAACGTTGGTCCGTTTTTTCAAAAATTCTAGTAAAGGGTGAATACCGGTGGGAAATGAAACGGAGTCGGTAAAGTCGGTGACCAAAGCGCTTAAAATTTTAAAATTATTTTCCATAGAAAATCCCGAATTGGGCATTACAACAATAAGTAAAAAATTAAATGTGTCAAAAAGCACCGCCCACAGATTGGTTACAAGCTTGCAAAATGAGGGCTTTTTATTGCAGGACAAAGCAACGCAACAATATAGACTGGGTTTTATTATGTTACAACTTTCTGAAATCGTTTTAAATAAAATGGATATAAGAGAAATTGCGCTACCATACTTGCAGAAACTTCGTAACGAAACTGAGGAAACAGTAAGTCTTAGTATCATTCATAATAATTCCAGGGTTTGCATTGAAAAAGCGGAAAGTTTCAATGATCTGCGCAGATTTATCAAAGTTGGCTCTTTCCTTCCCCTGTACGCCGGCGCATCCGGGAAAATGCTATTGGCACATCAGGATGAGGATGCAATAATAAAAATTCTTAAAGAGATTAAACCGCTGACGGATAAAACCATCGTTAACTCTGAGAAACTTATCACCGACTTAAAGCGTATAAAGGAACAAGGGTACTGCATTAGTAATGGAGAGCGCATAAAAGGAGCTACGGGAATAAGCGCGCCGGTTTGGAATTATAAGGGACAAGTTATAGCTAATATAAGTATTTCAGGTCCATCCTTTCGTTTTACTAAACAAAATATTGATAAATTTCTTAAAAGCTTATTGAAAACCACCCAAGAGGTTTCAGAATTACTGGGGTATAAGAAAGATTCCGCACCTTAAAACAAAAGTTGCAAAAGGCGCCAACCATGTATAAGCTGCGAGGATTAGATACTAAAGATAAGGAGGTGAAATCAGAAAAAATTTCTGTTTATTTGTAAAATTCACACAAAAAGGAGGTTGCTTAGCATTGTTACTTAAAAAGAATGTTATATTAACAGTTTTGGTTGTCTTTTTACTTGGATTAACAACTTCGTTATGCGGCTGCGGGTCCCAACCCGCACAAGAAGGAACGGATGGGAAGGAAGAAGTATGGCCTAAAGATACAATTACCTTAGTTGTTCCATATAACGCGGGTGGCGGAGTAGACAGACTCGCTCGAGCTGTAGCGCCTTTCCTAAAAGAAGAATTAGGCGTACCGGTTATTGTTGAAAACAAACCCGGCGGTGGGGGTATTGTAGGTACGGAGGCTTTCCTGAAGGAAACTGCGGACGGGTCAATGATTTTGCATCAATTGCAACCTTATGTTACTTCCGGTGATTTACGGGGTGCAAGTTTTAGCGTTAATGACTTTGCATTTTTTGCTAACATGTTTGGGTCCGCCCAAGCCATATTTGTGAAAAGTGATTCACCATACCAAAATCTGAGCGATTTATTAGATGCAATGACCCAAAAGCGTTTAACTTTCTCCTATATTCCCGGGTCTTTCATGCTGTTAGGGCCGGTTATGCTGGGAGAGTTAGTAAACACTGAACCGGTAGGGGTTCCTTACGATGGAGGCGGCCCCAGTAGAATGGCCCTAATATCCGGCGAAGTGGACTTTTTATGCTCCGACCTTTATTCAACTAAATCCGCAACAGGCGGCGATACGCGTGTATTAGCCATCTTTGATAATGAGCGCGATGAATTATTCCCTGATTATCCTACAGTTAACGAGGAATTAAAGGCAATAGGTATAGATGCTGAACTACCCCAATTAGGTAATATGTATTTTAGCGTGGCTAGTAAAGAGCTGTCGGAAAAATATCCCGACCGTTATGAAAAAATTGTGCAAGCTTATGAAAATGCTTTCCAAAAACAGGAGCTGATTGATCAACTGAACAAAGTGGGCATGTACCCCAATTACCTTCCACCTGAAGAAATAGAGCGAATGTCCAAAGAAATTGACGGGGTTATTAATAAATATAAAGATATTTGGGTTAATTAATTCACTATTGCATAACAGCACCAAGTCCCAACTCATTACTTGGTGCTGTTATGCTTAACAAATAAATATTTATGGGTAACAGAATATTATTGTTCATTAAATTAATCTAAGGTGGAATAACGTGATGGGCTATATAGCAAACATTATCTTTTTATTAGTGCTTGTCATTTATACCGTTTATTATTATTTTGACACATTAAGCCTGAAGCATCTGGAAGAAAAGATGGTTGTAATTACTATTGCCGCAGTATTTATTTGTGCTGTTTTAATTAATATCATTCAAATAATTAAGGATATGAAGAATGATTCCAAAGAAAATGTCATTCCCAAAATAGATTTGAAAAAAACTTTTTCAGATAGAAGATTGATATTTCTGCTTTTTACTGTGGCATATTTAATATTGATTAAAATTCTTGGTTTCTTTATTAGCTCATTTATCTATTTCCTCTTTCTTAGTCGTTTATTGGGCGAAAAAAGATTTAAAGTTCTTTTGGGTGTACCGGTGATAATGTTGGGAGTAATTTTTATATTTTTTGTAATGTTTTTAGGTATTCATCTACCCAAGGGATTAATTTTTTAATAAAAATTGTAAAGGCAGATCTCGCAACTCATAAGCAAGGAGGAGAAATATGAGCCCTGTGGATGCAATCATGGCCGGATTGAATTTGATTTTGGACTTGCAAGTAGTGCTGTATATCATTTTAGGTATGACAATCGGCATTTTGGTAGGTGCTATACCAGGAATATCCGGAATTATCGCAGTGAGTATTATGCTAATTCCAAGTTTTTATCTTTCCCCGGTACATGCAATTGTTTTCTTGACTTCTATTTATACGGGCTCTATTTACGGCGGTGGAATTACTGCTATATTATTAAACATACCCGGGGCCCCGGGGGCGGTGGCAACGGGTTTTGATGGTTATGCAATGACCAAGGCGGGACATTATAACGAATCTTTAGGGGTAGGTTTGGCTTCTTCCGTGGTCGGTTGCATTACCGGTTATTTTTATGTGTTGCTGCTGTTTATCCCTATAGCCAGCTTGGTGTTGTCTTTTGGACCTCCAGAGATGTTAATGATAGTATTATTTGCTTTTACAATA
>JAKSCU010000296.1 GCA_022360435.1 Bacillota bacterium
GCCCCCCGGGGTCGCTGACGGTGGTCACGTAGCCGGCGGGTTTATAAAGCAAAATGTAAATTTTGCGCTGGGGCTTTGCCAACATCTGTCCTTTTACTTCCACCCGGTCCCGGGCCGGATCAATTTTCAAGCCCGGCGTGGTGACGGTTTTTCCGTTCACTTTAACCAGGCCCCGGAAGATCAGATCCTCGCTATGCCGGCGCGAGGCCACCCCCGCCCGGGCCATAAATTTGTGCAAACGTTCCATTATGCAATCACCTGCATAGATTTTACCATTGAAACAGAAAAAAGTAAAAAAAATCGCACTCATTTGGTTCCCTCTGTGTGCGATTTTTAATACTTTTACCCTTGATTCCGGCCATAAATATGGCCGGGGTATACTTTCCCCAAAATATAAAAAAAGCGGCCCGTTATTGGCGGGCCAACCCGGCGGGGCCGGTTAACTGCTAAAAACCATGTGGCATATGTAAATGGAAGCTATCAAAGTGGTAAAATCAGCGGAGAGACCGGAAAAAATTGAATAACGGTAGCGGCTTATTCCCACCGAGCCAAAATAAAGAGTTAATACATAAAAGGTTGTGTCGGAACTGCCCTGCATGGTGGAGACCAACCGGCCGATGAAGCTGTCGGGGCCGTTTGCATTAATGACGTCGGTGGCTATGCCCAATGCCGCGCCTCCCGAAAGCGGCCGCATGATGGCGTGGGGCAGCACCTCTGCGGGCATGCCCACAATGCTGAGCAGCGGAGTAAAAAGATACACCATGTAGTCCAATGCTCCGGAAGCCCGGAACACACTGACCGCTACCAGCATGGCCACCAGATAGGGTATGGTTTTAATGGCCGTCGCAAAGCCCGCTTCAGCGCCCTCAACAAATGTCTCGAATATATTTACTTTCCTGATTATGGCTATCAAGGGCACCAGCAGTAAAACAATGGGAATTGCCCACCGTGATAAATCAGATACCACTCCAAACATGGCTTACCTCCCCCGGCTATACAGATAACGCAACAGCCTGTCCATGCAAATGGCCACCGTCATCCCCAACGCCGTGGCAAAAACAGTAGTGCCCACGATTTCGGTGGGATCGGCTGATCCGTAGATAAGCCTGATTCCGATAATGGTGGTGGGGATCAGGGTGATGCACGATGTGTTCAGGGCCAGGAAGGTGCACATGGCATCCGATGCCGATTTGGGATCACCCCGGTTGAGTTTTTTCAATTCTTGCATAGCTATAAGCCCCATGGGAGTCGCCGCGTTTCCAAGGCCCAGGATGTTGGCGCTGAGATTCATAACGATGGCGCCCATGGCCGGGTGCTCCCTGGGCACGCTGGGGAACAGGAAAGCGGTAATGGGTTGAACCATGCGGGCCAACGCACGGACCAGGCCGGCGGCTTCGGCCAATTTCATAATGCCCAGCCAGAAGGTGATAATGGCAATCAGGTCCATTGCAGTTTGAACGCCAATCTGGGCGCCTTTCAAAGCGGCCTCGGTTACCACTTCGATACGGCCGTTCCAGCCCGCCACCAAAATGCCGATAACCATCATACCCAGCCAGATTATGTTGACCATACCATTACCCTCCACGACAGTGCTAATAAAATGGTATGATCAACCAGTTATTAATATGAAAAAAATCCCTTTTTTAAAAAAAGGGATTATAAAGACAGGGGATTTCGTTGTCTACCTAAAATCACTCCGGTGCTGATGTTCCATATTTGGACTTTTTTTGCTTGATTTGTCGAACATGCTTTGAATCTGGTTTAACAATTGCGGGGTCATATCAATCACGCGGTCCAACAGGGCGTTGCCGTCTACCGGCAGCATGCGCACCTGGCCGTTGCCGGCCACCAGGAAACCCACCGGCTTCACAGACATGCCGGCCCCGCTGCCGCCGCCAAAAGCAGGCGTTGGTTCTTCGTTTTGCCGGCCGCTTCCCCCGTCTCCCACCTTATTGCTCAATTCAAAGGCGCTTCCGCCGGCCCCAAAACCGCAAGACACCCTGGACACGGGTATGATTACACTCCCGTCCGGGGATTCCACCGGCTCCCCGACTACTGTATTGACGTCCACCATTTCCTTGATACTTTCCATGGCTGTTTTCATCAGGCTGTCGATGGGATGTTGCTCCACGCCCATTTACCCCCAAACTTGTCGCCGATTTTTCAGGAAGTGCCAACCAGCCAGCAATCCCGTGTAAATAATATGGCCCATCTTCAGGCTAAATATGCAGTCGAACCTGACTCGTGCCAGCATCTGGTCAAAAACCGGCAAAATTTCCAGTTCCGGTCCGGGCGCCGCACATTTCAGGCTGCGGTACAAGTAAGATGTGGCGTTGCCTTTAACGGCCCATAAAAAACCCACCGCCATTCCGGTTTGCCCGGCTTCCGGCAAACCCAGGGCTGTGCGCCAACTGAAACGGTGTAAATTAATTTTGGACAGCAGGTAGCGGTTTGCCGGTGCGGCAACACGGTAGATTGTCAGCGTTTTTCGGTACAATCCCACGGCGCGTCGGGGTGAAAGGCCGGTTTTTTCCCCGGCCGTTGTTGCGTCCCGTTTCCCGAACAATTTGGCTTTCAGCTTTAACGCCGGGGTAAAGGTCCGACGGTTCAATCGTCCCGAAGACAATTGCAGACGCAGATTTATAAGGCCCCACAGCAAAGATACGCGAATCCCCCTGCCGGGTTCGCGCTCCCGTGGGGGTTTTTCACCATAGCTGTAATTATATTTGATCTCCATGGTTACGGGTGACACAATAAGTATTACCGTTATTAAGAGAAGAGCTGTCAAGGCAATCCACATGCTGCACCCCTCCCCTTATCTTGCCGGAAAACGCAACAAAATATTATGTCCGCCGCGCTTCGTGGACGCCCGAACATCTTTCATGGCTGTTCCTTGGCATCCTTGCGATAACGGCAAACACCTTTGGCAAGTTTGTTTGGGGGCGGGCCGGTATGGTTATCCCTTGAATACTTTGGGCCACACTCGTTCCATGGTCAGGCGCGCTTCCTCGGCGGCCCTGCGTGTTCCCTCGGCCAGCACATCGTCAATATAACTCTTGTCGCTGATGATGGACTCCCTTCTTGCCCTGATGGGGGCCAACAACTCTTCCAGGGTTCCGCCCAGCGTCTTTTTGCAAGCCACGCAGCCGATTTGCCCGGCCCGGCATTCTTCCTCCAGGCCGGACAGCTTGTCCGCCCGGTAAATGCCGTGGTATTTGTGCACCGTGCAAACCTCGGGATGACCGGGGTCGGTTTTGCGTATCCTGGCCGGGTCGGTGATCATGGAATTAACCGCGCCTTGCAGTTCTTTTTGCGTGGCGGCCAGCTCAATAACATTGGCGTAACTCTTGCTCATTTTTCTGCCGTCCATCCCCGGCAGCATGGGTACCCGGGAAAGCAGCGCCCGGGGCTCGGGGAAAACGGTTCCGTACAAGTGGTTGAAGCGACGGGCCACTTCCCGGCACAATTCCAGGTGGGGCAACTGGTCCTCCCCCACCGGCACGGCGTCGGCCCGGTAGGCAAGAATATCCGCGGCCTGCAGCAGCGGGTAGCCCAGAAAACCGTAAGTGGTTATGTCCCTGCCCCTTTCCCTGTGCTGCAGCACGGTGTCTTTGTACGTGGGAACCCTCTCCAGCCAGCCGAGGGGAGTAATCATGGAGAACAGCAAGTGCAGTTCGGCATGGTGTGGGATTTTGGACTGGAGAAATATCACGCTCTTTTCCGGGTCTATGCCCACCGCCAACCAATCGGCCAGCATTTGCCGGATGCTCTCGCGAATGTTGCCGGTTTGATCAAATGCGGTGGTCAACGCGTGCAGGTCGGCCACAAAAAAGAAACAGCGATAGGAATCCTGCAGACCGACCCAGTTTTCCAGGACGCTGAGATGGCCTATGTGCAAACGTCCGGTGGGCCGCATCCCGCTTAGTATGCGTCCTTTTTTACTCATTTCAAGCGGCTCCTTCCCCTTCGATAATAATCAATATAAGCTTAAAGCCTTTATTCAATAATAAAATATAAAATCAAGAAGATATCCCGGCCATTAGATAGAAAATGCCTGAAACAGAATTGACCGCCGGCCACAAAACTTTGCCCAGCACACCGGTGAACAACAGCAGCAGCAATATCACCATGCCGTATGTTTCCATGCCGTGAATAAAGCCGGTCTGCCGGGGAAAAAGGCCGGCCAGTATTTTGGAGCCGTCCAGGGGCGGTATCGGGAGAAGGTTGAAAATGGCCAGCACTACGTTGATTTTAATGGTTAAATACAGCAGTATCTCAACGTATGGAAATGGAATCAAGTTGTGCACTCCCAGCCGCAACAGCATGGCCGTTACGAATGCCACCACCAGATTGGCCGCGGGACCGGCCAGTGCTACCAACAGCATTCCCCGGGCCCGGTCGCCCCGGAAATAAAAAGGGTTTACCGGTACGGGCTTGGCCCAACCGAACCGGAACAGCAAAAGCATCAGGAATCCCACCGGATCGATGTGGGGCAGCGGGTTCAAGGTCAACCGCCCCTCATTTTTAGCCGTCGGGGCCCCCAAATAGTTGGCCACCCAGCCATGGGCGAATTCGTGAAAAGTCAGACGGATTATAATGGCCGGCAGCAACAAAAGCAACTCGGTTATGGAAGGTAAACTAAACATCGAACTCTCCTTTTGGCGACCGGGCCAAGTAATTCCGGATAAAGCCCCTTTCTTCCTCCCGGGTGGTTACATTGCCGTCCAGACGCTCGCGCCACAGGGCTTCCAGGGCTTCCCGGTAAACGGGTCCGGGGCGGTAGCCCAGTTCCTTGATATATTTTCCGTTAATTCTTGGTTTGCTATCCTTAATGGTCACTAAAAGCTGCCTAAAGCGGACTTTTATCCAGTCTTCTTCCAGAATGGCCATCAACATGGGATACGATTCCCGGGGCATTTTCAGCAGCACTTTGGCCAGCTGGCTGGTCTTGATGTCCTGAGGGGCCTTCCATATCAGCGATACCGCTTCCCGCCATCCTTCCAGCGCGGCCAGCACTTTTTCGGTTTGTCTTTTACTCAAGTTGTAGCGCTCGCATATTTTTACGGCCGACCCGGCATCCGACCAGTGCAGTATGGCGATGATGTAAGGAAGCCATTTTTCGGTGGGTTCCATCAGGCTCCATTCGTTGATGATTTCCATGGCGGCATGCAGATCTCTGAGCACCGGGTCGATTTCCCAGTAGTTGATGCCCGGGAAAACAATGGCCCACATCTGCAGTTTTTCCAGGCGCAACAGCATCTTGGCCGCTTCCCTTTCCACCAGTATATGTTTTAATTCCTCCCAGATCCGTTCGGGGGTGACCTTGGTCAAAAAGCCCTGGCGCACCGTTTCATTAATGTGTTTTAACGTCTGGGGCTCAATGCTGAATCCATAGCGCTGTTCAAAGCGCACGGCCCTCATTATCCTAGTGGGGTCCTCGACAAAACTCAGGTTGTGCAATATCCTGATTTGCCCCTGGTTCAGGTCGTCCCGGCCGCCGAAGAAATCCACCAGTTCGCCAAAGCTGCCGATGTTCAGCGAGACGGCCATGGCGTTGATGGTAAAGTCGCGCCGGTAAAGGTCCTGGTGGAGAGAGGAGCTTTCCACCTGGGGCAGGGCGGCGGGGTAAGCGTAAAATTCGACCCTGGCGGTGGCCACATCCACCTTGAACTCTTCCGAGTATATCACTTCCGCGGTGCCGAATTTCCAATGCGGCCTGACCTTGGCCCGGTGGTTTTGGGCCAGTTCCTCGGCCAGCAAAATGCCGTCGCCTTCCACCACCAGGTCTATGTCCAGGCTCTCAACACCCATCAGGGCGTCCCTAATCAGGCCGCCGGCCGCATAGACCCGGTAACCCATCTCGTCGGCGATCATGCCGGCCTCTTCCAGTATATCCAGCGCCGCCGGCGGCAAATTTTGCTGCATAATTTTTTTTATGTTACGTTGCTGTCCAAACTGGGATACGTTATTATAAGTTATCCTGTGCCTGGTCTGCACTTCACCGTGCAGAGTGCGCAGGACGTCGGTGCGGGAAACTATGCCCATCAGCCTGTCGTCTTCAATTACCGGCACGCGGCCGATATCGTTGCTGATCATCAACTCCTGCACTTCGGAAACAGGCATGTCGCTGGGCACCGACACCACCCGCACCGTCATAAAACCTTTCACCGGGGCGTGTCCCAGGCCGTGGTGCAGCGCCTTTTCCACGTCGCGGCGGGATATGACGCCCATCATTTTTTCGCCCTTGACCACCGGCAAACCCGAATGACCATAACGAAGCATAATTTGACCGGCTTCATCAATGTTCATTTCCGGCGCCACCGATTTGACCGGGGCCGACATGATGTCGGCGGCGCAGAGGGGCGGCCTGATTTCCTTGTAGATTACGTCCAGCAGTTCCCATATTACATCCTCCAGGCCGTTCTTTTTCACCGTGGCCGAAGCCGCCGAGGCGTGACCTCCGCCGCCGAAATGGCTGAGAATCTGTCCCACGTTGGCCTGGGGGATACTGCTGCGGCTTACTATATGCACGCGATCTTCCATTTCAGCCACCACAAATACCACGTCCAACTTTTCAATTTCCGAAATGGTATGGGCGATGGTGGACAGGCCCACCACGAATTCTTCGGTCCTGGCCCTGGCAATCAGCACTTTGGCCCCGTTAATCTGGTGCCTGTCGGCGTTTACCAGCAACTCTTTAAGCAGAGATTTTTGCTCGTTGGTCATGGGACGGCCCAGGAAATCGGCCACCACCGCCAGGTTGGCGCCCTTGCGCAAAAGGTAACAAACCGCATCCACGTCCCTGGGGGTGGTGCTGGTAAAAACAAGGGAACCGGTGTCGCCGTATATGCCCAGGCAAAGTATGGACGATTCCAGGGTGTTGAGTTCAATACCCGTTTCTTTAATTTTTTCCACCAACAGTGTGGTGGTTGCTCCCACCATTTCAACAATTTCCAGAGAACCCCTGATGTCGCCCCCGGCCCAGGGGTGGTGATCGTATATATGGATATCCAACCCGTCGTTATTCAAGACATCTGCAATTTTACCCAGTCGGCGGGGATTTTTGGTATCCACGACAATAATCCTTGTGACCCGCTCCAGGTTTATTTGCTTGATGCTATAAAGGCTCAAAGCGTCCTTGTGCAGGGAAACGAATTCCTCCACGTTCCTGGACAGCTTGGCGGGCAGAACCGCCCTGGCTTCCGGGTACAGTTTTTGCGCGGCTACCATGGAAGCCAGCCCGTCCATGTCCATGTTATGATGGGTGGTAATTATATCCACTTGCAATTACCTCCACTGATAAATTAATTATACCGTCGCCATAGCGTAACTGAAAGGTTGGCGGAACTACGGGGACGTTTGAAGGGTTTGTGAAGCCCCCTTTGTATTGCCGCACTAATTTCATATTATACCATACCGCGCCTAAATTTGGCGTAAAAAAACCGGCGCCTGTTTCTCGAACCGGGGCTTTAATTTACTTATTTTATTGCCCGGCAGAAGAATCGAACCTAAAAAAGCGGGACCGAGGTTAACTTGCCGAGCTTGTTTCCATTTATAATCGCGCCCGTCGGGGCATGGGGGTTTGAGAAAATATACCCGAAAGGGGACACGCCTCCTTGGAGGAATGTCCCCTTTCCGCTATGACCGGTATCAATTAACAATAAAGGTTTTG
This sequence comes from Bacillota bacterium, assembly GCA_022360435.1. Taxonomy (GTDB): domain Bacteria; phylum Bacillota; class Desulfotomaculia; order Desulfotomaculales; family Desulfallaceae; genus BRH-c8a. Next base: position 7,673 of record JAKSCU010000296.1, read on the forward strand.
CGCAATTCGCACCGCAATCTCCTCGTCTAACCGGTGGAGCCGGCGCTGACCAGTTTGACGACTTTATTGTTTAACAGGTGTTCAGGCACCATGTCGTTTCGGATTAAGTCTTCGTAAGACTCCCTGGCCACGATAATGTCGGCTCTGCCGTCGCCGGCCAGCACCATGGCGGGCCGGGGCAGGCGGTTGTAATTCATGGACATGGAGTAATTGTAAGCGCCGGTGGCTGAAATCGCCAGGATATCGCCCGGGTGCGGCGCGGGCAGTTTGATGTCCCATATCAGCATGTCGCCCGACTCACAGCATTTGCCGGCTATGGACACTATTTCCTGGGGTTCCTCCGACGCCCGGTTGGCTAAAAGGGCTTCATAGCGGGACTGGTACATGGCCGGCCTGGGATTGTCTACCATACCGCCGTCCACCGCCACATATTTGCGAACGCCGGGGATTTCCTTGACCGCCCCCACGGCATAAAGAGTGGTTCCAGCGGGGCCGCTTATGGAACGGCCCGGCTCCACCAGCACCTTAGGCAGCGGCAACCCCCCGTCCCGGGCCAAGTCGCGCACAACCTGCACGGCGGCATCAGCGTAGTGCTCCACCGGTTTTGGTTCGTCACCCTCGGCGTAATAAATCCCCAAACCGCCGCCCAGGTTGATTTCTTCCGGTGACCAACCCGTCTCGCGATGCGTTGCGACGGCGAATTCCATCATCACCTCGGCGGCGTGACTGTAAGACTCGAGTTCAAATATCTGGGAGCCGATGTGACAGTGCAGGCCCCGCAGACGCACATTTTGCATGGCCAGGGCGCGCTTGATTATTGCCAAAGCCTGACCGTTTTCTATAACCACGCCGAACTTGCTGTCCACCTGGCCGGTTTTAATATACGCATGGGTATGGGCTTCCACCCCCGGGGTCAGGCGCAGAATAATGTCGGCCACAGTGCCGGCGCGGCCGGCCAAATCGTTTAGGGTTTCCAATTCGTAGTTATTATCAACCATAATCCGGCCTACTTTGTAATCAAGAGCCATTTTTAATTCATTTTCCGATTTGTTATTGCCGTGGAAAAAAATCCTGTCCATAGGAAAACGGGCTTGCTTGGCGGTATAAAGCTCTCCCCCCGAAGCCACATCAAGCCCCAACCCCTCCTGGTCCACAATATGGCATACCGCCAGAGTAAGCAGTGTTTTGCCGGCGTAAATAACCATTCCTTCGTATTTTTCGGTAAAAGCACGGTAGTAGCTGCGGCAGTTTTGCCGGAAATGGGTTTCATCCAAAACATAAAGCGGCGTGCCGAATTGCCGGGCCAGCTCAACTGTGTCGCAGCCGCCTATTTCCAGGTGGCCTTGGCGGTTAATCTCCATGGTGCCTTGCAATTTCATGAAAATTACTTCCTCCTCAATCTAATTTTTATAAGTAAATCCAAATAGCATAAACAAATCTAAACTTTGCAAAAAATCAAACATGGGAAGCAGGTCCCGACATTGCAACAAAAAGCCGTCTTTCAGCGGAGTGAAAGGCGGCCGTAAGACTCGATAACCCTTCGTCTCCCGGCAGATAGCACATCACCCGGCAGTTTTGGCGCTTGGCCGGGTGACAGTGCGGCATCTCTTTAATGCCGCACCAGCCCGGCCAAGCGGGTTGCTTGAACCGGACTTCGGCGGTTTGTCCTTTCGCCGCGGTTCAAAGGCAACCCGTACCTCCCCGCGGTTATTGATACAACCCGCACCTCTACCCACCTCCTCGCGGAGATGAGGTTATACAGTTTCGCATATTTTAACATGTTTTATCCAGTTAAGTCAATTTAACAGAACAAATAGGACCGGGCGACTTACTCCTTTTAAGAAGTTGCCTGCTTCTATTGGCTCAACCGACCTGCGGCAGGCTTTGCAGCGACTTGGCCAATATATCTTCAGGCAGCGGGTAATCCTCCAGCCTGCCGGTCAAATAAGCCTCGTAAGAAGGCATGTCCAGCAGGCCGTGGCCGCTGAGGTTGACCAAAATAGTGCGTGACTCGCCGGCCTCCTTGGCGGCCAGAGCTTCGTTGATGGCGCACTGGATGGCGTGGGAAGATTCCGGAGCCGGCACAATGCCCTCGCTGCGGGCAAAAAGCTTGGCGCCTTCAAACACCGAGGTCTGGTCCAGGGCCACAGCCTCGATAAAACCGTCGTGCACCAGCTGGCTAAGCAGCGGCGAGTCACCGTGGTAACGAAGCCCGCCGGAATGGATACCCGGCGGCATGAATCCCGCGCCCAAAGTGTACATGTTGACCAGCGGGGTCAGCCCGGCGGTATCGCCAAAATCGTAGGCGAACTTACCGCGGGTCAGGGTGGGGCAGGCCGAAGGTTCCACACCCACCAGCCGCACCTTGGCTCCGTCTGTTTGCTTGTCGTAGAAAAACGGGAAAGCGATGCCGCTGAAATTGCTGCCGCCGCCGCAGCAGCCGATGACCACGTCGGGGTAGTCCCCGGCCTTGGCCATTTGCTCCCTGGCTTCCAAACCGATGACGGTCTGGTGCAGCACCACGTGATTCAGCACGCTGCCCAGGGCATAGTTGGTGTCGTCGCGCTGGGCGGCAATTTCCACCGCTTCGCTGATGGCGATACCCAGACTGCCCGGGGTGTCCGGGTCGTCGGCCAGCGCCTGGCGACCGAACTTTGTTTCAGTGCTGGGGCTGGGCAACACACTGGAGCCGAAAATTTCCATCATGGTGCGGCGGTAAGGTTTTTGGTTGTAACTGACTTTAACCATGAAAACCCGGCACTCCATGCCAAAAAAGTTGCAGGCCTGGCTGAGGGCGATGCCCCACTGGCCGGCGCCGGTTTCGGTGCTCAGGCGCATGATGCCTTGTTGCTTGTTATAGTAGGCTTGGGCCACGGCGGTGTTGAGCTTGTGGCTGCCCGCCGGGCTAACGCCTTCATTTTTGTAGTAAATCTTGGCCGGTGTGTCCAGGGCCTTTTCCAGGCGGCGGGCCCTGTACAAGGGTGAGGGACGCCAGAGCCGGTAGATATCTTGCACTTCATCGGGAATCTCAATCCACCGCTCCCGGGTTACTTCCTGCTTGATCAGTTCCATGGGGAAAATGGCCGACAGGTCCTCGGGACCGATAGGCTGCCCGGTGCCCGGATGAAGCGGCGGCTTGGGCGGGTTGGGCATGTCCGCCATGACGTTGTACCACTTTTCCGGCATTTCATTTTCCGTGAGCAAAATTTTAACTTCACTCATCTCTTCTCGTACTCCTCTCTGCAATAGGGTTTATGGCTACTCCAATAAAAATCATAAACCCATTTTAGACCAAGAGTTTTTTTTACGCAAGGGCCTGTCAGCTAATTTTTTGCTCCCGGTCCGGGGCAATGTTCCACCGCCCGCAGCGGTCTCCCCAGCGGGCGATAACCTTCCCGTTTTCCTGGATTTCCACCACTTCGCAAACATTGGGGCAGCCGTCGCAAGCAAAACCGCCGCTGTGGAAGTCCCTTTCAGTGACACAGAAACCCCTGAAGCCTGTTTTCTTGCGGTTTGTGCTTTCCCGGGCCAGCATGGCCGCCCCCAGGGCGCCCATGACGTTATAATAAGGGGGAACGGTCACTTCCACACCCAAGGCCTTTTCAAAAGCCCACTTCATCCCGGCATTGGCGGCGACGCCACCCTGGAAAACCACCGGCCCAAGTATTTCTTTGCCCTTGCCCACATTGTTCAGGTAATTGCGCACCAAGGCCTCGCAAAGCCCGGCCAGTATATCCGATACATTATAACCCATCTGCTGTTTGTGAATCATGTCGCTTTCCGCGAAAACCGCGCACCGGCCGGCGATTTGCACCGGCACTCCGGACTTGAGGGCCTGGGGTCCGAACTCCTCAATATCGATATTCAGGCGGGAGGCCTGCTGGTCCAGGAATGATCCGGTTCCCGCGGCGCACACCGTGTTCATGGCAAAATCAACCACCACGCCGTTGCGCAGTATAATAATTTTGGAGTCCTGGCCGCCTATTTCCAGGATGGTTTGCACCCCGGGCACCACGTTGGACGCGGCAATGGCGTGGGTGGTAATTTCGTTTTTTACCACGTCGGCGCCGGTGATCACGCCGGCCAGGTGCCTGCCGCTGCCGGTGGTTCCCACGCCTGCTATTACGGCTCCGGCCGGCAGCGCTTTTTGCATCAGTTTCAACCCCTGCCGCGCCGCTTCAATGGGCCTGCCCCGGGTACGCATGTAAATGCTGTGTTTTACCGTACCGTCCTCACCGGTGGCCACCAGGTTGGTGCTTACCGAACCTACGTCTATCCCAAGGTATATGTACATTTAGGCTGTAACCTCCCCGACATCTCTTTTTCGGGCCAACAGGTCGACAAAAGCTTCAAGTCTGGTGACCATGCCGGCCTCGCCCGACATCTCGTCCACAATTAAAGTCATTACCGGAATATTATGGTCGGCGCTGACCCGGGGCAGTATGCTCTGGGCCACGATCTCCGGCATGCAGGTGAAAGGCAGCAATTGAATTACGCCGTCGTAATCCTGCTTGGCGTAAATCATGGTGCTTCCCACTGTTTCCAGCCCGTGGCCGCCCACCATGTGGCCCAGGTAGGCCAATCCTCTTTCTTTGGCGAGTTTGCTACTGTGTTCGTTTTTGGCCAGACCCAGGAAAAGATGATCGTTTACCCACTGGCTGAGATGAATGGAGCGGTCGACCTCAACCCCCAGAGCGCCCAGTTTGCGCTCAATTTCCATGTTGGCAAAGGGTTCCAGCAGGGTGAAAATTTCTCCCACCAGTCCCACCCGCGCCACCGGCTCGTGTGAACCCACTTGCACACCGCGCATTATTTCCATTGCTTTCTCCCTGGCGGCAGGCATTTCTTCGGGGGTTTCGGCGGCGATAACCTCGGCCAGCGCCTTTCTCAGGAGCCGGTCGGTTTCACCCGCCACCAGTTCCCGGGGACGGCAGTAAAAGGCTTTTTTCTCCATTTCATCCACCGCGCTGGCCTTTAAATAACCCAGACGGATACCCTTTATTACCTTATACAAGGAACGGTTGTTGGTAATGTGTCTAATCTTGCCGATTAATTCACCAATATGTTTTTGCGGCGGTTCCAGAACAACCAGCCGGTATTGATAACCCAGGTCCCGCAGGATGGCATGTTCCACCTGGGCATAATAACCGAACCGGCAGGGACCGCACCCGCCGGCCATCACCACGGTATCCGCGCCCATTTCCGCCGCTTCCATCAAGTTGCCCAAGTTAAGCTTTAACGGCATGCAGGCGAACTCGGGGCCATGCTTCATACCAAGCTGCAATGTTTTTTTACTGGAAGGCGGCGGAATGACCACATCCATATCCAGGTATTCAAGCATGGCTTTGATGCAAATCCACATGTGGCCCATGTGAGGGTAAGTAACTTTCAAAGCTGTATCACTCCCATCGGGTTCAGAGTGTTGCCGCCACGTCGGCCAGATTTCTCCGCCAGCGCACCATGTCCAGGAAGGCTTCCAGACGGGTGACCAGGCCGGCCTCACCGGTATGTTCATCCAAGGTGAGGTTGAGCAGAGGTTTACGGGAGCCGTTGCGGGCGTGCCTTTCGATCAACTCGCCGGTAAAAGAATCCGGCCCGCAACCGAAGGAAGCCACATGGATCAGACCGTGTATCTCATCCCGGCCAAAGAAATGATAAGCCGCGCCAATCATGCGCTGGTTGACGGTCCAAAAAAGCTTTTTGGGTAGTTTTTGCGCTTCCGCGCGGATGACCGAATCCGTTAACTGGTCCGCTGTCAACACCCTGGCGCCACTTTTATTGAGTTTGTCAATCATGTTCATACTGATATAACGATCGTAAATATTGTAAGGGTGACCGATTACAGCGACGCTTACACCGCCCGGCACATCTTCCGGACCGGAAATGGGTTCGCCGCCGGGCTGTATGACACCGGCCAGCAGATGTCTGAAATGCTGTTTCAACGCGGCCCGGGAAGCGTTATAGGCCATCCATATCCGGGCCGGGTTGCGGGTGAAAAGCCTGCCGACCCGGTAATAGAAATCCGAGGGATTGCTGCCTTTGTTATACAAATTGAAGTTGTAATCGATCAAAGGAGGCAGGTCCTCGACGGTATGCCGCACCATGTCCGGGAAACCGAGAAATTTGGGGCAAATATATTCCCGCCTGGCGGTGCTGACAATACGCGGCACAAAAATATAATCCGCGCGGCGGCGCAGGTCCATTACGTGCCCCACCGCCAGTTTAACGGGCAGGCAGGCTTCGTCCACCGAGGATTTAAGACCGTTTTCAAGTAAGCCGCGGGTGGTTTCCCGGGATACGACGGTTTCAACTCCCAGGTGGCGGAAAAACGTTTCCCACTGGGGATAATAGTAGTAATACAGCAGGGCTCTGGGAATACCCACTTTTACCGGCATGTTGATTTAGTCCTCCATCTTTTGCATGCGTATTGAGTATCATACTTTTGTATGGCTGCACTAACTTAGTATGACCAAAAAAAGATTGGTTATACTGTGTCAGGCACTCTAAAATGCCACAAGTTTACAAACCCGGCAAACCGGAAACCGCCCGCAAGCAAAAGGGCGCGTTAATTTAAGTTAACATAACCAAAATAAATAGGATCGGGGCGCCAAATCAGTTTACAATCCGGCGCCCCTTTGCTTCAACCAATCAAGGGTTTTTATGCAATTCTTTATTATTTCTTCTTTTCTATCGTTTTGCTCCCGCCTTTGCCCGCTTTGCGGGCCGGTTGCGGCATTCCCTGGCGGCTGGAGTCCCGGGGCTTTAATATGCTTGGCCTGATGTTGGTGGTGGGCACCGGGCGCCTGACCAAAATGCCGGCCAGGGCCTTGGCGTTGAACGGGATTAACGGCCACAGGTACGGTACGCCGAAGGAACGGGTAAAGATTAACAGCGCCAGCGATAGCACCAGCCCGATAATGAACCCCGGCAGGGCGAACAAGCCCACCATCACAATTAAGAATAGTCGGATCAACCGGTTGGCCAGGCCCAGTTCGTAGCTGGGGGTCAGGAAGGTGCCCACCACGGCGGCAGCGGTGTACATCACCACTTCGGCGTTAAACAAGCCGACGGTCACCGCTATATCACCGATTAAAAGAGCGGCGATCAATCCCAGGGCGGTGGCCAGGGCGGTGGGGGTGTGGATGGTGGCCATGCGCACCATGTCCACAGCCAACTCGGCGATAAGAAACTGCAAAAAATTGGTATGGCCCCTATTTTATCAGGACCGATAAATTTCAAAGCAGGCGGCAGGAGCTGTGGCTGCAGCACCGCCAAAAGCCATAGGGGCATCAAAAAGAGGGATATCCCGACGCCCAGAAACCTGACCCAGCTCAAGTAAACGCCCGGGGCGGGGCTTTGCCTGTATTCCTCGGCGTGCTGCAGGTGGTGGAAGTACGTAGCCGGCGTAATCATAACGCTGGGCGAAGTATCCACCATTACCAGCACGTGCCCTTCCAGCAGGTGAATGGCGGCCACGTCGGGTCGTTCGGTATAGCGTACGCGCGGCAGCGGGTTCCAATAGCTGCCTGGTGTAATCAGCTCCTCTACGGCCTTTTCAGCCATAGGCAGACCGTCCAGGTTAATGCTGGAAATTTTTTCGCGAATACTGTCCACCAAATCTTCATTGGCAATATCTGCAACATAGGAGATAACAATATCGGTCTTGGAGCGATTGCCGGCCTGGACATATTCCATACGCAAGCGTGGGTCGCGGATCCGTCTTCTGACCAGGGCGGTGTTGAATACCAGCGTTTCTGTAAAACCATCCCGGGAACCGCGCACCACCTTTTCCAGGTCGGGTTCGGCGGGGCTGCGCACCGGGTAGGTCCGCACATCCAGCAGGATGGCTTTTGCCGAGCCGTCGACAAACAGAGCCAGCGGCCCGGACAACATTTTTTCCACCACATCTTCCAGATAATCGCTTTGGGCAACTTCAACGTAATTGATGTGCCGGTTAAAAAGTTTCTGGAAAGCGTCCACGCACAAATCTTTGCGTTCCAAAGTGGTGAGGTTGCGCAATATCTCGGTCATCAGCTCGGCGTTGGCGAAGGCGTCCACGAATAGCATCAGTGTCTTTATGCCGCCGATTGTCATTTCCCGCCGGACAATATCAAAATTTTTATCAAAGGCCAGTTTTTCGTCCAGCAGGTCTTTATTGGATTCCAGGTCCTTGCTCAACCTGGTCTTATGTTCAATGGCCGCGGGTCCCATTACCGTATTCACTCCTTGTTATTATTTCGCGCAGGGCCTTGGTGGTCAGGGGCGCCCCGATGGCGTAATCGTCGGCGCCATCCATCTTGCCTACGTCGCCGATGCCGACGACAACCGGGAGTTTTAGCTTGTCAAGCAGTTCGACTGTGTCGCCGCTTAAAGTTCCGCCGCTGTCCCGACTGGTCTGTCCGAATTTATCGACGGGAGCGTCAACTAGGTTTCCCCGGCAGTCGACGGATAAGTGAACATGGGTGCCGCTATTGGAACCGCTGTTGGAGGCCACCGCCAAAACTCCGAGAATGTTAATGTCCTTATGACCGGCCAGGAGGGCCAGCGCCGATTCGCCCCGTCCCTGACCCTCGTATCCCCGGTCGTCCAGCATTACCACCACGGGTTCGTGGGCCGCTTGTTTGATGAGCTCCACCAATTTTTCCCCGGATATGGCCGTGGGATTTCCGCCCGAGGCTGAGATACACCGGGCTCCCACATTTCGCGCCGCGACTTCCACCGCCCTCTGGGCCGCCCGGTCACCGTCGGTAACTGCTATCACATTTACGGGCTTTTTCAGGGGCATATTTGACACCCTCCGTATGAACATATATAAAGTAAGGACACCTTTCCGGTGCCCTTGCCCATGTTAACTTTTGTGAGCTATTTTAACGTTGGCCTTGTAATCGACAACTTTGCCGTTTTCCACGTTGGCGGTAAAGTTCACCACTTCCACGCCGACGATTTTATCAGTTGATTTGGCGGCTGCGTCTACCGCGGATTGCACGGCGCTGCGCCAGCCTTCGTTGGACTCTCCCACCATTTCCAAAACCTTGACGTGCAAAATTAGCGACCTCCTTTGCTGGATATCTTGTGGCAATTGTATTATTTGTAATGTACTGATTTTTATACTTTAATATGCATTTTCCATCATCAGGTCCCTTATTTTTTTTAAAGCCTGGCGTTCCAGGCGAGAAACTTGTACCTGGGAGAGACCCAATTTAACGGCAATTTCTCCCTGGGTTTTGTCGGCGAAAAAACGCCATAAAAGGATCAAACGGTCCCGGTCGGGGAGATGTTTAAGCACTTCCTTAACCGCAATATTGTCTAGGCGCGGCAGCATGGAACTGCTGTCCTCGCTAAGCTGGTCCAGCAAATAGATGGGGTCTCCGTCTTCCTGGTGTAATGTCTCGTAAATTGAGGAAGGAGGCTGAACAGCTTCCATGGCTGTCACCACTTCCTCCCGGGTCAGGCCTATTTCCGAGGCGATTTCGTTAACGGTGGGCTCCCGACCGATTTTGGCCATCAGAGCTTCTCTGCCTTGCTGCACCCTGTATGCCGTTTCTTTGATCGAACGACTAATTTTGATGGGATTGTCGTCTCTTAAAAAACGCCTGATTTCTCCGACGATCATTGGGACGGCATAGGTGGAAAAGCGAACATTAAAGCTGAGATCAAACTTGTCTATGGCTTTCATCAGACCGATGCACCCGATCTGAAAAAGGTCTTCCAATTCATATCCGCGATTATGGAAGCGCTTGACCAGATTAAATACCAGCTTCAGGTTGCAGTTAATCAACCGTTCCCTTGACTGGGCGTCCCCTTTTTGCGCCCGGGCCAGCAGTTCCTTCATTTCTTCATCTGAAAGCAGGGGGAACCGTGGCAGGTTCATTTCATTTAATTTGCCGCTCATTCCAAAACGCCCCCTCTATTGCTCTTGCGCCGCGGCGCGACGCGGCGCGCCGGCCCGCCTGCTCATTTTAACCCTGGCACCCTGACCTGGAGCGGATTGTACGGCAAGTTTATCCATGAACGACCGCATAAAAGAGAAACCAAGCCCCATCCTTTCCGGGTGGGTTGAAAAAGCCGGTTCCATAGCCTTTTCAATATCTTCAATGCCTTTTCCATAGTCAACTACTTCCATCTCCATGTATTCTCCGGCAATGTTGATTTCCAGCCGGACCAACTGTTCCGGGTCGTTTTCATAAGCGTGGATAATAGCGTTGGACACCGCTTCGGATACGGCTACCTTGATCTCCTCAAGGTCCGATATAGTAAAATCAAGCTGGGAAACAAAAGCGGCTGCCGCCACTCTGGCAAAGGCCACATTTTCCACCCGGCTGGAAAATTCAAGCACCACATTGTTCATTTTTAAAAGCCTCCCCTTAATATGAATACCGGTTCTCTATTTTATTTGGTTTCCCCTGATAAACAAGCGCCTTACCTTTTTAAAGGGAACTATTTAACTGATTTTGTTCCAGGACCGCGTCGACGGACGGATAATTCTCCATGAGCGTTAACAGTCCGGACAACTCCAGCACCTTACCGACTTGCAATCCGGCGCCGGCCAGGTAAACACTGCCGCCGGCCGCGGAAAGTCTTTTATAGCGGCCCAGGACAACCCCGAGCCCGGCACTGTCAATAAAACTCACCCCTGAAAAATCGAACACCAGATTTAAAAGGTCGCTTTCCCTTAAAGCCTTTTCCACATTGTCCCGCAGGGAATCAGTCACGCTGATGTCTATTTCACCGGACATGGAAACCACCAGATAATTGTTTTCTTTTTTAATTGTATAGTTCAATGCTTGTCACCCCGGTTTGTTCAAAAATTTGGCCGGCGCCAACCATGCTGCCGGCCTGCCATTTGTTAGATTCTACCATATGATTGCTGTTTTATGCAAACTATGGGTGGTTTTTTCAATCGGTTCCTGGAGTTTATTAAAAAAGGCGCACTCGTTAAGTTCCCGCTGCGTGCGCTTTTTAATACTCTTATCCTTGAATCCGGCCATAAATATGGCCGGTATACTTATCTAAGAGTATAAAAAAGGCGCACTCATCCATTTCCCTCTGGGTGCGCCCTATATTTACCTTACTTGGTTAACGCATGGTTCAGGACTTTGTACATTTGCTGGACAATGGACGCCCTGGGGACATCGCTTTGTGCCACAAGCGGAATTTTTGTTGTCTCCCGGCTATCTCTCAGGACAATAAAGTAGCCAATTTTTTGCCCTTTCTTCACCGGCGCTCCGACGTTCTCCGGCAGGTCGGCCTGGCCGTTGTAATGCTGTTTTTCTCCCTTGGGAACGGCCAGGGCAATGTCGGACGTCGGGACAACGCCAACCCGGTCCCGGATTCCTTTGCTCACTTGCACAGTGGCCAACTTATCTCCCTTTTGGGCGAAGCTCACAACTTCGTAACGGGCAAAACCGTAATTAAGGACTCTGATCGTTTCCCGGAAGTGGCTCCTGGGTTCCGGTGTGCCCAGAACTACGGAAATCAGCCGCAACCCGTCCCGTTCGGCGGTGGCTGCCAGGCAGTACTTGGCTTCATCGGTCCAGCCGGTCTTACCGGCATCTACGCCCCGGTACCACTTGAGCAACTTGTTTCTATTCCAGAGGACGAAATCGCCCCCCCTCAGGTCATATCTATAAATGGAGGAGTATTCCCTGAAAACAGGATGCTTTAGCGCTTCGCGAAAAATAACGGCCATATCGTACGCCGAAGTGTAATGATTATCCGCCGGTAACCCGGTGCAATTGGCGAATTTGGTATGATTCAGGCCCATCTCTTTAACGCGTTCATTCATTAGCGCCACAAAAGCTTCTTCAGAGCCGGCAATATGCTCGGCCACCGCCACGCTGGCGTCGTTGGCGGAACCAACCGCCACGGCGATTAACATTTCTTTCATACTCATTTCTTCACCGGGTTCCAGGTAGATTTGCGAGCCGCCCATTTTCCAGGCGTTTTCGGTGACGGTGACCCGCTCATCCAGCTTAATTTTACCCCGTTCCAACGCTTCGTTGGCCAACAGCGAGGTCATTATCTTGGTCACGCTGGCCATGGGCAGTTCCTTATCCGGTTCTTTGGACCATAAAATATTGCCGGTGGCATTGTCCATCAACACCCCCGATTCGGCGGTGGTTTCCAGGCCTGAGCCCGATGACTCATTTGCGCTTTCTTCCGCCGCCGGCGCAAGTCCCGCCGGGAAGAACAGCAACGTCAATGCAAAAAGAGCCGCAATCAGGTATTTTATTCTCATTTTTTTCCTCCCCCGAAAATTCTGGCTCAAGATATTATGTGAAACTGAATAAAAGTTATACCGTCGGAAGTGTATAGTAATGTGTACATGTTATAAACAACTGCAACAAAAGATTGGGCTTAATCAGGCAGCAAGCCGCTGTGTCAAACCTTCGGCCCGGATTTGGGAAATGACCGCTGGCCGGGAAAATTGGCATGCAGTTTGCATGAATTATTGGAAAAAAGGTCTGGCCGGGAGGTAATAACATGTTGATGAGCGGCGCGCAGTATATGGAGAGTATGAAAAAATATAACCCGCGTATTTTCCTGGGCGGCAAACAAGTCAAGCTGCTGGAAAACCCGACAACCTTAACGGTTGTAAGGTCCAATGCCGCTGTTTATGACCTGGGCGCCAAACCCGAGCACACAGAAGTAATGAACGCGTCATCGGAGTATACCGGGGGGACGGTCAGCCGCAACCTGCACATTGCCCGCAGCGCCGCCGACCTAGAAAAAAGGGCCGAAATGGCCCTGCTTACCAGCCAGGTGCTGGGTACCTGCAATTACCGCTGTGTGGGATCGGACATATTGAACGCCTTGGCCGGCATCACCTGGGAAATGGACCGGGAACTGGGCGCCGATTACCACCAGCGGTTTACCAGGCACCTTAAATACCTGCAGGAAAACGATCTGGCCTGCAGCGGCGCCGTAACCGACCCCAAGGGGGATCGCGGCAAGCGGCCGGGGCAACAGGAAGATCCCGACGTTTACGTGCATGTGAAGGAAAAGAAAAAGGACGGCATTGTGGTGCGGGGGGCCAAGGTATCACAGAGCGGAGCCATCGGGGCCCATGAAACCTTGGTTATTCCCACCATGGGTATGAAGCCCGGCGAGGAGGATTTTGCCGTGGCCTTTGCGGTACCCAACGGCGCCCCCGGAATTACTTATATATGCCAGTACACGCCATTTACTGCCGAGCGTGAACTGAATGATTCCAGGTACCTGGGCAACCCGCAATACGGCCAGCGGGAAACATGCATCATGGTGTTTGACGATGTGTTTGTACCCTGGGAAAATGTTTTTCTGTGCGGTGAAACCAAGTATTGCGGCAAATTGATTGCCCGTTTCGCCAAAACACACCGTATGAACTGCGGCGGCGCCTGCAAGGTGGGGTTTGCCGACATCATTATCGGCGCCACCCAGTTAATGGCCGAATATTCCGGGGTGCACAAGGCACCGCACATAGTGGATAAAATTACCGACATGGTGCGCATCTGCGAGACGGCACGCGCCTGTAGTGTGGCCGCGGCTCTGAAAGGGCGGGAAGAGCCAGTTGGCTCAGGTTTTTACCAACCCGACGATGTTTTCGGCAACGCCGCCAAACTGACCGTGGCCGAAGGTTTTTGGGATCTGATGAAATGGGCCGGGGATATTGGCGGCGGTATGGCGGTTACCATGCCTTCGGAGAAGGAATTGGAAAATCCGGCCACCGGTGATTACGTGCGCAAGTTTATGCAGGCCACGGCCCCGGCAGAAGTGAGGTTGCGTATAGGCAAAGTGATCCAAAATTGGTGCGCCGGCTTGCACGGCGCGGGAACATGGCATGGGGCGGGTTCGCCCATGGCCCAAAAAATGGCCATGTATCATCTGGCCAACCTGGATGAAAAGAAAGCCCTGGCCAAAAAGATAGCCGGGCTTGAAGAATAGCAGTCAAGAGATGGTATCCAGGATCAGCGGCCGGTCGTCCGGGGGCTGTCGGCCGATAACGAAAGCGCCCTCGGCCACTGCCGCCGCCTCGTCCGGCGATTTCTGCCGGTTGGTGTGCAATACGGCCAGGGGTTCCCCTTTGCTGACGGGCTCCCCCGGCTTTTTTTGCAGTTCGATCCCAGCGGCGTAATCAATTTTATCGTCCTTGGTCATCCGCCCGGCCCCCAGGAGCATGGCGGAACGGCCCACCCGCATGGGGTCGACGGAAAGCACAAAACCGCTATCCGGCGCTAGAAGCGTGTGTTTAACGGCGGCCGCCGGCAACAGGTCGGGGTTGTCCACCACGGCGGCATCCCCCCCCTGGGCCTCCACCAGCGCCCTGAATTTGCGCAGCGCCTCACCGCCGGATAAAATTTTCTCCAGCCGGCGGCGGGCGCCGGCTGTGCTTTGTTCCAACCGGCCCAGCACCAACATGTGCGCCCCCAGGGTCAAGCATAACTCTCTCAAGTCGTCGGGTCCGCCGCCCCGCAGTGTGTCCAGCGCTTCGCGCACCTCCAGGGCGTTGCCCACCATACGGCCCAGAGGGCGACCCATATCGGTCACCACCGCCGTCATGCGGCGGTCCACCAGCTTGCCTATATCCACCATGGCCGCAGCCAACTGCCCGGCCTCGGCCACAGTTTTCATAAAGGCTCCGCTGCCGCATTTTACGTCAAGCAATACTGCGTCGGCGCCGGAGGCGATCTTTTTGGACGTTACGCTGGAAGCTATGAGCGGTATGCTGTCCACCGTGGCCGTAACGTCCCGTAACGCGTAGAGTTTTTTGTCGGCGGGCGCCAGTTTGCCGGTCTGGGCCATGAGCGCGATGCCGGTCGCCTTTACCTGTTTGATAAAAGCATCGGGCTCCAGGTTGGTGTTGAAACCGGGTATGGACTCCAGCTTGTCGATGGTGCCCCCGGTGTGTCCCAAGCCCCGCCCGCTCATTTTGGCCACCGGCGCCCCTGCGGCGGCCACCAGGGGGGCCAGTACCAGCGTGGTTTTGTCCCCCACACCGCCGGTGCTGTGCTTGTCCACCTTGGTTCCCGTTATGCTCTCCAGGTTTATCTTATCTCCCGAGTTGACAATGGCCATGGTCAATGCGGCTGTTTCCCGGCTGCTCATGCCCCGGAAAAAAACAGCCATTAAAAGCGCCGCCGCCTGATAGTCGGGAATACGCTCCCTGGTGTAACCCGAGACAAAATAATCAATTTCAGCCCGGGTTAGTTCACCGCCGTCTCTTTTTTTCAGGATTAGGTCGTACATGCGCATGGGTTACCCATCCCCCGCAATGATTTGATGCGCGAAACTGGCGCCGGTGCCGAACTCCAGGCCGAACAGCCGGGCCACCGTGGCGGCCACGTCGCTGAAGCTGGAACGCACTCCCAGAACCACCCCCTGCTTGAGGCCCGGACCGTAAACCAAAAGCGGGACGTATTCCCTGGTGTGGTCGGTGCCGGGGGTGGTGGGGTCGGTGCCGTGGTCGGCGGTGATGAAAAGCACGTCACCCGGGCGCAGGGCATCCATTATTTCCGGCAGACGCCGGTCAAACTCCTCCAACGCGCCGGCATACCCGTGCGGATCGTTGCGGTGCCCGTATAACTGATCAAAATCCACCAAGTTGGTAAAAATAAGACCGGCGAAATCTTCCCGCATGGCGGCCAGGGTTTTGTCAACCCCGTCCATGTTGCCGGCGGTGCTTATTGACCTGGTTATACCGTGGCCGGCGAATATGTCCTTGACTTTGCCCACGCCCACCACCTGCAAACCATTGTCGAGCAGCAGGTCCAAAACGGTGGGCGCCGGTGGTTTGACGGAAAAATCGTGCCGGTTGGCGGTGCGCGTGAATGAGCCGGGTTTTCCAATAAAAGGCCGGGCGATCACCCTGCCCACCTCATGTTCGCCGGTCAGTAGTTCCCTGGCGATGCGGCACATACGGTACAGTTCCTCCAGCGGGATAACTTCCTCGTGGGCGGCAATTTGGAAAACACTGTCAGCGGAAGTGTAGACTATGGGGTAACCGGTTTGCATGTGCAACTCGCCCAGTTCGTCGACGACACCCGTCCCCGAGGCGGCTTTGTTGCCCAGAACACCTCTGCCGGTGCGCCGGGCGAACTGTTCCATGATTTCCGGCGGAAAGCCCTCCGGGTAAACCGGAAAAGGGCGGTCCAGGATAATACCGGCCAGTTCCCAGTGCCCGGTGGTGGTGTCCTTGCCGGGCGAACGTTCCATCATTTTTCCGTAACAAGCCAGGGGCTTGTCCACGGGTGGAACGCCGGAAATATCCGTGAGCAGGCCCAGCCCCAGGCGTCCAAGGTGTGGAAGGTTCAAGCCATCCACCGCAAAAGAGCAGTTGCCCAGGGTGTTGCATTCCAGATCGCCGTAGAGCGCGGCGTCGGGCAGGGCGCCTATTCCCACGCTGTCCAAGATGATTATAACGACTTTTTGGGTTGTCACGGTCAATTACAGCCTCCCCGGAGAAATGAAGTTAATTATTTTTGCGTTTTTGGGAAAGTATGCCTTGCCATATGTATGGCAAGGATAAAAGTATTAAAAGCACGCGCAGAGTGAATCGAATGGGGCGCGCTTTTTTTTATTTTAAGCCCTGGGATGAAATTTTTTAAATTCCTCCCTTAACCTGGTTCCGGTCAGATGGGTGTATATTTGCGTGGTGGATATATCGGCATGGCCAAGCATTTCCTGAACCGAGCGCAAATCGGCCCCGTTTTCCAGCAGGTGCGTGGCAAAAGAATGCCGCAGGGTGTGAGGCGTGATTTCCTTGGTGATGCCGGCTTGGCGGGCGTATTTTTTGAGTATTTTCCAAAAACCCTGCCTGGTCAACCGCTTACCGCGCATATTCAGAAATAGAGCTTTGTCCGCCCGGCTGTTTTTTATTTTTGCCCTGCCCCGCTGCAGGTATTCCCCAGTGTATCTGACTGCCACAGCGCCTATGGGCACGATCCGTTCCCTGGCGCCTTTGCCCATGCAGCGCACGTAGCCGTGGGCGCAATCAACGTGGCCTATATCCAGCGACAAAAGCTCGGATACACGCATGCCGGTGGCATACATCAGTTCCAGCATGGCCTTGTCCCGCAGGCCGGGAGTGTTTCCGGTACGGGGCTGCTCCAATAATCCGACTATCTCGTCCTGATCCAAAACGGCGGGCAGTTTCTTTTTCACCCCCGGTGATTCCATATTTTCGGTGGGTTCTTTAGCCAGCAGGCCTTCGTCCGTCAGGAAGCGGAAAAACATCTTGAGAGCCGCCATTTGCCTGGAAAGCGTGGCCGGGGAGCGCCCTATTTTCTGCAAATGCGCAATATAGTTCATAATTACCGTCCGGTCAACTGTTTTAATATCGCTAACCCGGCGATTGGCGCAAAAATTTTTAAATTGTTTCAGGTCCAGGGCGTAAGAGATTACCGTGTTCCGGGCCAGGCTTCTTTCCACCGCCAAGTAGTTGACAAACTCCATGATATGTTTATCCATTTTTTACTACCCCCACAGATAATGTTTTTCCACAGCGGAAAAGCTTTTTCCTGCCTGGGAATGGATTGAAGAATTCGGGCCGGTCACCAGCCGGCCAAAAAAGACGCGGAAAAACGGATCAGCTCGGGTGTTATGTATGCTTCCACCAGGGCGGCTATTAATAAAAGGAACGTAACAAAGGCCATGATCATGGTATAGCCGACAAATCCCGGCCATACCCTGACCCTGGAGTTATAAAACCTTTTTAGCATCAGTATGGAGAAAGACATGGAAGCTGTTCCACCGATTATTAAGGCCGGAATGTAAATAGCATTATGGGGCAACAGAGACAATAAAATGACAAACCAGCCCTGCAGTTCCCGCTCCGCGGCCAAAAAACCCATGGTGAAGCCCAGTACAGAACCCCTGATAAAAATAAAAGCCAACACCAAAGGGAGGCAGATTATGGTCATACCCAGAATATAAATGATTAATCCCGCCAGCAGGTTGTCATTAAGCGCCTGCCTGGCCAACATCACCTGGTCCACTTCCATTTCAGCGGCTCGGGAAAGAAAAGACTGCATATACCGGTGTAATTCGTGAACTTGGTCGGCCGGCAGGGAGTTGACTCCCACCGAGCCCAACAGTATGCCCAGGCCAAATACACCCGTTACCACCAGGTAAACCGGCCAGTCCTGCCGGAGGGAAGCGGAACACAACCGGCGCAAGTTCTCCATGATACCGCTCCCTTAATTAGTCTCCCCTGAAAAATTCTTGGCGAAGGACTTGGTGTCGGCAACAGGTTACTACTTGCTCCGGCATCGCTCTCAAAAAATCGCAGTTCTTTGAAAAGCTCCTGCGCGACCCTCCGATTACACCAGACTCCTTTGGCAAGATTATTTTTCAGGAAACACTGGTTAACATATCCATGACTAATTATATGAGTGGTATCAAACCGGTTATAACCTTTTTATGTTAATGTTTCTATTATTAACCTGGTTATGTATTCAGCAGCCAGTATGTCCTCCAAAGAATTGCCGCTGGCTGCCACAACAGTTATACAAGCGCCGGTTTTTTCGGCTTTTTCAATGGCGCGGGCGGCGGCGGCCCGGGCCGGCGCCGGGCCTTTTTTGCGCATGGTTCTGGCCACCGTTCCGGTCAGCACCGCCGGCGCCCCGGCTTTAACAGCGGCGTCGAAAGCGACACCGCCGGTACTGGTGACCGCAATTACAACGCTGTCCCGCAGATCGCCGAGCTTGGGTGTTTCGGCGCCTATGTTGGGCAGTACCGCGTTAATGCCGGCACCCGCTTTGCGCAGGCCGGAAACGGTTAGGGACATATTTTGCAGCCTTTCATCGTCCGAGCCCACCCTGGGTTCACCCACCAGTACCACACCCACTCCCTTTTCAACAGCCAGCCCGCCGGCCATACGCCCAACGACGAACGGGTCAACCGCCACCGGCGGCGTTGCTCTGTCCGGCGCGGACCCGTAAACCGCCAGGGCGCCGGCGTCCAGGGCGGCCTCCAGCGTAGTGGACATATCAATTACGTCCACCACCACTATTATATCGCCTTGGGCGGCGGCCCGGGCGGCGCCGCTGGCGTTTACCGTCAGTCTCACTGTGGGCGTTTTTTTCAACACGTTACCTCCGCTCGGTAATAAACAGTTTAAATGAAACATATTATTTGTTGCGCGGTAAAAATAATTAAAAGGTGTGAGTTATATGGTTGTTCATATTTCAAAAATCGCTTTTTGCTGCTCCGGTAAAATCAATGAAGTGTTGATGACGTTGAAGCACTTTTCCCGAACCAACAAAACGGTGCGGGATTTAATCAATAGCAGGCTGCATTAGCTTGGCCGCGTGTATTCCGGCGGCGCCTGCGGCCAGAAAAAAAGCGGGGTCTTGTTCCGGTGTGCGCCCCATGGATGTTATCCGAATGCCGCGGCGCTCTAATTCATCCAGCGCCGGTTGACCGTTTTCAGTAACCACGGCGTGCTTTTCCGCCGGCCAGGCTCCGGCTATTTGTTCTCTGAGCAGTGCGGTCCATGTGGGATTCGCCAGTTCGGGGAACGTCACCGCGCAGGAAGTGAGACAAATCTTACCCAGGGCGGTGGCGGTATGGTGGCTCAGGCCGTGATGTCTCTCCCGTCGGTCGGCGAAACTGAGCCGCGGGATGGCAACCGGCCTGCCCTCCAGGATGTTGACGGCATTAATAATCTCCCCCTGTTCGACTCCGGTGAAGCCGAACCGGGAGCCGGTGCCCACAATACCCGGACCCATGGCTACAATGATTATGTCGGCTCGGGCGGCTATCAGGGCCGTAAGCAAACCGGTGTATATATTCACCGCCTCCCAATCTCCGCCGAAGGCGTGCCCGCAGGTTATGGTCGCATCAACCAGGCCGCACTTTTTGAGGTTGTGGGCCAGGTCGCTCAATGCCAGGGGTAGGGCGGCGCCGTCGGTCATCATGTAAACCACCCGGGCTTTGCCGGCAGACCCGGCTTTGGCGCCGGCCGCCGCCGGCGCCAGCATGCTGTGCAGTTCGCCTATGATCACGGGTGTGCCGCCCAACGAATTTTGGCCGTTGATTTGTTCGGACCAGGGACTGGCGGGTTCCTCGGCCGCCAGCACTTTTACCTGCGCCGGGCTGTACCTCATTTTCATTATGTGACCGGCTTCTGCCGCGTCGCGGTTGGGCCGGGAAATGTTGGCCATCACAAAATGCGCTCCCCCGGTGCCAAGTTTTCCGGCCACGGCGGTGGTGTTCAAAACCACGCTGTCCCCGGGATTTGCCGGCCCGGTCAACAAGTCATAGTTATACGCCTTGTTATCGTCCTCACCGGCAATGGCCACCTCAATGACGGTTAAATTGTCCCTGCCGCTTAATATTTTGGTTACTACGCCCTGCCTGGATCTGATCAAGCCATTACCCACCTTGTATTCTTGTACTTTTATTAAATTATACCCCGGCCATATCAATGGCCGGCTTTTATTTTCGTATTTAAATTTTTAACCCGACGCCGCCTCTTGAATAATGGCCAGCACATAGGATGCCGCCGTTGCCAGGTCTTCCACCCGAATGAACTCTTCGGTGGTGTGCACCTTTTGCATGGCTATGCCCAAATTCAAGGAAGGTATGCCGCCGTGGTTAAAAATATGAGTGTCGCTGCCTCCTCCGGTGCTGCGGATTACCGGGGAAAGGCCTATTTTTCGGGCCGCCCTTACGGCAAGCTCCACTACGGCGGAGTTTTCCGGCACGTGCATGGAAGGGTAAATAGTTTCCACATCCAGTTTCAATCCGGCGCCGCTTTCCCGGGCCGCTCTTTCCAGCGCCTCGCGCATGGATTGGGTTTGCCTGACCCGCTTTTCTTCCCGCAAGCTTCTGGTTTCGCCCTGCAGGGCTACCCTGTCCGGCACCACGTTAATGGCCACACCGCCGGAAATAAGGCCGATGTTGGCGGTTGTCTCCCCGTCAATACGGCCCAACCGCATGGCGGCTATGGCCCGGGACGCCACCTGGATGGCGTTGATGCCGGTTTCCGGGTTCATGCCGGCATGGGCGGCCCGGCCCTGGACTTCAGCCTTAACCCTGTCCTGGGACGGTCCCTGATTGATGATGGTGCCGGGCGGACCGTCGCAGTCCAGTATAAACCCCATGTCGGCCGCCAAAAGGGAGAAATCCAGGTTTTTGGCCCCGGATAGCCCGGTTTCTTCACATATTGTAAATACCAATTCCAAGTCACCGTGGGAAATATTATGCTCCCCGATTATTGCCGCCGCCTCGATAATGGCGGCTATCCCGGCCTTGTCGTCAGCTCCCAGCACGGTATCACCGGCGGAACGGATGACGCCGTTTTCCAGGACCGGGTTTATGCCCCGCCCCGGGGACATTGTGTCCATGTGGGCGCAGAACATAAGGGTTGGCGCCTTCTTATTTCCCGGCATTTTGGCAATTAAGTTGCCGGTTTCGGTGCCGGTTTTTTGCGCCGCCCCGTCAATGAATACCTCCATTCCCATTTCAGTTAATGTTTGCTTTAATGTTGCGGCCATGCGGCCTTCGTAGCCACTTTCGCTGTCCACCCGGACAATTTCCATAAAACTCGACACCAGCCGCTTCCGGTTAACCATGGAACCCCACCTTCTGGTATAATTCAATGCCGCATCGCAATTAAATAATAACACAAAATCATCTGCCCGGCCCTTTTTCCCGGCCCAACATATCTAAAAAGTGGAGAACTTTATTTGCCGCGATGATACGGGTCAGTGAATACTTTTCGGTGATCACATGTATTAAAATAAGCATGGTCATAAAACCCACCCTGTAGTAACCATCCAGGCTGGCGGCGGCGGTAACGCCGATGACGACGCCCAGGGTATTCGACCCGGCGTCACCCATCATGGCTCGGGCTTTGATATCCGCCGGCAAAAAAGCCAGCAGTGAGCCAAAGATTATGCTGGCGGGTACGGCCGGAACAGTT
Source organism: Bacillota bacterium (assembly GCA_022360435.1). GTDB lineage: Bacteria > Bacillota > Desulfotomaculia > Desulfotomaculales > Desulfallaceae > BRH-c8a. Next base: position 29,577 of record JAKSCU010000296.1, read on the forward strand.
CCGGCGAAAAATGGAACCAGAGCCAGATAGAGCAGGATGAACATTTTGCCCGCCCGCCCGGGCCGTAAGTCGAAAAGGTTCAGCATGTTGGTGGACAGCGCTATAATCAGCGCGCTGTCCAAAATCCTCCATGGCTGGCCGGGAAACAAAAACGCGCCGACAGCCAGGGCCAGGAGCCCGCCGCCCAACGCTTTGACGGCACCGGTGGTCAATTTGCCGCCGGCCAGGGCTTTAAAATGGCCCAGCAATCCGGATATATCCCTGGCTCCCCAGAAATCGTCCATTATACCCAGAAGGGATGCTCCCGCCGCGGCAAAAAGGTACAACAAAATGGCGCCGCGGATGTCGTTGTCCCCTAATAAGATAAAGGGTATGGAAGCCGGCGCCAAAACGATAAAAAAAATAACCCCTGCCGACAGCGGTATGGCACAGCCTTTGAAGTTGGGACGGGTAAAACCGCTGTTCACAATCATTTGCAGCATTTTTTCCCTGATGGACAGAGTAAGGACAAAACCAAGCAAAAAAGCGATTAAGGCCCCAATAGTTTCCATTTGCCAGTGCAAAAAGGTTCACCCCAGGCATTCCATAGTATACTGCGTAGTATGCATTCATACTGCCGGGTGGTTCGGCGCAAAGCCGCAGGCTCTATTTCAAAACCGCCACCCGAAGCAGTGTCCTGGTAATATGCCAGAATTGTTTGCCCCGGTGCTGGAAGCCCTTCAAGTCCCGGCCGGTTTCGGCATGTGTCATGGCAACCGGCACTTCCAGCACCCTGAAACCGGCGCGGATGGCCTTGATGGTCATGCCCACTTCCACGCCGTATCCGGAAGCGAAGGGAAAAACAGCCGCCAAAACATTACTGGTCAAGGCTCTCTGCCCGGACAACGGTGATTTCATCACCTGGCCGGTGTAAAACTTGATACCCCGGCGGGCCAGTCCCTTCACCATGCCAAAACCGCCTTTGCGGCGGGAGGGCGGAAACTGGGCCACGGTCATATCGGCCCGTCCGTCCAGCAGCGGATCCAGTAAATATTCGGCGTCGGACGCCGAATCGCCAAGGTCGCCGTCCAACAAAAGATAAATATCCGCGGAGGTGCCCTTTACCCCTGTATTCAAAGCGGCTCCCTTGCCGGAGTTGCGTGCCAGGGCAATTACCCCGGCCCCGGCCTGCGCGGCCAGTCGGGGGGTTTCATCCGTGGAAGCGTCGTCCACCACAATTATTTCGGTTAACGTGTCAATTTTCTTTAAAGCCGCCACGGTTTCATAGATAAACTCTGCTTCGTTATGGGCCGGTACTACGGCAACAACCCTTGGAACACTCATTATTGATCACCTGCCATGTGAATTTCGGGCATCAGACTCTGGGCTGTGGATTTGACGCCATAATTGCCCGGCTGCCCGCTCAGTGCCAGCACCATGGCCAGTTGGCCCGAGGCCGTATCGATATTGTCAACGGTACTGATATGTTTGCGCTGGTAATCCTTAATAGAGGAATAGTTGGCTTCGGTCTCCTCGACGCCCAATACCGGTATGTTCAACTCCTCGAAATAATCGATTACGTGCAGGTCGAACTGAACGTTTCTTTTGTTTTCCCCGTAACCGCCTCCGGCAATAATCAACCCGTCTACGGGCATGCCGTATGCGCCGGATGTTTCAATGACGTCTTTTTCTTTTAAAAGCTCCATGGACGCGACATTTTCAGCTGTAACTATGCCGGTTGAAAGCTCAACGGCCATCCGGCGCAAGTTTTGTTCGGCGTCGGATTCCTGCCAGCCCAACGCCGTCGCCAATTCGGTAATTGTTGCCGGGTTGTCGTATATACTGTTTATGGAAGTCACAGATACCACTTCTCCGCCCGCATCATTGATAATCCCGCTGATTTCCGGCGGGGATCCATAGCCGTTTAATTCCAGCAGGGCGAATTTTTTATCGGCCAGACGGGCGTGCACCAGGGCCGGAAGGACTTCTTTTTCAAACTGCTGATGTCTACTTGTATCTATTTCCAGATCACTGGCCTTGGCCTCAATGGTGTCGTTGGTTTCACGCAGGGATTGCAGTTGGTTTTCCAGCCTGTCGGTCACCTGCTTCTGGTATTCGATTAGAGCGTCGTTTCCCAGCATGGTGCTGCCGATTAATATACCGATGCCCAAAGCAAGAAAAACAGCCACCAGAGACGCTATGTGGTATTTGTAATCTATAATCATTTTTTCACCTAAATCCCGGTTAATATCTTGAATTGAATGATCAGCAGGCGCAGCAATTCGCGCGTGGATGGAGATATTATCATAACAGCGGCCACGGGCAGCAGGGCGGCGATAAATATTGGCGCCAGATCTTTAAACCGGGGCTTGCTTCGGTAAAGTTTACTGACACCCTTGGCGTCCACCATGATGGAACCGACTTTGGCCCGGACTAGAAAAGTGCTGGCCATTCCTTTTCTGCCCTTTTCCAAAAAATCGATCATATTTGAATGAGTGCCCACCGCCACGATTAGCTCAGCGCCCATTTCGTATGCCATCAGCATGGCGATGTCCTCGCTGGTGCCCGGGGCGGCGTATACCGCGGCTTTTAAGCCCAGCCTCTCCAGCCTGATCATGCCGGGTGCTTCACCATCCGGGTAAGCATGTACCACCAGTTCGGAATCGCCCAGCAACGTCGGATCACTGACACTGTCCATGTCGCCAACGATAACGTCGGGCTGCAGACCGAATTCTGCCAGCGCGTCGGCCCCGCCGTCGACACCAACGATGATCGGATTAATCTCGTCAATATATGACTTGATGGCTTTTAAATCTTCCTTGTAGTTCTTGCCCCGAACAACAATCAAGGCGTGCTTGCCGTTAAAATCGGTCTTTAAAGCCGGTATGGCAAACTGATTGCATATCAGTCCGATTTCCGACTTGGCGTATTCCATGGTATTTTGGACAAAGCTGGATAGTTCCTGCTCCAGGTTGGCCTTTGCCTCCAGCATCTTAACTTTTATAAACCCGGGGGTAAGTTCCATGCCGGCGGCCACTTCTCTCCCCTGCACCGTTAAAATGCCGTTGCGCATTTCCATTTCCCGCCCCTCCACCAGTTGGGCGAACAGGTCGCTTCCCGGGCAATCCACCAGCCTGATTCCCGATTCGACCAGACGCAGCGGTCCCTCGTTGGGGTATGAATCACTCATGGACGTGGACACGTTTACCACCGCTTTAACTTTTGCTTCCACCAGCGAATTGGCGGCGACCTCGTCCAGGTTGGCGTGATCAATCACGGCGATATCTCCGGACTGGATTCTTTTAACCAAGTTTTTTGTTTTTTTATCCAGCCGGACCGGCCCGCGGATTACCGAGTTTTTCATCTAATTCCACCGCCTTAACCTAACTTTAACATTTTACAATTTTTGTTTAAAAACGTCAAGAACAATGCTGGGAAGCAAAGAGACGGTTTTTTCTCCTTATAAACAAAAAGAAGCAAGGAAGCAAAAGAACCGTCCCCTTGCTTCCTTGCTTCTCTCCCTTGTTCTTTAACTCACTTTGGATTCGATTCTCAGTTTATCCGCCACCATGGCTATAAATTCGGAATTGGTAGGTTTTCCCCGCTCCAGGTTGATGGTATACCCGAAAAATTTGGTCATCATCTCTATGTTGCCGCGGTCCCAGGCAAGCTCAATAGCGTGCCTGATGGCTCTTTCCACCCGGCTGGGAGTGGTTTGGTATTTGTGAGCAATAGCAGGATATAATTCCTTGGTTACCGCACCCAGCAAGTTGACATCCTCAATAACTTCCAAAATAGCGTCTCTCAGGTAATGGTAGCCCTTGATATGGGCGGGCACGCCCATTTCGTGAATAATATTGGTCACGGATACATCCAGGCTTTTGGGTTTGGATATTGATATATACTGGGATGGCTTCATGCCGCCGGTAAGCTGTTTAATCCTGGTGGTCAGCACGGCAAAATCAAAAGGTTTCAAAATGTAATAATCCGCGCCCAATTCAACAGCTCTTTGGGTGACGCTCTCCTGACCGAATGCCGTTAATATGATTATCTTGGGCTTATAGCTGGAAAAATTCTCGTTTAACTTTTCCAGCACACCAATACCGTCCAGGTGGGGCATAATAACATCAAGCACAACAACGTCCGGGTTCTGCTCATTTATTAAACCCAAGGCGTCCATTCCATTGTGCGCCACACCAATTATCTTCAAGTCATCCTGCTGCTGCAAAAAATCCTTCAGTAAGTCACAAAATTCCCTGTTATCATCTGCGATAACTATCTTGGTATCCGTTTTCATTACCATTCCCGCCTCCTAAAATAAACGTATATTATTTGTCTATAACTTTGACATTCGACGGAGTCGGGAGTATCCCTTTAAATTTTTTTAGCAAAATTGTTAAATTATTACTTTTAAAGATGAATTTAAATAAAACTAACTGGCTAATCTTTCTTTTTTCTTAACATTCATTAAATTTACTTCTATAAACATATTTTCAGCGGCGACTCCGTATCCCCGGGCGGGGTCGTTTATAAAAACGTGGGTAACGGCCCCGGCCAGTTTACCGTCCTGCACAACGGGACTGCCGCTCATGCCTTGTATAATGCCCCCGGCGCGTTCAAGCAACTTGGGATCGGTAACATTAATAATCATGTCTTTGCCGTACTCCTCACCCGGTAAAACCCGTTCAATATTAATACTAAATCTTTCCGTTTTACTACCGTTCAACACCGTAAAAATTTCCGCCGGACCCTCTTTAATTTGATTTTTCATCAAGACCGGCACCGGTTGGCTGAAAAATGGATTGTTAATGCCTTTCTCCAGTTTGCCGAATATGCCGTGCGCGGTGTTTTTCTCAATGTTCCCCAAAATATCAACAGTGCCCTTGAAGACACCCATTTTTTCTCCGGGCTGGCCCTTTCTTCCCGGGTTCAGATTCTTTATTTCGGCGTCCACAATTCTGCCGTTATCCAGATTGATGGTTTGGCCGCTGTTGATATCGGCAATTATGTGGCCTAGGGCGCCGTAAGTTTGACTGGCAGGTTCATAAAAAGTAAGCGTACCCACCCCGGCTGCAGTCCCTTTTACAAACAAACCCACCCGGAATCGGCCGGTTTTGTCACATTGCATGGGTTTTACTTTATACTGCCGGGTTTTCCCTCCATGTTTGACTAGTAGCAAAACGTGCTTTCCACTGTCGCCGCAGTTGTCAATTACGTCCTGTAACTGGCTTTCACCGCTGATTTTTATTCCGTTTGCCCGGAGGATCAGGTCGCCCACCTGTATGCCGGCCTCTCTGGCGGGGTAGTGCTTTTTCCCGTCTTTGGCCACCGGCGCTTCCCCGACCACCATAATTCCTTCGGGATGCATCAAAATGCCGATTGATTGGCCGCCGGGGATTACCCGGGGCGCGGTAACCACGTTCAAAGTCATCTGATGCAAAGGAATGAAGCCAAACAGTCTCATCTGCATTTTCAGTTGACCGGGTTCCGACGCCACGGGTTTTATTTCCCCGGGAGAGAAAGTCAGTTCTTTGTAATCAACGCCGTCAACTGAAAAAAGCTTGCCTGCGGAGTGCAGGTGTAGTTTTACATTGTTGCCAATCGCGGGAGGAAGGGCGCTTCCGGCGGTAATCTCTTCTCCCACCCCAATCATTTGTTGGTTGGGCAGAACTTTTTGCCAAATTGAATACAGGGACATGAAACATACCGATATTGCCAATACTATTACAAAAACTACACCGAAACGACTGGTTATGTTGCTGCGATTCAGTATACACACCTCCCCGGTTGTATCTGCCTGTTGCTGCATATATAGAGGATACAGGTATGGCGATTATTGCTTTAAAGGGCTGCTTTCAGTGCACAGGGAGCGCCCCATATTCTATTGAAAAATTGTTGCGGAAAAGATTTTGAAGTTGTTTTATACCCGCGGGTTATTATTAATCTGCCTCCGGTAGTCGGATTTATTCCGCCCTTATGTGCCGTACATTGGCATAACCGCGGCGAGTAACGGTTCCGGGCGCGCTGTAACATATTGATAGTATGGAAAAGTATAAAAAAAGCGCGCTTTATTCAGTTCCCTCTGCGCGCGCTTTTTAATACGTTACTCCTTGATTCCGGCCATAGATATGGCCGGGCATACTTTCCTTAAAGTGTAAAAAAGCACGCTCCTTCGTTCCCTGGAGCGCGCTTTTTTTATATTTTTGGCTTTGGTATTAAAGTATTAGGACAAAAATGCAAAAAATATTTGACAAAATCCATAAGATAATATACCCTCAAAAATGTCAAATGTTTTTTACATTTTTGAGGGGGAAAGAGTGTGGCACAAGCAAATTGGTTACTTTTTGCATTTTCTATTGGTATATTTATAATTATGTTCATATCGATAAGCTATATGTTTTATTCTCTTACTAAACAGGGAGATGAAAGAAAAACTCTAATTAAAACCAAAGCAATGTCCGGTACTTTAGTTGCGATAATTGCGATATTAATAATCCAAATCGTAGTTTCAATTATTACTAATCATCAACTTGAAGGACTTAATCCGCTAATTTTCTTAACTATCATATCAGTTGTATTCTTTTTTCTACTAATCTTTAATAAAAAAAAATATGGTGGTTAAAGTGGAAAACAAAGTTAAAGAACTTCGGAAAGCAAAAAAGTTATCCCAAGATGAAGTTGCTAAATTTTGTAATGTTTCCAGGCAAACTATAAATGCGATCGAAAACAATAAATACGATCCATCGTTATATCTCGCATTTTCGCTGGCAAAATATTTAGATGTTCCTATTGACGAATTATTTAAGTTTGATATTGAGAAAAAAAATAAACCCAAGACTTTTTAAATATTTATTTCAACATTTTGCGCACATAGCCGGTCAGCAGTTTCGAGTCTTCAATGCCTCCCACCATGCGGCTCAGTTCCCGGACCCGCTCTTCCCCGCCGAGGTGTTTTAAGGTGGTAACGGTTCTTTGGCCGTCGGTTGACTTGGCGACTAAATAATGATTAGAAGCGCAAGCGGCCACCGCGGCGGCGTGTGTAATGCAAATAACCTGCCTTTGCCGTCCCAATTCTTCCAACCTTTCGGCAATGGCATGAATGGTGCGCCCGCCAATGCCAACGTCTATTTCGTCGAAAACCAGGGTCTGGGTCTCGTCCGCAACCGCCAGTACCGACCGCAGGGCCAGCATAACCCTGGACAATTCCCCGCCCGAGGCGATTTTGGCCAGTGGTTTTAATGGTTCGCCGGGATTGGGTGAAAAAAGGAACTGGAGAGAATCAGTACCTGCCGGCGTCGGTTCGCCCGTGGTTAACTCCACGGCGAAATCAACTTGCAGCATTTCCATTTCCCTAAGCTCATTTTGCACCGCTTTTTCGAGTTTTGCCGCGGTTTCCAGCCTGAGCCGGCTTGTCTTGCCGGCTGATTTCAAGTATTTTTCCTCATTATCCAGCACCTGTTGTTCTACATCAACGCTCTGGTTTTCCAGTGTTTGCAGTTTTTCCAATTCAAAAGAAATTTGTTCACAGTACTCAAGCACCCCGGTCAGGGTAGCGGCGTATTTTCTTTTCAGCTTCTCTATAAGGGCCAGCCTTTCCTCAACCCGGCCCAGTTCTTCGGGATCAATCTCCACGCTTTCACGACAAGCCGCCAAGTCCCGGGCCGCGTCTTCCACCAGGCACAATGCCGAATGGATGTTCTCCAGGCAGTTTTGGCTGTCCGGCAGGTAGCGGCATAATTCCTCCAGCTCGTTTTTTGACCGTCCCAACAGATCGATGGCCGCCGGGCAATGGTCGGGCCCGTGAAAAATCTTTTGCAGCACGCTGGCGGCCAGTTGACCAATCCTCTCGGCGTTGGCCAGTTTGTTCCGCTTTTGGTACAATTCAGTCTCGTCTTCCCCGGCCAGGCCGGCGGCGTTTATTTCTTTAATTTGGTATTCCAGCATGTCAATGCGCTGCTGTCTTTCCCTGCTTCCGGATATTATCTCCTCTTGCCGGCGAATGGCGGCTTGCCAATTCCGGTAAGCTGTTTCGGTTTCCACAACCAGGGCGGCCAAATCCGGACCGCCGTACCTGTCCAGCAGCCCGAGCTGTTTTTCCGTTGACAACAGTGCCTGTTGGTCGTGCTGCCCGTGCATCTCCACCAGCAGGGCGGATACTTCCCGGAAAGCCGACAGATTCACCACCCGCCCGTTAATGCGGCAGGTATTGCGTCCCTGACGGTTTAATTCCCTGCTCATAATCAGCAGATCTCCCTCCTGTTCACCGGGCTCAAGTCCGTTTGCGGTCAATTTATAAAAAACCGCGGTGGATTTGCCCACTTCAAAAACAGACTGGACCAACGCCCGTTCCCGGCCGGTCCTGATCATATCGGCCTGGCACTTGCCTCCCAGTGAAACTTTAAGGGCTTCCACAATAATTGATTTACCCGCGCCGGTTTCACCGGTCAGCACATTCAACCCCGAAACCATTTCCACTTCCAGGGTATCAATCAGCCCAAAATTTTGTATGTAAAGTGAAACCAGCATCGGCCAAATTACCTCCCGGTTAAAGAAGTAAACTCTTTCATCACCGCGTGGACTATTTTTTTAGGCTTGGTGACCACCAGTATGGTATCGTCACCGGCCACGGTGCCAATAATTTCGGGCCACTCCAATTTATCGACGGCTGACGCCACACCCTGGGCTTCACCCGGCAAGGTTTTGATGATAATCAGATTTTCGCTGTTCTCCAGTGAGATCACCGAATCTTTGAACAGCCTTTTGATCCGGTCGTCGTTTTTGGGGCTGAAAGTCTCCCCGGGCAGGGCGTACCTGGATATGCCCGAGCCGCCGGGAACTTTGATCAAACCCAGATCCTTTATGTCCCTGGATACCGTGGCCTGGGTCACTGAAAAACCGGCCTTGCGCAATTCCAGAACCATTTCTTCCTGGGTGCCGATTTCTTTTTCTTTAATAATTTCAAGAATTTTCATATTGCGCCGGGTTTTCATTGTCCGGAACCGCCTTCTCAATTAATATCAAAAAAGGTGCCCAGTGGGGCCGGTTGGCAAACATGACCTGTAAAACGCCGTACACCCGGGGATCCAGCCGGCGCACAGTTTCTTCCACCGCGCTGCTTTCCTCTTCCGCCCCCGGGTGGCCGGTGTAAACCACCATGCTAATCCTGCCCCCCGGCTTTAACAGATCAAGGGCGGTATTTAATGCAGCCAGCGTGGTATCGGCTTGGGTGATAATACCGTGGTTCCCCCCAGGTAAATAACCCAGATTAAAAATAAAACAATCTGCCGGTCCTTTCAGGTAATTGCGCATTGATGCATGGCTTTCCAAAAAAAGCGCCGCCCTTTTCGCCAGCCCGGATTGTTTCAGCTTGCGAGCGGTTGCGTCCAGTGCGGCCTGTTGAATATCGAAAGCGTAAACTTTGCCTGCCGGCCCCACTTTTTGAGCCATAAAAACGGTGTCATGACCGTTGCCCATGGTGGCGTCAACCGCCACGCAGCCGTCATGCAAAATTTCGCCGACAAATTTTTGCGCCAGTAAAACAGCATTTCCTTTAACCCCGGAAAAACGGAACGGGGGGCAATCAGCCATTAAACCCGTCACCCTCTTTAAACTTTTCCCTGAGAATATCAAAAAATGTTTGATTGTTCAATTTAATAAATTTTGCCGTGTAGGAGGATTTTTTCACCCGGACCGTGTCACCGTACTGCAAATGCATACCCAATTGGCCGTCCACTGTCAACATTACCTCGCCCTGCTTGGAACGAAGAGTTACCAGCACCTCGCTGTCGGGCGAGATGACCAGCGGCCTGGCCCACAAGGCGTGGGGGCAGATGGGCGTAAAAAGCAGCAAATCCAAGTCGGGCACCACCAGCGGCCCGCCGGCGGAAAGGGAATAGGCTGTTGACCCGGTGGGTGTGGCAATAATGACTCCGTCGGCATGGTAGGTATTAAAAAGCCGGCCATCAACCACTGTGTCCAGGATGATTAACCGGGCAAATGCTCCCTTGGTGATGACGGCGTCGTTAAGGCCGGTGATGGGCGGCGATGCTTCCCCGTTTCTGATCACGCAGGCTTCCAGCATCATTCGCTCTTCAATGGAGTATTTACCTGCCAGTAATAACTCCAGGGCGTTAAAAAAATGCGGGACGTCAACCTCGGTCAAAAAACCGAGCCTTCCCATGTTAACACCGAATACCGGCACTCCGCGCGGCGCAGCCAATCGCGCGCTGTTAAGCAGGGTGCCGTCCCCGCCCAGCACCATCAGACAGTCTACCCGGTCAACCAGTTCTTGGCGGGAACAAATGTTGCGGCGCATATCGATCCGGCTTGCGCACTCCTCGTCCACAAGTAGGGTTACGTTATGGCTGTTCAGCCAGTTACTTACTTCCGTCACCAGTTTTGCTATTTTATCGCCTTCCAGGTTTGATAAGAGGCCGACAGTTTTCAAAATTACGCCTCCCGGGTATAAAACGCTTTTATGATACTGGTTTTGTTTTTGACAACTCGCCTTCTATTGCATTTTCCCACCGCCCGGCGCCGGTGGTTTGCGGCCATTCCTTGATACGGTGAGCTTTTTCCACCACCATGTCAATGGTTGTCGCGTCTATTGGGCCATTACCGCCAGGTTTGCGAAAATGCATCAAATATTCTATGTTCCCCCGGGGTCCCTTGATTGGTGAGTGGTCGAGACCAAGGACCTCCGCGCCGCAATCCAGCACCGCCCCGGTTGATTTAAGCAGTGCCTGCCTGTGCGCGGCCGCATCCCTGACCACCCCTTTTTTGCCGACCAATTCGCGGCCGGCTTCAAATTGTGGCTTTACCAGGGCCACGCCTTCGTAATCATCAAACAGTTCATTCACTTTGGGCAAAACCAAAGCCAGGGAAATAAAAGATACGTCAATGGCAACGAAATCCGGCATACCGGCGGTAAAAACACTGGGCTCCATATGGCGGATGTTGGTGCGTTCAATTACAATCACCCGAGGGTCGTTGCGCAACAGCCAGGCTATCTGCCCGTAGCCGACATCGACCGCGTATACTTTGGCTGCGCCGTGCTGCAGCGCGCAGTCGGTAAAACCGCCGGTTGAAGCGCCAACGTCCAGCATTGTCCTATTTTTCAGGCAAATATTGAACGCATGCAGGGCCCGGGCCAGCTTAAAGCCGCCCCGGCTGACATATGGCATTTTTTGTTTTATTTCTATCACCGGGTCGGCTTCTTCAATCAGTTGCCCCGGTTTTGTTGCGACGCTGCCGTTAACCTTGACCTCTCTCGCCATAACGGCAGCCCGGGCCTTCTCTCTGCTGGCATAGTATCCGTTATCCGCCAGCAGCAGGTCGAGCCTCTTTTTGGCGGTCAAATTTGGTTCCCACCCATTTTAATCAATCTAACGCTTCTTTTTTTATGCGGCTTAACCATTTCCAGGGCCGAGTCGGTTATGGACTGCGATGACAGGCCGTACTTTTCCCGTAGCAGGGGTTGACTGCCGTGCTCCAAAAATAGATCGGGAATGCCAAGGCAGCGAACCTGCACATCATTTAACCCGGTGGATTGCAACAATTCAAGCACCGCCGAGCCAAAACCGCCGTTGAGGACATTTTCCTCTATGGTTATTACCCGTCCGGTACGACCGGTGTGGCGGGTAATACATTCAGCGTCCAACGGCTTGATATAACGGGCGTTGATTACGGTGGCAGAAACATCGAAATCTTCCAGATTTTCAGCCGCCATTATTGCCAGCGGCACCATGTTGCCGGCGGCAATAATGGTTATATCCCGGCCGTCTCTGATAACTTCAGCCTTGCCAAAGGGGACCGGACAACATTCTTTGCCCAGGTCAACGCCCAGTCCGACTCCCCGCGGGTAGCGCAAAGCACAGGGACCGTCCAGTTGCAGCGCGGCGAATAGCATGTCCTGTACGTCTTTTTCGCTGGTGGGCGCCATCAGGGTGATGTTGGGTACGGCACGCAGGAATGAATAATCAAACAGTCCGTGGTGCGTGGGACCGTCATCCCCGACGATACCGGCCCGGTCGACGGCAAATACCACCGGCAGATTTTGCAGGCACACATCGTGTATAATTTGATCGTAAGATCGCTGTAAAAAAGAAGAATATATCGCCACTACGGGCTTCATGCCGGACTTGGCCAGCCCGGCCGCCAGCGTTACGGCGTGTTGCTCCGCTATGCCGACATCGAAAAAGCGGTCCGGAAACTTGGCGGCAAAATCGCTCAGGCCGGTGCCGCCGCACATGGCTGCGGTAATAGCCACGATACGTTGATCATCGGCGGCCAGTCGGACCAGTGTGTTGCCGAAAACCTCGGTATACGTGCTGATATCGCTGCTCTTGACACAAGTGCCGGATACTATGTCAAAGGGTCCGATACCGTGAAATTTGTCCGCCTTTTCTGCCGCCGGCGCGTAACCCTTGCCCTTTTCGGTAATTACATGCACCAGTACCGGTCCGCCCAGGGATTTGGCCTGCTCCAGTATATTAATCAAAGAGGAA